>CAIKDP010000085.1 GCA_903826205.1 Akkermansiaceae bacterium
CAGACTTGGTGAGAGCCCCGGTGGTCGAAGTGCTCGCTCCTGAAATGGTCAGATTGCTGGTGCTTGTGTAAACCTCAATGGTGGCCGTCTTTCCCGTGTTGATCACGAAAGAACGGTCAGTTGAGGCTGTACCGCCAGTATATTGCAGTGTGCCGCCATTGAATACGAGATTGGTCGCCGTGTTGGACGCTTGTCCAAGATTACCTGCTACTCCACCGTCTCCTATAGTGCCTACGGATAACTTACCTCCGGTAAGAGTTGTAATCCCAGTGTATGCATTGGCTCCAGAAAATGTTAGAGTACCAGTACCTACCTTAGCAAAATCACAATCTCCAGAAAGGATACCACTGTAGGTTGTGGTCGAGCCGTTGGCACCTACCGATAGATCTCTATTGCCAGATGATCCGCTAACAGTGGTCAAGCTGCTAACCGTTAAATCGAGGGATCCTGCCAACCCCCCGATGGTATATAGCCCCGCTGAGTTCCCTGCTGCCTTAAACACAACAGATCGAGTGCCGGATGCCCCCGTATTCAAGGTTGATCCAGCAAGAGAATATTTTGAATCCAGCTCGAGAGTCCCCTCCGTGAGGAGAGTCTCTCCCGAATAGTCTGTTGCGGCCAGATACATTGTGCCTGTGCCCGTTTTCTCAATACTGCCTGCCCCTGTTAATGCGTTACCGGCTATGAAAAGCAAACTACCAGAACCAGTATTTATTTCGTGATTTCCACCAGATAGTTTTACGGTATTTGTGAAATTATGCCCCAGATTCCCCGTGTTCGATATCAAACCGTTAAGGGTTAAGGTCATTCCGGCAATCGTGACAGAAGCATAAGTCCCTAGAAAATCTATGTTCTGTATTCCGAATAAATCGTCGAGGCTAAGTGTTACTGTAGAAACTGAATTGAAATAAATGTTGTCAGTATCGCTCGGTACACCCCCATCCCAGCTAGAACCAGTGCTCCAGGTCCCAGTTGCTCCTCCAATCCATTTTATGTCCGCCCAAGCCATCTGCGCAGCAAGCAAAGTAGCGACAGCGACAGCGAACGAGGAAGCGTGGGAGAAGCGGGGAGTTTTCATAGGGGTGGGAGGAAATTCTAAATTTTAAGTATGAAATTCGAAACGCAGGGAGGGAGGGGGATTGGCGCTGGGCGGAGGGGGCGAACAAAATACGAAGCAAAAAATGCAAAAAGCGGGGACCTGTCAAAGGTAAAAAAATGGAAAATGCAAATAGTGCAGGAATCGATTGGGCGGAAGGCGGAAGCGGAAGGTAGGATATGCGCAAGATGTGAATGGATATGCGGAGTTGGGGTCTTCCTTCGTGTGGCTTCGTGGCTTCGTGTGAGGAAATTCTTGGGGCGCGGCGGAGCAAGATGACCACTGAAAAGAACTGATTCCACTGAGGTCACTGAGGGATTTGGATGAGTCTCACACGAAGGCACGAAGACGCGAAGGGGGTTTGGATGGGATCTTCCTGCCCAAATCCAAAATCAGTGGTTTCAGTGGTCATCAGTCTTCTCAGTGGTTCAAAATCCCCGAGCCACCCCAACAAAGCGGGTGGTGGGGTCTTGGGCCGATCCGCCCTGCCCGGCGCGCCCGGATAATGTTAGATTGTCAGCAGTGCGGATCGCGGCTCAAATCTGCGGCGTGCCGCCCATGAAATTCGACAAGCGTATCGTCGCGCCCTCCCTGATTGCTGCGGATTTTTCCAAGATCGGGGACGAAGTGGCGCGGGCCAGCGGCGGCGGTGGGGACTGGTTGCACCTTGATGTGATGGACGGCCATTTTGTGGACAACATTTCATTTGGTCCGGTGCTCATCCAAAGTGTCCGTGGCAACAGCGGTATTTTCCTGGATGTGCACCTGATGATCACGCGGCCGGACCACTATCTGCCGCGCTTTGTGGCGGCGGGTGCCGATGGGATCACGGTGCACGTGGAGGCCCCGCATGAGGTCGCGCAAACGCTGCGGCGTATCCGCCAGGCCGGCCTTCAAGCCGGGTTGGCCCTCAATCCCGCCACGCCCGTGGAGGCCGCGCTGCCCTATCTGGACCAAATCGACCTGTTGCTGTGCATGACGGTGGTGCCGGGATTCGGCGGTCAGGCGTTCATGCCGGCCGTGTTGGAAAAAATCCAAGCTGCCGCCGCCTTGCGAGCCGGGCGCGGTCTGGACTTCCATATCCAAGTCGATGGCGGGATTGATCCGGTCACGGCGGCGCGCTGTGCCGCGGCGGGAGCGAACGTGATGGTGGCGGGTTCGGCCACCTTTGGGGCGGACGACATGGCCGCAGCCATCCGCCAAATCCGCAACGCGTGAAGTTTTTCACATCAAAACCCGCCACAGCGGCGTTTACCTTTCACTTCGCATGAAACCTTCTCTTGTTACCCCGGTTCTCGCCGTCCTCGTTGGTTTTGGCTGTGGCTGGTTGCTCAAGCCGGCGGCCAATCCCGCCCCGGCCGCCGCCACGCCGCCAAAGAAAGCCACGCCCGCCCGTCCGCCGGCCACCTCCCCTCAAAGCGCCAATGCCGACCCCATTGTTCCCGGGCCTGTTAGCATAAAGCCGCCCGTCCAGCCGCTCACCGATGTGGCGGAGCGTGGCAAGCAATTGGCCGAAGCCAGGGTCGCCGCGAAAATGCAGCGCTTTACCGAGGTGATCGGTCTGTCCGCGGCGCAGCAGGCGGAGTTAAAAAAAGCCATCGCGGCCAATGAGAAGATGTTTGTTCCCAAGGAGGCCGGGGAGCCGCAAAGCCCCCAGCAAACCTTCGAAGTGCTTGTCAGCGGTGGCAGTGCCCTGGAAAAGGCCATCGCCTCCCTGCTCACGCCTGAACAAGCCACGGCCTTTGCGGATCTTCGCAAACGCGAAACGGACAACCGGGTCGAAGCCGCCGCCCAGCGCGATCTGGGCAACCTCACCGAAATCACCGACCTTTCCGCCGAGCAGCGCGACAAAACCCTGGAGTTGCTGCGCCAATCCACCGCGGCCGAACTCGCGGCTCTGCCGTCCTGTCTGTCCTTGATGCTTGATTCTTCAATCCTCCCGCTGGGTTCCCAAGCCACCTCCGAACAATCCATCCAAACCTTGCGCCTGATCGTCGAGAGCCCGAACCTCGCCGACCCCAGAGCCCAACATGCCAAGCTCATCGAAAACCAGCGGAGTCAACTCGAGGCGCGTCTCAACCGGCTCAGGTCCATCCTCACACCCGGCCAATTGGCGCAATACCAAGCCGCCCTCGCCGAGCGCTATGCCATTCAGGACCTCATGATCCAGCCGCAACGCTGAGGCGGGGGCTGGCTTTGTCTGAAAAGGCGCCCGGTTGCAGGCCGTAATCGCGAAACCCGCTGGCCACAGCGACAATTTGCCGCCCCCATGCCCCAATGAAATGCCATTTTGCACTGTTGGTTTTCGCCATGGCGGCTGTCGTGGCGCCTTGTCGGGCTGCCACCGAGCCAGCCACCGAGCCAGCCACCGAGCCAGCCACCGAGCCAGCCACCGGCGACTTCTGGGTCGCGGACACGGCCGGCCGCATCACCCACGATTGCAACGCCAAAGACCCGCTGGTACTGTGCATGCAGGGGCGCAAGCTGGTGATGCAGGTGCAGGTGGATCGCGTCGCAGGCTTTTCCTACAAGGCCAGCTTCTACAACGTGCGGCGCGCGGACGATTCTAGCAATCATAAGCTCCTCTTTGTCTCAGGGCGTGACTCGACCCCACAGGTGAGGGTCAATGACCAGCTCATGCAATGCGAGTTCCCGT
The DNA here is from genome assembly GCA_903826205.1 of Akkermansiaceae bacterium. Classification (GTDB taxonomy): domain Bacteria; phylum Verrucomicrobiota; class Verrucomicrobiia; order Verrucomicrobiales; family Akkermansiaceae; genus Luteolibacter. The sequence goes on from CAIKDP010000085.1 coordinate 3,753, forward strand.
CATCGGTCGCTTTTGACGGATTGCTGACCTTGACCTATCCGGTGAGCGCGGGGGTGGTCATCACCCGCACGGTCTATCCGTCGATGACCCGGGCCGCGCTCATTGATGAGTGGCAACTGCGCAATACCACTGACAAGCCAGTGACCGTGACTGTAGCGGCAAACCGCAGGGTCAATCCCGTGGATGAGAAAATCACCATCGTCTTGAATCACCCGGGCGTGCAATCCATTGCGGTCAATCCCGGCGAAGATGTGACTTTCACTTCAAGCGTGCAGGCCCGCATGGCTGCCGACCCGGATATTGTGTTGGACACCAACGCCGAACGCGCGGCACGCCGGGCCGTGGCCGAGGCGGCTTGGCGCGGCCCGGGCCGCCTGGAAACCCCCGAGCCGCAACTCAATGTGGCTTTCGCTTTGCAGAAATTCCATGTGCTGGAATGTCCGATGGAAACGATCAAGGGTGTCATCACCCACAACGGCAGTCTGATCTACTCGCCGGGCATCTGGGCCAATGACCCGGTGGAATACTCCAGCCCGGTGTTTCCATTCTTCGGTGATCCCGAGTTGAACCGCGCCAGCATGAACATGTATCGCGTCTGGCAGGACCACTGCCAGCAACACGGCATTGTCCCATTCCCCGGATCCTTCGAAAGCCCGGCACTCAGGCTCACCCAAAAGGAACGCGGCGACGACGCCATGATGCTCTATGGCCTATCTAAATTTTTGCTATTCCAAGGCGATCGTGCCGCTGCCGCGGAACTATGGCCGCTGATAGAATTTAGTGCCGCCTCGGTCCTCAGCCACACCACCGCCGATGGGGTGGTCGCCTCACAGACCGACGAAATGGAGGATCGCTATCCGACGGGGAAAGCCAACCTCAGCACCTCCGCGCTCGCCTATGGCGGCTACCGCCAGGCCGCCCGCCTGGCGCAGGCCTTGGGCAAACCGGTGGCGGCGCAATTCGGCCAGCACGCCGACGCCCTGCGCAAGGGCATCGAAGCGTATTTTGGCGCGGAGGTCGAGGGCTTCAACACCTATCGTTACTACAGGGAGAACACCACCCTGCGCGGTTGGATCCTGCTGCCGTTGGCCATGGGCATCACCGAGCGCAAGGACGCCACGGTGGCTGCCCTGCTGTCTAGCAAACTCTGGCCGCACCGCCTGCAGGGCGCCGACATCCTGGCCGAATCCACCCGCCCGACCGAATGGGGCCGCGAGACCTACTATGCCCTGCGGGTCTTGTTCAAGGCCGGTCGCACCGAGGAGGCGCTCGATCTAACACGCCGGGTGGTGCAAGCGCAGATCTTCGGCCGCAAGGGACCGTATCCCGACGAGGACGCCATCGACATGCTCTGCCCGGGTTCGCTCTATCCGCGCGTCTTCACCGAAGGCATGTTTGGCATTGTGCCCACCGGGCTGGATTCGTTCGAGTGCACGCCATGGCTGCCCAAAGCCTGGCCGCGCATGGCGCTGCGCGACCTGCGCGCCTTCGGCCGCGCCTGGGACCTGCTCGTCGAGCGCGACGGCGAGCAACAGAAAATCACGGTGACCAGCGGCGGCAATACCGTGATTTCGGCGAACGGTCCGGCTGGCAAGACTTATCCAGTGACGTTCCGATAATATGCCACCGCCACCGGGAACTTCAAATTCGGCAACAACGACACGGCACAGGGTTCGGAGGCGTACAAAGGGGTACGGCTGATTGAGCTGACCGCGAGTCGGAGGTACGATACCTGGCTTTGTCTGGCTCTTCTCCCCCCTACGACAGACGCCAATCAGCGTGGTTCTGCCCAGGGGGTGCCGGTGTCCGGCACGGTTCAAATCCCGACCGGATTCCGCGACAGAATTTCTAGGGATTCCACACGGATTTCACACAAAGAGCCGTATCACCAGTCATATTCATGCATCACGAACAAAAATCAGAGACGCACCAATGCCCATGAAATCAACGATTGCCGCACAAATGCCCCCAAAACTAACAGATGGTCGGGGCGGCGGGATTCGAACCCACGACCTCTTCGTCCCGAACGAAGCGCGCTACCAGGCTGCGCTACGCCCCGACATCATTCCGCAGCCTTGGGCGGGCTGGGCGGGTGTTGTTGCAGATTAGGTGGACGCGTGCAAGCGGATATTTATTTTGTGTTTTCGGCCGGAATTCTGGCGGCGTTGGCCACCAGTCAAGTGCCAGGGCAGTGAAGTGCTTCCACGGTCTTTCGTTTGGAATTTAGTGCTTAGAATTTAATGCTTTCTCCTTCCCGGCTGACCACCCGATAGACGCGGTCGCCGCGGCGCACGGGGGAGTCGAGTTGGACGGCGACGGCTTGGCCGCGGCGGGCGTTTGGCTGCGGCTGGTGCTCGATTTGGATGGAGGTCACGCGGACGCGCACGACGCCGGTGGTGGGGCCTTGGATGAGCAGTTCATCGCCCAGGGCAAACCCGGTGTCGCAAACCCGGATCTCCGCGGCTCCCGCCTTGCGGTAGAATTTGACGACTTCACCGATGTGGAGTTTTTTGGCGGCGGCCTGGCTGTTAGGAGCGCCGCTCCACTGGTCGAGCGGGCGGCCCATGTAAAACCCGGACGCGAGCCCGCGGTGATAGACGCCGTCGAGTTCCCGCATCAGCGAGTCCTTGAGTTGTTGGAATTGGTGTTGGAAGCCGGGCCGGCGGTGCTTGGCGCAGTGGAAGTCCACGGCACGGCGGTAGACGGAGGTGACGGTGCCGACGTATTCCGGCGCGCGGCCGCGGCCTTCGAGCTTGAGGCTGTTGACGCCGGCCCCGAGCAATTGCTCGATGAACGGGAGCGTGCACAGATCTTGCGGGCTGAGCAGATACTGGTCGCCCATGCGGAAAGCCGTCGCGTCGTCGCTGCCACTGATTTGATAGGCCCGGCGGCACGGTTGGGTGCATTGGCCGCGGTTGGCGGATTTGCCCGCGGTGGACTCCGAGAGGAAACAGCGCCCGCTGATGGAAACGCACATCGCGCCGTGAGCGAAGACCTCGAGCTCGATGTGGGCGGCGTCCGCGCCGAGCAGGCGGGGGAGCTTGCGGCGGATGGCGCGGATATGCGCCAGCGAGCATTCGCGGGCGAGCACAAAGCGCCGGATGCCGAAGGTCCGGTAGAACGCCGCCAGACTCGCCGAGTTGGCACAGGACATCTGCGTGGATAGAAACACCGGCAGCCCGCGTGCGGTGGCCGCTTCGATCACCGCCATGTCCCAACAAATGACCGCATCGATGCCGGCGGATGCCGCCACATCCAGCAGGCGTTGGACGCGCGAAATTTCATTCTCATAAATGATGGTGTTGAGCGCGAGGTAGGCGCGGACACCGGCCTGCCGGCAGGTGCGGGCGAGGCGCGCCATCTCGGGTCCCTTGAAATTGTTAGAGTTATCCCGCATGTTGAACCCGCGCAGGCCGAAGTAAATGGCATCCGCGCCGGCTTGGATCGCGGCATGGAGGCTGGTCCAGTTGCCAGCCGGGGCCATGATTTCCGGTTTGTTGCGGGGCATCATTGGGAGGGACGTTTCACCGGTTGACGTCCCGCCGGTGCCATGACTCACCATGGATGGCGGCGCGCGGGGCGGATGGGTTCACTCCACGGTCACCTTGGTGCCAAGTTTGACTTTGGAATAGACAATGGGAATGGCGCCGCTGGGCCCGCGGATGCAGGCATGGGATGCGGGATAGCGGCGGACCGGGGCGATATGATGGCCCACGCCGTCGTTGGTCAGGCGCATCCAGTAACGCATGGATGCACCTTCAAAGCGGCCGCCTTCGGGGACCGGGTCTTTGGTGATATCCGCATCCCTGTTGACGCAGACGTCCTCGGCGTCGTAAATGCGGCCATACACATTGGATTGTTTTTCCACAACCATTTCGAGAATCGAGTAGTTCCCGGGTGGCGTCTCATGGCCTGGCCGGCCCGAACAAATCGGATAGTCCATTGCGACGTCGTCACCCTTCATGAGGAACCCGCGTTGTTTGGCGAGGTCGATGCGGACGTGGGAGTTGCCCGGGTCGGTGTGGGAAAGAACTTCCTGGTTTTTCCAAATGTTGTAGGTTTTGGGGTAGGTGCGTTCCGCGGTGAAATGTGCGTAGGTGCCTGCCGGATAGGGATTGACGTAGGTGCCGCTGGTGCTGGGCGCGGGTTTCCGGGTGGCACAACTAACAAGCAGCAAAGCCAGCAGGGAGATGGCGAGCGTAGGGAAGTGGCTGGGCAATTTCATGACAGGGGCGGCGGGGCGGGCACAATTACGATGGAAAGGTCTTGAATGCAACTGCTTAACACGGGAAAATGCGCAATATCCTCGGCTGGCCCGGCTTGTGAGGACGTTCCAAACTCTAATTGAATAAATATTGGGGCATTCCGTCGCACGGGTATGAGCACACCTATTCCCAAGTTCATCCGCGTCGTCTCCGTTATCACCGTGGCGGCGGCCGCACTCGCCAGCACCAGTTGCATGACCACCTATGATCCCTACGGACGCCCGGTTCAATCCGTGGATCCCGGCGTCGCCCTTGCGGGAGTGGCTGCCGCGGGTCTCGTGGGCTATGCCTTGGCCGAAGATAACCACCACGACTATTACCGCGGCGGTCACGGCGGGCACTATCGCGGCTACCACCCGCACTACTGAGAGATCAGGCAACTGCCTCATGCCCCGCCGCGCGGGTCTCAGGCCCGCGGGTGGGCTTGGTCATAGGCGGCTTTGAGCCGTTCCTTGGTGACATGGGTGTAGATTTGGGTCGTGGATAGCGAGGCGTGACCGAGCAGGGATTGCACGCTGCGCAGGTCAGCTCCGGCATCTAACAGGTGGGTGGCAAAGCTGTGCCGGAGCTTGTGCGGGCTGACGCCAAACGGGATGCTGCTGTGCTTGAGGTATTTTCTGAGCAATTGATCCACGGCTTGCTGGGTGATGCGCCGCCGCAGTTTGCTCAGGAAGAGGGGACCGGAAGTGACGACCGCCGCCTGGCGGTAACGCTGGATCGCCACCAGCGCCGGGCAGCCGATGGGCACAATGCGCTGTTTGGTGCCCTTGCCGTAAACACGCACGGTTTCGCCGATGAAATCCATGTCTATCACATCGATGGCCAGCAACTCGGCTATCCGCAAGCCGCTGGAATAAAACAGCTCGAGGATCGCCGCATCCCGCAGCGGCAGCCACAAGGGGGTCTTCTTATCCACCGTCAAACGCAGCGGCAGGGTCAGCAGTTCGTCGATTTGGCTCACGCTCAGGACCACCGGCAGATTGCGCTCCGGCTTGGGCAGCAGGACCTCCGCCACCGGACTGCGCCCCAGACCCCGTCGCAGCACCAGGAATTTGTAGAACGACCGCAGTGCGGCAAAGCGCAAGCGAAGGGTCGCCCGCTTCAGCCCTTGTTTCATCAGGTCGAATAGATAATCACGGAAATCATCGGCGGAGGCCTCCCTCCACCCGCTGAAGCGCTCACCGCGCCACCGCCGGTATACGGCAAGGGCGTCCCGGTAATTCACCAGCGTGCGCTCCGAGGCACTCTTTTCCGTGCTTTGGAATTCCAAAAAGGCGCGCTCCTCCGCCTCGCTCGCATCGTCGGCATGGACAGTGGGGGCCTTCATGTCATGGGTTTGAAAAATGCTCCCATCCGCCTTGCAGGCGGTCTCCCGTTCCTGCCGCCACCAAGCGCCCCACCCGCGTCAACGCCAAGTCCGGAAACTCCCGCCCCCACGCCGCCACCAACGCCTCATCCTCCCCATCCGCCACCGCCAACAATATCTCATAGTCCTCGCCATCCCCCAGTGCTTGCTCCATCGTGCACCCCTCCGTGACCGGCAGCACCCCCCAATCCAGCTCATAACCACAAGCGCTGGCCGCCGCCAAGCGCGGTAAATCCCGCCCCAAACCGTCCGATAGATCCATCATGGCTCGCGGTTTGAAATTGGATACCAACCAAGCGGTTTCTTTCAGGCGCGGGTGGAATGTGAGGTGTTTGGCGGCGCGGGAGCCGCCGAGGGAGCCGGTGACCAAGAGGGCCTGGCCGGGTTGGGCGGTGGAGCGGAGGGTGAGGTGGGGGCGGCGGACGGAGCCGGTGGCGGCGATGGAGATGACGGCCGCGGAGTGGGCTGGGACACTGGTGGTTTCGCCGCCGGCGAGGACGCCGCCGAAGCGTTTGAGGCAATCGCCGATGCCGCGATAGAGGTCTTCCGCCCAGGTCACGGGGGTTAGTGGCGGCAGGGCGAGGGTGATGAGGAAACGTTCCGGATGCCCGCCCATGGCGGCAAAATCCGAGACGACACGCGCGGCGGCTTTCCAGCCGACGGCCCGCGGTGGCGCGTCGGGCAGAAAATGGATGTGCTCGACCAGGGCGTCGGTCTTGAGCAATTGGAGGCGGTCATGGCCGGGGCCCGGATCGATCACGGCACAATCATCGCCCGGGCCGGCGGCGGGCGATGGATCCCGCGGCACCAGCCGGACGAGGCGCTGGATGAGAGCGTCCTCGCCAATGTCAGAGAGGCATTTCACAGGTCGGGAGAAAGGGGCAGATGGCAGATGCGGGCGATGGCTTGGATGGCGACGGTGGCCGAATTGAAGCAAAAATGCATGGCGATGGGAGCCCACAGCGAACCGGTGCCTTCATAAGCCAGAACCAACAGGCAACCGAAAAAAAACAACGGGATCAGCGGGGCCAGACTGCCGTGGGCGGCGGCAAAGACCAGCGCGGTGCAGGCACCCGCCACCCATGGGCCGGCAAACTTTTTGGCCGCCGGATAGAGGTAGCCACGGAAGACGATTTCCTCGCACAGCGGAGCCACCAGTACGGCGGCCACCGCCATCAAGGCCAAGGTGAACGGGTCCTGGGTGGTTTGCAACAGTTTCACGCTGTCCTGCATGGGCTCCACGCCGAGCGAGTTCATCCATTGCATGTAGCCCGCGGCATACAGTGCGGCACTCAGGAGCCACATCGCCGCCACGCCTCCGGGCGCAATCAGAAACACCCATTTCCACCCCGCCCAGCGCAAACCCAGCCAGGCCATCGGCCGGATCCGCCACACCATCACCCCGACGGTTAGACCGGCGAACACCAGTTGGAAGCCGATGGACTGGAGCAGGCCTTGGGCGTTGATGGCCAGCTCCGTCTTCGTCGCCGCCAACCGCGCGGTGCCGACGCTGAGCGCGAAAAACGTCAGAAAAATGAAACCCGCCCACAGCAGGTCGACGGTCACGTAGGGCCAGGTGACCACCCGGCCCGTGGGCAGCGGCGGGGGCAGTGCGGTTGGCGGCCCTAACGGGTGGTCCGCCGCCACCCCGAACGCCGCCCCGGTATCTGTTAGAGTGGGCGCGGGGCGCCGCGCCATGACGGCTTTGGTGATGGCGGTCAGTGCAAATAGCCCCAGTGCTCCTGAGAAACAAAGTTGCAGCGTGATGACGGTCGGGTCGGTCATGGGGGATCCGGGGCAGGGGAGGGGGCTGTTCGCCGGTGAAAAAATCCCGGCCGGCCGGAGTGAGAGTAATTGCGCGGACTGGGAAATCAAGTCAATGCCATGACTCATGCCCACGAAAAAAGCAGACGGATTTTTGTTTCGTTGTGGCGGTGTGGGATGCTAGCCTGCGCCCGACCCGACTTCCTACCGGCATGTCCCACTCCTCATTCAACGATCCTTCTCTTGAAGATCTTGGACGTTTGCTGCCCGGTTACGACTTCGAGGGGCTCATTGCCAAAGGCGGAATGGGGGCGGTTTACAAAGCGCAACAACGCTCGCTGGCCCGCGATGTCGCCATCAAGGTGCTGCCGCGTGAAATCGGTTCGGATCCGCTCTTCCGCAAGTCCTTCGAGACCGAAGCCCGCGCCATGGCCCGGCTCAACCACCCGAACCTCATCGGCGTGTATGACTCGGGGACGGTCGATGGCATGCTCTACATCGTCATGGAATATGTGCCGGGCAAATCCCTCTATCATTCCTCCTACGGCCGACAGGTGGACCCGGTGCAGGCGGCCCAGTTGGTCCAAGGCATCTGCGCCGGTCTCGGCCACGCCCATGAAAATGGCATCATCCATCGCGATATCAAGCCGGCTAACATTTTGCTCACCTCCAAGGTCGAACCGAAAATCGGCGATTTCGGGCTGGCGCGCTTGGTTGAATCCGACGGGATGGGCCTGGTGATGGGCACGCCGGGGTACACAGCCCCTGAAGTCATTACCAACCCTCATCTGGCGGACCGTCGCTCCGATCTGTATGCGGTCGGGGTGATTCTCTATGAACTCATGACCGGTCAGGGGCAGGAAGCCGGCGCGCCCCCGCCCTCGTCGCGTTGTGGCTGCGGTCCTGGTATTGATGTCATTTGGCGGCGGGCCACCCATCCGGACCCGGCCTGTCGTTATCAGGATGCCCATGCCTTTAGCGTGGCACTGGAGGAATGGCTCGCGGCCAAGGATTCCTCGATCAAGCGCAAGGCCGCCATGCCCGCCCCTGCGCCGCAAGCCAAGGCCGTGCCACCGGCACCTCTGACAACGGCCAGGTCAAAAGCCCCGGTGGCCAATGTCGCCACCCAGGTGCAGGTCAGGCCCCAGGGCTCGGGGATTTCCACGATCCTCCAGTACCTTTTCCTCATTGGGTTGATCGGCCTGTCCGCCTACTTCTGGAAAGTCAAAGTGGCCCATGACAAGGAAATGGCGAAAGTCGCCGAAAAAAACGCCCAAACCGTCGAGGAATATAAGCGTCTGAAAGAGGGCGCGGCCAGGACTCCCCGGTCCCAGGGTGCCGAGGCACCGCGACCACAGGATGCCCCCGCGGTTTCTCCCGCATGGCCGGCCCCTTCCAAGGATTATCCGTCCCCCCCCCGCAATACTCCGGCGCGTCCCCAAGGTGCCCCGGCGCCAGCCCAAGGCGCGCCGGCACCTAACAATGACATTGAAAACTTGTCCATGCGTGCCAAGGAACTGGTGGTCGCGGCGGATAAAAAACGCGCGGAGCAGCTTGCCGCCAATGTCACGTCCTTCAATGGGGCTCTCGATGAGTGGCTCCGCGGCCAGTTCAAAGCCGAGCAGGCATCCTGGCAGCCGCACGTCGCCAAACTCAAGTCGACTGTTAGAAATTCGCGCGTCCCCACCGCGATTCCGCGGGAAAGCGGCCTGTTCATGTCTAACCAGATGGCCAACATCGCCGAGGTTTCCGCCAAAAAACAAGCGCAGATCGACGCTGCGTTCCTGGCCGAGATAAGCCGCATCCGCGTCGCCTATCTCGCCAGACTCAAGGACGGGGCCGTTGCCGCCGCGCAGGCCGGACAAGCCGATCTGGCCAACTCGCTCCGCGCCGACGCCAAACAGGCCTCGGATAACGAGCAATGGCTCCTCTCCTTCGGGATCAATCCCAAGCCAAACGGGCTGACTTGGGGGCATGACCCAAGGGGTAGCGGCAGTTCTTCCGGCGGCAGCGGCAAGTGAGCCGCCCGGCCGCAGGTTGCGAGGCCTTGCTCCCAACCCTGACAGGCGCGCCCACCGGACCTTTTTCTCACCAACCATCCTAACACACCTCCAAGACCATGGCGCTCACCCTCAAGCCCACATCCGCCTGCGCATTCGATCAATTCTCGCTGGGCGAAATCATGCTCCGGCTGGATCCGGGCGAGGGCCGCATCCGCACCGCCCGCACTTTCACCGCCTGGGAGGGCGGCGGTGAATACAACACATCCCGCGGCTTGAGAAAATGCTTCGGTTACAAGACGGCGGTTTGCACGGCACTGGTTGATAATGAAATCGGCCACCTCATCGAGGATTTCATCATGCAGGGCGGCGTGGACACCGGGTTCATCCAGTGGCGCGATGATGACGGCATCGGCCGCACGGTTAGAAATGGCCTCAATTTCACCGAGCGCGGCTTCGGCATCCGCGGCGCGGTGGGCAACCCGGACCGCGGCAACTCCGCGGCCTCACAACTCAAACCCGGAGATATCGATTGGAATCACATTTTCGGTGAGCTTGGCGTGCGCTGGTTCCATACCGGCGGCATCTTCGCCGCGCTCTCGGAGAGCTCCGCCGCTCTCACCGTGGAGGCGGTCAAGTCGGCTAACAAACACGGCACAGTGGTTTCCTACGACCTCAACTATCGCCCGTCACTGTGGAAAACCATCGGCGGTCTGGCCAAGGCACGGGAGGTCAACCGTGAGATTGCCAGATATGTGGACGTGATGATCGGCAATGAAGAGGATTTCACCGCCTCACTTGGCTTCGAGGTCGCGGGTGGCGACTCTCATCTAACTTCCATCGAGACCGGGGCATTCAAAGCGATGATCGAAACCGCGGTCAAAGACTTCCCCAACTTCAAGGTGGCCGCCACCACCCTGCGACGCGTCAACACGGCAACCAACAACGACTGGTCCGCCATCCTCTGGCATGCCGGTCGGTTCTATGAAAGCCGCCAATACCCCGCGCTCGAAATCCTCGACCGTGTCGGCGGCGGCGATAGTTTTGCCAGTGGCCTGCAATTCGGCTTCATGGAGTTCAATGACCCGCAACTGGCCGTGGATTATGGTGCCGCCCATGGCGCCCTGGCCTCCACCACCCCCGGGGATACCTCCATGGCCACCCGCAAGGAGGTGGAAAAACTCCTCGCCGGCGGCGGCGCCCGCGTGCAGCGCTGATACCTAACACACAATACCCCGAACATGCAACTCCTCCTACCGTGCACACCGCTGGCCGCCGTGACCAGCCACATGGCCCCAGTCGACTGGCTGATGATCGCCATTTATTTCGCCATTCTGCTGGGCGTGGCGTGCTGGGTTGTTAGAAAAAACAAGGATACCGCGGCCGATTATTTCCTCGCCGGCCGCAATCTCGGCTGGTGGGTGATCGGGGCCTCGATCTTTGCCTCCAACATTGGATCCGAGCACATCGTGGGGCTGGCCGGTTCCGGCGCCAAGGACGGCATGGCACTGGCCCACTACGAACTCCACGCCTGGTGCCTGCTGGTGTTGGCGTGGGTGTTTGTGCCGTTCTACATGCGGTCCCAGGTGTTCACCATGCCGGAGTTCCTCGAGCGCCGGTTTTCGGTGGGCTCACGCTATGTGCTTTCGATCGTTTCCATCATCACCTTCATCCTGTCGAAAATCGCGGTGGGCATTTTCGCCGGCGGCATCGTCTTCGGCACCTTGCTGCCGGAAATGCAAATCACCATCGGCCATACGGTGATCGACAGCTTTTGGATAGGTTCCATCGCGGTGATTGTTCTAACCGGTCTCTACACCGCGGTCGGCGGCATGCGCGCGGTGGCCTACAACGATGCGGTGCAGGTGGTGGTGTTGATAGGGGGCTCCGCGGTGCTGACGTTTTACGGCTTGCACAAACTCGGTGGGTGGGGCGAGTTGCGCCACATCTGCGGCACGGACATGTTCAACTTGTGGAAACCGCTGGTGCCGGCTGGCCAGACCGCCTCATGGGCGCCGATCCGGGAATTCGACGCTGCCGGCGGCATTGTCAAACAGGCGTGGTATTTCAACAACAACTTCCCCTGGCTCGGCATGGCAATCTGCGCGCCGGTCATCGGCCTGTGGTATTGGTGTACCGACCAATACATCGTCCAGCGCGCGCTTGGTGCACCTAACCAAAAGGTCGCCCGCGAGGGCAGCATCTTCGCCGCGTTTCTCAAGTTGTTCCCGGTGTACTTGTTCATCATTCCCGGACTGATTTGTTATGCGCTGGTCAAGAAGGACGTGATTCCGGAAATGACCGCGGCCTTCGCCGAAAAAGGCTCGCAAGGGGCCTTTCCCATGATGGTGCAATACCTGCTGCCCGCCGGGCTGCGCGGCATTGTGGTGGCCGGCTTGCTCTCCGCGCTGATGGGGTCGCTCGCCGGCGTGTTCAATGCCTGTTCCACCCTGTTCACGGTGGACATCTATGAAAAACTCAGGCCGCGGGCGAGCCAGTCGGAATTGGTTAGAGTGGGCCGCCTCGCCACCGTGGGGATGGTGGTCATCGCCCTGCTGTGGATCCCGGTGGTCAAAGGTGCGCACGGACTTTATGAATATCTGCAATCGGTGCAGGGTTATCTCGCCCCGCCGATTTTTGTGGTGTTTTTCTTCGGCGTGTTCTGGAAACGCCTCAACAAACAAGGCTGCTTCTGGGCGATGGTCATCGGCTTTATCGTCGGCATCTTCCGCATGGCCGTGGACACGCCCATCACGCTCGGACTGTTCAAGGAATATGACCATGGCTCGTTCCTGTGGATCATCAACAATATCAACTTCCAGTATTTCAGCATCCTCATCACCGTGGTGTCGGCGGTCGTGATGGTGACCGTCAGTTACCTGACGGAAGAACCCAACCAACCGCAAATACAAGGGCTGACCTTTGCCACGGCCAGCGCCGGGGACAAGGCGCTCACCCGTGCGAGCTGGAATTGGATGGATGTGTTAGGGTCGGTGGTGATCATCGCCTGTATCCTCGGCGCCTATCTTTACTTCACCGGTTGAGGTGCCGTACTCAGAGTGTCCGGGCGATGGCTGGCACCGCATCCAGAAACGAGGGGAATTGCGGCCGCCAGCCGGTGGCCTGCAGCCTGGCATTGGAAACTTGTTTGTGGGTCCAGCCGCGCTTGCGGTTGACGTCGCGGGGCGCGCTCGGCGGCAGCGGCTGATCGAACAGCGCGCAGAGGTGTTGGTAGCAACTGAGCTGGGTCAGCGGCGCGGAGTCGCTGACATTGAAAACCCCGCCACGATACGCCGTGGAGTGGGTCGCAAGATGATGGATGGCGCTCACGGCATCGTCGCGGTGGATCTGGTTCAGATAGCGTCCCCCATCGTCTTCAATGACGGCTTCACCATCGAAAAATTTCTTCAGGATCACACTGCGCCCGGGGCCGTATATGCCGGCAAGGCGGGCGACTATCCCGCCGCCTTCAAGCGTGAGGGCCTCGGCTTCTAACAGCAATAGCCCGGTGTCGCGGGTTGGCAGCGCGGGGCTCTCTTCAGTGACCACCGAGCCGTCGGTTTGGGCATAGACCGAGGAACTTGAGGTGAACAACACGGGAATGCCGGGAAACGCGCCCCGCAGATGGCGGCATCCATCAACATACACACGTTGATAGGCCGCCGCCCCGCCGTGACCGGACGCGGCACAATGGATGATGAGGTCCGGCGTGCACGCGTCACGCAGTGCCGTCACGGCTTGCGCGTCTCCCACATCGCATGCGCTCGCAGCATGACCGCCACCGAGCGAGACGGGCGTGACTACCCAGCCGGTCTGCTGGAACTGGTGCATGATGGCTTGGCCCAGGTAGCCGTGGCCGATGAGGAGTAGATGCATGGCAGGGGGGATGTCTTGCAGACTAATGGGAATTCTCCCGAGGGCAAGCAAAACACGCATAGGCCAGTGGCAACGTCCATTGTCAGTCGCCCCCCACCACCACCGCCGCCATCAGGTGCGTGGATAGCAGGACGCATTCCACCTTCGCTGCTGGATACACCCGCAGCATCACCTCGCGATACGCCTGCATCTGACCGCAATAGCGCTCGCTCAATTCAGCCATGCTGCCTAGCGCGTCGGTCTTGAAATCGATCACCTCCACTCGTGTCACCGCCCCGCCCGCATCACGATGAACATGCAGACGGTCGATCACCCCGCTGAGCCATTGGCCGTCGACGACCGCGTCGATCGGTTGCTCCCGGAATAACTCCACCTGGCGGCCGCCCCGCTCAAAGGTGGCGCGCAGGGCAGGGGAGTCTAACAATCCAGCCACCAGCCTGCCCGCATCGTCCTGTGCCAGGACCGGTGCCGCCTCGTCCACCCATGCCACCTGCTCGAAGGTGGCATGCACCTCGCTGCCAAAGCGCAGCCCTCCCGCCGCGCGTTGATGCGCCTTCCCTGCAGCCTGCTTCTTCGCCCCGCTGGGCGTGACCCGTTCCCGCCGCGCCACCCCGGCAGCCAGCATGGGCCGCCCTGTGAACTCAGCCGTTTCTTCCGTTGGCGGTACTCCCTCAATCCATTCCGCGCTGCCTCTCTGATAGACAGTGCCCGGCTCGCCGCTCGATGCAACCGCCTGCTCCAGCCAGTTCGACAGCGATGCCTTGTCGCCGTCGCGGGCCTTCGCGGGTTGTTCTAACAAAACATACAGACCGCGCTTGGCCCGCGTGAGGGCCACATACAAGGTGCAGAATGCCTCATAGCGCTGGCTTGCCGCCCAGCGGGCCTCCGCCTCGCGCATGGCCGGCAGGATGGCCCGCGCCCACTTCGGCGGCGTCTGACAAATCCAGCCATCACCCTCCGCCAGCGTGAACCGCTGCGCCTGCGGAATGCCGTCACCGGGCACATCCGGCACCACCACCACATCAAAGCCGAGCCCCTTGGCTTTGTGGATCGTCATCACTTGCACCGCCGCCACTCCCGGGCTTTGTGATACCTCCAGCCGTTCCACCCGGTCTGCGGCCTCGCGCACGGTGGCCCCGCCTTGCGCATCCAACTCCGCAAGGGCTGCGATCAGGTCGCCCGCCCGCCGCCGCCCGAAGTCCGACCACCCCGCCCAACAGGGTTCCACCAGTTCTTCTATCAATTCCGCAAATCCCGCGGCCGCGGAACGCTCCGTCAAGCCTTCCCATATCCCGTGCCATGCCTCGCCCCAACGCCCGCGCAATACTTCCACCAGCGGCGACATCGCCACCACTTCCCGCGCGAAGGCATCCGCCGGGTCCGCCAGCCATTGGAGCAAATGCCCGAGAACGAGGCCCACCGGATTGTCTTTCGCCGGTTCCCGCCGGCCTTCCTCGATCACATCAAATCCCGCCGCCCGCAAGTGATCGGCCACCTCCCGCACTTTGTCATTGTTGCGCACCAGCACCCCGCAGGACACCGCCCGCCGCCCGATACCCAATTCACCTAACAAACAAGCCAGGCGCGCCAACCGCTCCGGCCATTTCCCCGCCACCACTTCCACCCGTGCCTCGCCGCGCCGGGCCGGGGCCTGCAGTGGCGTCGCGGCCACATGTTCCTGCCATTGCCAGCGCTCCGCCGCCGCGCCAAACAACCCGCGCACAAGCTCCATGTTGCCGCACACGCAGTTGACCAGTTCCAGCACCTCCGGGCAAGAGCGCCACGACTCCGCCATCGATGCGATCTCCAACCCGCCCTGATAGCGCCTCTTTACCTCGTCAAACAACCCGACCTCACCACCGCGCCATGCGTAGATCGCCTGCTTGCGGTCGCCCACGATGAACATCGATCCTTCACCCTCACCCGCCGCCTCATCAATCAGTGGCAGCAAGCCCAGCCAATCCGCCCGGCTCGTGTCCTGGAACTCATCCAACAACCAATGGTCATAGCGCGCGTCCAGTCGGAAATCCACCGCCTCCCGCCGCAGTCTCGCGTCTTCGGTCTTGGCCCATGCCCCCATCAGGACCTTCACATCCTCAAACCCTAACAGCCCACGCCGCCGCAGCCGGCTCTCGCACACCCTGTCATACCCGGCCACCACCTCCCGCACCGCCCGTGTCCGCAGCACCGCCGCCGCCATCTCACACCGCGCCGCCAATTCCAGCGCCTCGCGCAGGGAGCCTCCCGCGGTCCCGCCTATCACAAAATCCTTGTAATATCTCACCTCCAGCGCCTCACCGTCAACCGCCACCGCCTCCTGCACACATTCTAACAAACCAGACGCCCCTCCCAGACTGCCGCTGCCGATCGTGTGGGCCTCCAACTGAACCAGAACTTTCTCCAACGCCGCGCGTTGCCGCTTGTCGGTGAAAGCAATCCCATCCAGACCGTTCCATACTTTTTCTATCAGGCATCGCTTGTGTTTTTCCCAATCCTCCAGCGCGACTCCCGCCAGTCCGTCCGGCCCCCATGCCACCGCCTGCGCGGCGCGGTAGCGGCCCTGCCATTCCTCGACAAACTTCCGCAATCCATCCAGCACTTTCAATCCCTCCTTGCCGATCATCGCCCGCCGGAAGGCGTGCACAAATTCATCCCCCGCCGTTACCGCTTGCGCCTCACCCAGCAGTGACTCCAACAATTCATCCCGCGCCGCCGTCGCCCGCGATCCCTCCAACAAATCAAACCTGCCGCCCGTCAAGCCGAGCTCATATTGGAACCCCCGCACCACCTTGGAAAAAAAGCTGTCCATGGTTCCCAGCGTCAACCTTGGCAGTGCCCGCGCCACCCGTTCCAGTGCCGCGCCGAAATCCGCGTCCGGCAGTCCCAACTCCAGCCGCAATTCCGGCGCCGCCGGCCCGCCGCCAGCCGCCGCCGCCAGCTTCGTCAACACCGCGTCCGCAAACTCGCCAGCCGCCTTGCGTGTGAACGTCAGCGCCACGATCCGCTCCGGCGCCACTCCCCCGGCCACCAACCCGATCACCCGGTTGCCTAACTGAAATGTCTTGCCCGACCCCGCCGACGCGAGAATGAGCAGGTTTTTGGCCAGAATTTGCATCGCTGTCGCACAGTCTGCCCGATCTGTTCCGCATTGTCACGCCTCCTCTCGCTGGCAACAGGGGAAGACGGGCGTCCTCGCCTGTCATGGTAGACGGGCGTCCTCGCCTGTCATGGATGACGGGCGCCTCGCCTGTTGTGTGAACCGCGATGTGGCGCGCCGCCCCCAAGCCGCCCCCAAGCCCAACAAAATTCCGACGGCAAATCCGCACACGTGCCCTGCCACATCGGTGCGCGGGTCGGACCCCACACCCAGCCATGACAACAGCACCAAGCCGCCGCCAAGTGGCACCAGATGCCGAAAGCTCGACGGGTTGGCTTGATCCCGCAAGGTCTGATAGATCGCAAACCCGGTCAGAATCCCCAAGGCCCCGAACACCGCGGTGGATGCACCCAGCGACGTGAACGGTTCGTCGCTGCGAGCCGCCGCGTTCAGTCCGTTGCCCAGGGTCCCTGCCGTTAGAATCAGCGTCCAGCCCAGCCAGGGTCCGAGCGACCGGCACACCCAGGTCCCAAACAACACCCCACTGGCGATGTTGCTCAACAAATGCAGCAGATCCGCATGTAAGAACAACGCGGTGAATGGCCGCCACCACTCGCCCTGTTCAAAGATGGCCTGCGAGGATGAAACCGCCTTGGCGATGATTTCCGGATGCTCACGCTGCATCCCGAACACGACACACACACTCAGCACCCACAGCGCGGTGGGCAACCCTCCCGCATCAAACTCCATCGGGGGCAACACCACCGGCGCGGGTGCGGTTTGCTCGTGCTCGTAGGTGGCAAGTTCCACCTCGATGCGTCCGACCTCGCCGGGATCTGCCAGCAGCAGATAGCCCTCGCCGTCCTGAGTCTTTTCAATTTGGCAGGCCAGCCCCATCGCCAAGATCACCAGCGCCCGTTCAAACGCCGCTGTCATCCCATCATAATATCCGACCTGCACGAAATCGGGTGACTCGTCAGGGTTCGCGGTTTCGGAGAGGTGAGGCACGGGCTGAGGATGCTGGAAACTTCGGATCTGATGGAAGGTGCCGGGGGCGGCCACCAATAAAGCCGGAATTGTGTCGAACGCAAACCCTGCGTGTTGGGGCATCCGGGGTGGATTTCAAGCCATCCGGACGTCCGGCAGCAACGCCAGCACGGCGGCGGATGTCATTCCGGATTCGCGCATGGCAGCGATGGCCAGTGCGTCATGGCGTTTTGCCAATCGTTTGCCTTGCGCATCGTGGACCAGCGGATGGTGCAGATACACCGGTTGCGGCAGATCTAACACTTCCTGCAGCAGGCGATGCACATGGGTTGCCGGCAGCAAATCCTCACCCCGGGTGACGTGCGTGATGGCCTGAAACGCATCATCCACCACCACCGCAAGGTGATAGGCCGTGCCAATATCCTTGCGTGCGAGGACCACGTCTCCCAGCAACCCGGGTGTCACTTCCACCCGCCCGTGGCGAAGGTCGGTAAAAGTCAGGCGGCCTGTGAGGGTCAAGGCTTTGCGTGCATCCAGACGCCAGGCTGGCATCTGGCCGTTCTCAAGTTTCCGCAGGCCTTGTGTCAAATCCAACGCGCGGCACGTACCCGGGTACAGGGGTCCTTCCGGCCCTTGGGGCGCCACCGCCATGGCTGCCACCTCATCCTCAATTTCCCGGCGGCTGCAAAAACACGGATACACCAACCCCAGCGCCTGCAACCGTTCCAGCGCCATTTCGTACGCCGTCAGGCGCGTGCTTTGCCGCATGGCCGGGCCGTCCCAATCAAACCCCAGCCAACGCAGATCTTCTTCGATTCCAGCATAAAACGCCTCTCGCACACGCGTGGCGTCGATATCTTCGTGGCGCAACAGAAACTCCCCGGTGTGTTCGCGGGCCAGATCATGCGCCACTTTGGCCGCCATGGCATGCCCCAAGTGCAGTCGACCCGTGGGACTTGGAGCAAAGCGTGTGCGGACGGTCATTGGGGGGGCATGCGCTGAGGCAAGGGTCGCGGCAGTTGCATGGGTTTGCAACCCCAAAGGGCCCGACATCAAAAGGGCCGCTATCTAGTGGCATTTATAAAATGCCTGGCATTATGTTATTGATACCCTCCTTGGACCGCTCTTCGGGCGTGACGCGCGCCATCTGCCAGGTATGGAAGCAGTGGCTGCGGCAGGGGGAAATCTTTTCAATTTTTCCAGTTGCGTCCCGCGCCCAAAGCGCTAGAACTCGCGTGTCGAGTCTGTTCCGGGCGCTCATCGCTGGGTCCTGCAACTGTCTCTTCTGTGAAATGCCTCGGTAGCTCAGTTGGTAGAGCAGTTGACTCTTAATCAATTGGTCCTAGGTTCAAGTCCTAGCCGGGGTACCCCTTGCAAATCAAGGGGTTGTGACTTGAAAAAGCCTAACTTAAAAATAGCCTGCTGCCGGAATACTGCCGGAATCAGCCGAAGAGGTTGTATTTAGCCCCGCCCTATCCTTGGGGCCCACTGCATCTCCCCCGGTCAAACCCGATAAGGAACTGGCACCAGATCGTCACGGAGCACCAACGTCTACATCCTCGGAGCCACCGTGCATCCCGAGAATAGATGATCCGGGGCTAATCTTGGGGTACGGAATGAATTCAGGTTTCAATTTGGACCGATTCATCACCAACTTCTCCTCCAGGAAACGCTCCTGCGCGGCGAAGAGGAACAGCTCATAAGGACGGACTTTTCGCTCGCCCGAGTACTTTGTGAGTTTTTCCAGCAACTCAACGACCTCAATCCATTTGTTTTTCTTGCTTGCGATAGCGGGAGTCAAATTGGCATCAGTGCTCTGAGCAATTCTTTTCAGCCCGACGACCAGTTTCGAAACAGCCGCCGCGCCACCTGCCGCCTTCTTGCTATCGACCAGATCCTGTGCAGATTTCCTAATTTTCCGCAGCAGGGCGACATAATCTTTTGTGCGCTGCCCGCCCGCGTAATCATTGGCCAGCGACGCGGCCTTATCTAGAAGCTCGATCAATTCCAGCCCTAGCCTCGGAGACGCCCCCGTTTTACTGACCCCAGAGGAATTGTCCAGATTTTCCCGGTTCGTGCCATCCCTTTGCAATTTTTCTTTGATCGGATCGGTCTCCAGTGATCTCCACCATTCGCAAAACCGCAGGTAATCCAAGAACGGCTTCAAGGCCTGTGCTGCTTTGCCCGCGCCGCTTCTAACGGCCCTCATGTCTGGATTATCCGCATCCAGCGTCAGCGTCCTAATGCACACTTGTAGGTGCTCGCGCACAGACGTCGGCACCAGGGTTTCGGGTCCGATCAGCGAAATCAACTTCGCCAAATCAGGCTTCAGCTTCAAAGGTCTTATTTTTGTTGATTTGGTGGATGCCGACGATAACTCCTCGAGGTAGAATTGAACGGCGGAGAAGCGGTCGAGTGAAAGGTATTGGCTCAGGTGGTCCACACCAGCGAACTGCTCGTAGGTCAAGCCGCCACAAGCGTATTCAATGAAGGATCCGTATGCCTTACGCGTTTCCCAGGATTCCTCAAAAAATCCGCCTTGTAGCCCGGGGTTGTTGCGCCACAAGATTTCCAAAAACCTGTCGGCGGCACCTTCGGCACAACCAGTGGCGTCACCAATCACACTGGCCAGACGCGTCTTGCTGCCTATCGTCGTCAAATGCCTGACCAACCGACAGCGCAGCTCATCCAAGCTGGTCCGGCTCCCCATCTGTCGGCTGAGGCGTAGATCAAAGTCGTACATCCTATTGGTGATCCGCCGGTTGGCCTCGGCAACAATTTGTTCAACATAAAGTGTAATTGTGGTTTTAGATTCTAGGCCCTTCCAGCCTACTTCCTTGAACCTATCCCCGATCACGGCATAGGACATCGGGGCTCCTCCTTCATCGAATACCTGATACGCTTGAACATCGACATCCGATAACCCAACGGCCTGCTTCAACAGTTTCTCGGCTCGCTTCAGCGCATCCAGAAAATCGTTGTCGTAGTGGCGTGCAGAGATTTGCTGATTTTTTTTGGTGACTTTTGCTAGCTTTGGCTGGAGCAATTGAATAGCCAAGGTGGCTAGAATTTGTGGGTCGAAGGCTGGTGGGGCTGGCGGGGCCTTTACTCCACTTCTGGCCCTCTTTGGCGGTGTAGCCTGCCCTTCGGGCACGGCTGCCTTCGCCAACTTAGCGGGGGCATGAGTGGGATCGCTTGATGACTGCTTTGCCATGATTATTTCCTCGCCGACGACTTTGGGGGCTCAAATCGTCCGGTCAATCGTCAAATTCCTGAATGGCCGCTGAAAATAATCAAAATAAATTCAGAACGCCTTAATAGGCACAAAGCGGTCGGATTTCGGTGACTACGTATGCAAGCAGACAACAGTCAGTCGCATCCAAGCATACTTGATTTCACGGTGGACTAGAAGGCAGCGCCCACGATTATTGCCGATTACTACGTTCAGCCGTCGGTCTGCGGCGACAAGATCAAGCGCTCGCGGAAGATGCCCATTTCAACGATCATCATGCCTGTTAGGTCGGCTACGGTCAGTGAGAAGTCAGTGGAGGCAGAAAACCATCATACCTGCGTTCAGGTTGGCGAGGCATTGGCCGGAAATCGCTTGATATTGCGGTCAATTAACAGTCATACAGCATTCATAATGCACTTATATGCAACGAGTTACAAAGAAATAAAACCTTGAGATTTCCAACGCCAGGTGCTTTTGTTTTGCCGTGCCCAGCAACTTCCATGACCGCCGCAAAACTCCGCAGCCTGCCTGCGAGGAGTCGTACATATTGCCGGTTTTGGCCACGGCTGAGCAAATCGCTAAACCCCTTGGTATTACAAGTAGGACGATTACTGCTTGGGCTGCGTCTAGCAAAATACCCGTGGCGCTCCGGCAGGGGAAGATTCTCAGGTTTTACCCGCCTGCCGTCGCCGCCGCGCTGGGCCTGGACATAACCAGCTTCAGCTGTGAAGTGCTATGACATGTGTGCCTAGCGTGTCAGCGTGTCAGCGTGTCAGCGTCATACTCAACAAGTTCGGCTTCGACAATCGGTTTGGAGGCAAAAGGCGGGCGGCCGAACCTCTTGGGGCTGGCCGCGCGTCTGGCTGAGCAATAAATCGCATCGATCTCCACGGTCACGGTTGGCAAGGACGACACATCGGTGCCGGGTTCACGCCGCGCACTAGTGGCACCTCGCGGATGTCTATATCCTGTATCCCTGGCTCCTTCGGCACCCAGAAGCATCCCAATCATTGCCTCAAGAAGTCCCCCAACAGATTCACTATGAGTATAACTTTGCATGAAACATTGTTATACATTTGGCCCACGAATGCAAGCACCAACATGGACTCCAACTGGCTCGGTTATCAAGATATTGAAGCGCGGCAAAATGGGGTCGCTAACCAGTGTTCTATCATAAGTCTGGCCAGCCGCGTCCTGACGTGGTGGAATCCGCGGCCAAAGATTATGGGAACAGCGAATTGGACACCCCGACGTCTAGCCAAGCTCGGCAAGACGTTCGATATGGAAGTCGCACGGCAGCTGGGTGTGCACCAGGCTACGGTGATGAATAAGAGGAAAAAACTCGGCATTCCGGCGTATGGGCCAATACCGCTGAAATGGACCGCGCCGCTGCTAGCCAAGCTCGGCAAGGTGCCCGATACGGAGATATCAGGATAGAAGCCCAGATGTTACTTACACGGCGGCAACGGATGGATTTCTTGTCGCTAAGAATTACGGGTATCAAAGCAGTCCATATGTCACGATTTCGGTTACACTTCCAGGACAGGCAACTACGAGTTTCAGACAGGACGGTGATAACACGTACAAATGGGCAACATTGACAATGCCGATTCCCGCCGGAGCGACATATTCCTATACAGGCAGGTCAGCCATAGATTTTGTCGGTAGTTCGGCAAAATGGGTACCCCTGGCACCGTAAGGAGTTCGCGTCCATTCCCCGACACGTCATCCGCAATTGAAGAATGAACCCTACCAATTGAATTCCGTGAAACTGGAAACCTTATGTACGTTAGCCTTGATTCTGTCGCTGGCGTGTGTCACCAGCCTCCACGCGGGCACCCGCGCCAGCGCCGACTACATGATCGCCGCAGACACCGTGGACAGCGGAGGACGCCGCGTGACGAGCGCCATCTATACCAATGACGGCAGTGTAGGTCTGGTCGCTGGAATCTCCTCGGCCTCGTCCCAGGCTGTTGTGAAAAGCGGATACCTGCTGGGCCAGCACTGCGCGACGGACGACAACGAGGTGATCAAGGCCGGTCTCGAATCCGTGCAAAAGATCCTCGCCAAGCACTATGTGCATCGGAATCAGGCGCAGTTGGTCAAATCCACCATCAAGGAGAAGGGCCGCCACAAGGTCATTGATAAGCTCACGGTGGAACTCAACGACAAGGGCGGATTCTACGAAGCCGTGTTCACCAATCTGGGCATCAAAAAAGTGCCGGTCTCCGATGACTTTATCCGGCGCTTCCCCAAACTGCTGGTGGGCGGCATCTGGTGCATCGCCGATGTGACCTACGAGGTGCCGGAGGACCCTAAAGCAAGCCCCTGGCAGATTGACACCCTCAAGCCAATCCAGGTGGCTGGCATCAACTACGAGCTGTTTCTGGCAGCCCGGGCGCAGTTCACCACCGAAGAATGGATGGACGTGTTGATGCAGAGCATGGGCTTTAATCCGGAGATGTTCGGGCGGCGGGCGAAGCTGCTGACCTTGATGCGGCTCATTCCGTATTGTGAGCGCAACTACAACCTGATTGAACTCGGGCCCAAGGGCACCGGTAAATCCCATATCTACGCGGAGTTCTCGCCGCACGGCATGCTCATATCCGGCTCGGAAGTGACCGCTCCCAAACTTTTTGTCAGCAATGCGAGCGGCAAGATCGGGCTCGTGGGTTTTTGGGATTGTGTCTGCTTCGATGAGTTCGCCGGCAAGGACAAGAAGGTCGACAAGGCGCTGGTGGACATCATGAAGAATTACATGGCGAACCGCACATTCTCGCGCGGCATCGAGCAACTTACCGCCGAGGCGTCCATGGTCTTCATGGGCAACACCAAAAAATCCGTCGCCTACATGCTCAAGCACTCACACTTCTTCGAGCCGCTGCCGGACAAATACATTGACTCCGCGTTTCTGGACCGCATCCACGCCTACAACCCAGGCTGGGAGGTGGCTACCATCCGCCACGATCTTTTCACCGATGGCTATGGCTTCGTCGTGGATTACCTCGCCGAAGTTTTGAAGCACCTCCGCACCGAGGACTTCACGGGGGCCTACAAGAAGCACTTCGAGATCACCTCCGAGGTGTCGACCCGCGACCAGACCGGCTTTGAAAAAACCTTGTCCGGCCTGATGAAGATTCTTTTCCCGGACGGCAACGCCACGCCGCTGGAAATCGAGGAGTTGCTCGCCTTCGCCATGGAGGGCCGCCGCCGTGTGCGCGAACACATCCTGCGCATCGACGACACCTTCAAACGCCACGACTTCATCTACAAGCCCCTTGGCGGCGGCGCGGCAGTCACCGTGCTGACCCCCGAGGAGATCCAGTATCCCACGTTTTCCGGGCCGCGCATCCAACAGGCGACAGAAGGTGAGGCGGCCCCGGAGGCGCATCAAGACATGGGGGCCGCTGATGAAATTCTCCCGCCACAGCCGCGCGCCGAAGTTCCGGATACGCCACAACCCGGCCATGTGGTCATTCCCGAGAATACCAGGGGCTGGAGTTATGGCCGGCTTTTTGCCAAGCACCTCAGGGGTGCCAACAAAATCACCATCAGCGATCCCTATGTGCGGATGTTCCATCAGGCAAAAAATCTGATGGAGCTGCTCCAAGTGATCCATGACATCGTCGAGGAAGGTGACGAGGTTGCCGTCCACCTCATCACCCAGTCCGATCCCACGACCTGTGTCAAACAAGAGGAAAATCTCAATCAAATCGTGGCGACTTTCACCGGGTCCAAAGTCGCCTTCTCATGGGAGTATGACCACTCGCCCAACTTCCATGCCCGCAATATCGTGACCGACACCGGCTGGAAAATCACCATCGATCGTGGCTTGGATTTCTTCCAGAAATACGAGACCGGCGCATTCTCACTGGAGCAAGCCATCCAGGAAGCCCGTCTGACCAGGGGTGCTGAAATCACCTATTTGAGGGCGTGAATCGGGTGAAATCCTCCTCACCCCTCCGGCGGCTCCGCGTCATACGGCAGGTTGAAGTGCTGGAACACGTCGCGCGTCCGGTTGTGGATGCCCATCATTGAATGCAGCTTACCCTTCAATGGGAGGATTTGAATTCGCTTTCAACTTATTCTTCACCTCGTAGTGCGGGTCATAGTCTGGGGAGTGCGGTCTGGATTCGGGGACATCCGGGAGCCCTCGCAGAAAGATGGCACCGGAATTATGTCCGCAGTATCCCTCAAAGATCATTTCGCTCCAATAGCGCGGCTTCGGCCCGAATTTGAGAAATTGATTGAGGCGCTGCTCCATCCCGACTTCGCCGCTGCGGATGCCGTTGCGTGCAAACAAGGCCAGCCACTCG
>CAIKDP010000086.1 GCA_903826205.1 Akkermansiaceae bacterium
AACCCGGAAAACTTCCAGACACCGCCACCAAGGACACCGCCACCAAGGACACCGCCACCAAGGACACCGCCACCAAGGACACCGCCACCAAGGACACCGCCACCAAGGACACCGTCACCAAGGACACCGTCACCAAGGACACCGCCACCAAGGACACCGCCACCAAGGACACCGCCACCAAGGACACCGCCACCAAGAAGCTGCCGCCCACCACGCCGCCGCCACCGGTGAAAAAAACGCCCGATGTCATTGCGCCGCGTCCCGGCATGCTCCCGGCACTCAGTATTCCGGGGGAAGTGGTGTATGGCACGTCGCTGGTGATAGACGATACGGCGGCGGCCGGGACGGACAAGATCCAGCCGACCCCTGCCGTCATCTCGGCGGCGGACAATGCCAAACTCCAGGCGGCGGCGCTCGGGGTTGCTACCCCGGGCACCGCAAACCCAATTTCCCCCGAGATGAAACTGTATAAGGAGCAGTTCGCCGAGTATACCGCGGCGTGGGATGCCTGGAAAAAGGAGGATGATCGGCGGAAGGAAGAACTCAATGCGAAGATAGCGGCCGCCAAACAAAAAGGACAGGCCTATGTATTTTCTCCGCTGTTAGAGGATGGATACGAGCATCCGCCCAAGCCGACGATTCAACAGCCCGCGTGGCCCGGCACGACTCCGGTTGCCAAACCCAAGCCCGAACCGGACGGACGCCGCTACTTCTTCAAGTCTACGCCGGACCTGCGTTTTGAGCCGGTGGAGTCGACCTCGCCTAAGACCAAGGTGACGTTCACACGCGCCGGGCGGGTGTCCATTTGGATGGAGATTGTGGACAAGGACGGCAAGATGGTCGGTGAGACCACGCCGGCCGAGGTGAATGTGGTCCCGCCGAAGTTTGCCCTTGTGTTCCAACCTGCGGCGGGCGCCAAGGTGGGCCAGGAGGTGGTGGCATCCATCGAAACCACGCCCGCCATTCCGGCAGAACTGTTAGAATATCGCTGGCTGGAACCTCCCACCGCCAACCGTCTGGAGAAAACGCCCAACGCGTCGCAGATCGTGTTCAAGACAACTCCCAAGCCAGTCGCCTTGCAGGCCCTCGCCCGGGTGCCGCACTTCGGCGATGCCCTCGGCGAAGTGCGCCAGACCTATAGCGCCTCTCTTTTCCCCCTCACCGTGACCCCGGTGCGCCGCGGACCGACGCCCAAGGAATGGTCCACGCCTGCGGGCGGTCTCATCGATGTGAGCCACACGTTTCTAATCGATGAACAATTCTCCCTCAAGGCACAACTCGAGGGCGAGAACGCGCCGACCGATGTGCGCTGGCACTGGTCGGTCAACGACGGCTCCACCTTGGGCAATCCCGCGGTCTCGGAGCCAACCGTGTCGCGTCATACGAAAGGACCCGTCATCGCGAAGGTTGAGGCGCGGGACGCAGCGGGTGTCGTCCTTGCCACTGGCGCCGCGGAGGTCCAGATTCTATCCGAGGATGATATTCTCAAACCCCTCGGGGTCGCCATCGCGCTGGACCAAACCCCCATCGAACTGGGACAAAGCACCCGTGCGGTGGCCACCGCGACCGGTGGCAAAGGCCCCTACGAGTACCGCTGGACCTCGGGCGCCACAGGGAACACCCTCGCCCTAACAAAACCGGACGAGGGCAAGCTCGATCTAACAGTGACGGTGCTGGATGCCCGCAAGAAGACAGCCACGGCCACCGCGGTGCTGTGGGTCACCGCACCGAAGCTGACCCTCAGCGTGACGGCGGACCGGGCCGAGGCTCTGGTGGGTGAATCTATCAACCTGAAAGCGGTGGCCGCGGGAGGCCGTCCACCCTATCAGTTCAACTGGACTCCTCCGGCGGAGGGGATCGGCGCTGCCGGCAAGGTGAGCCGCATGGAAGCTGGACCGGTGGATGCCCGGGTCTCGGTGACCGACTCCAAAGGACGCGGGCTGAACGCTTCGACTCATGTGGTCTTCTCGCAACTCAAGATTGCGCTGCAGGGGTTGGAAGAGAGCGAAAAACTCGGGTCGTTGCGCACGGTCTCGGTGACTCCCGAGGTGCCCGCCGGCATGAGCGTCCGCTACCTCAGCGTGCCGGCCTGCCCGGTCGTCGCCAAAGGCAACGCCGCTGACTTGCGCTTCGACAAGCCCGGCAAATTCGCCGTGCATGCCGAGGTGGTGAAACAAGTGGCCGGCCGCGAACAGGTGCTTGCCAAATCCGCGGTGGTGACCGTGACGGTGGCGGCCCCGACCTATCAGATCAGCCTGGCCCGGGCGGAGGTTCCGGTAGGTACCGAGACCACGGCCCGGGTGATCACCGACGACGGTAAGGAACCGGCGGACGCCACCGTGGAATGGGTCCTTCCCGCCGGGGCGGATGCCGGGCGGACCGGCCAGGCGGCGCGCTTGATAGCCGACGCTCCGGGGTCGGTGGCGCTTGCCGCCCGCATCAAGGATCGCAAGACGGCCGCGGTGCTGGGCGAAGCAAAGGCCCACTTGAAAGTGGTGCCGCTGGAAATCACCGTCACGATGGATCCCGCCGGAGGCAAGGTGTTCCTTCTGAGAGCCAGTGTGACGGCGAAGCTAACTGGCATTCTGTTTTCCTGGACCGCCAGCGGGGATGCCATCGTCGGCCCGCGCACGGGGGGATCTATCAAAGTGCTCGTCAAGGGCGACAAACAGGTCGATTGCGAGGTCATCGCCCGCAATAGCCGCGGCACCGAGATCGGGCGCAACAGCAAAACCTCCTTTGCCCCCACCCAAACCCACGACCCCGATAAAGATCCGCAGATGTTGCTGGAAAAGGCAAAACAGTTAGAGCAGGCGGGAGATCTGGCAGGGGCCTGCGCGGCCTACGACAAGGCGCTGGCCCTCCAACCTGACCCAAACCTAACGAGGCATGTGGACGACCTCAAGGCACAGCTGCAAGCGGCGGCGGAGAAGAACAAGACAGCCGACGCCCAGGCATGGCTCCAGAAGGGTTATGCCCTCGAATCCTCGGGCAATCTGCCAGGCGCCTGCACGGAGTATGAGAAGGCGCTGGCGCTTATAGCCGACCCGAAACTCGCCGCTCATCTGACCGATCTCAAGGAGCGGATCGCGGCGGCGGCAGTCACCAAGGAAAAGGAGGCCACGGCCCAGACTCTGGTGCAACAGGGGTATCAGCGTGAGCAGGCCGGCGACCTCGCGGGGGCTTGCGCCGAGTATGGCAAGGCACTCGCCCTGACGCCCGACCCGAAACTCAAAGCGCACGTGGACGGCCTCAGGGATGCGATTCAGAAGGCGGCTGCCGCCAAGGTGGCTGAGGTTAAGGCGGCGGCGGTGGCTGCCGCCAAGGAAAAGGACGCCAAGACGCAGCAGACTCAGGCGCAGTCGCTGGTCGGCAAGGGCTATGGCTTGGAAACGTCGGGCCATCTTGAAGGTGCCTGCGCCGAATACTCCAAGGCACTTGAACTGGCGCCGGATCCAAAACTCAAGGCGCATCTAACCGA
>CAIKDP010000087.1 GCA_903826205.1 Akkermansiaceae bacterium
CCTGCCCGTGCGGTTCGGGCAAGAAATACAAGCAGTGCTGCGGCAAGGAGGCGTGAGGGGACCGGCCTTGAAGCTGGCCTAACCGAGGCTGGCATGGCGTTCGGCCATGGTCCAGGCGACTTGCGGCACCAGGTCGCGCCAGCGAGGATCGCCGGCGACGATCATCCGGCAGACATCCCTGCTGGTGTGGCGCAACAATTCCTCGTCCTCGCAGGTGATGCCAACAATACGCCGGTTGTCCAGGAAATGTTGATAGAGATGCACGCAGTCTTGCGGCGCGAGGAAATTATCCACCGTCACCAATTCGCCGGAACGGCGGTTTTTCCATGGAAAGACATGCAGTGTCACCTGCTTCATGAACAGGCGGCCGAACGATTCTAACAAACCTCCGGCGAGGTTCTCGGACCACTTGGGCTTGAACAGCTCATTGAGCAGGCCGATGCTCAGGATGATGCCCACCGGTTGGGTGGTGCAACGGTTGAGAAACCCGGCGATGCGGTGGAACTCCGCACAGCGCGACAGCAGCACGGTCTTACCGAGGGCTTGCAAGGCATCGGCGCGATCCAAAAACCCCTGCAAGTCGATGCCGCGCCCGCGCAGCAGGTTGTCCAACGAGATTTCGCACAAGAGCAGCTCGCGCCCCTGATCGTCCGCATCCAGGGCAACGGCAAAGCCGCGGCGCGCCTGCTCCAACATCGTTAGATGCACGTTCATCACCGGGTCGAAGCTGCCGCGCAACAACAACACCGGCCGGCGGTACAACGCCTCCGCCGGTTGCACCACCTCACCACTGGGCAGGAACATTGTCGCGTCCGTCAAGCCGCTTTCCACCAGCTGCAAGGCGCACAGCCGATTGTCAAATGACTCGTAGCCGTGGCCCGTCAACTTCAGCAGATCGATCTCCACCCGCCCGGGGGCGATGTTCTCCACCAGTGCGGCGACGAGCCGTGGCAACTCGCTGCGGTGGTGAAAGGCCGCGTAGATGAGATTCACCCCGATGATTCCAAGGGCATCCATCTGGTCGGTGGTCTCTCTATCCAGCAACCTGACATGCAGGACAATGTCGGATGGCGGTTCGCCGGGACGGATCTGGAAGCGCATGCCAAGCCAGCCGTGGCACTCGCCGGTGTCATGCCAGCCGCGGGCGCGCACGGTGTTGCAAAACGCGAAAAACGTGGTGTCCCGGCCCCGCTTGGGGGCAAGCCTGTCTAACAGAATAGCATACTCATGATCGAGCATTGCGCCGAGCCGGTCCGCCGAGACATAACGTGCGGCGTGGCCGTAGATGGCGTCGCTCATGGTCATGTCATAGGCGGAGATGGACTTGGCGACCAGGCCGGCGGTGCCGGAGGCGCGGAAGAACCAGTTGGCGGTTTCCTGACCGGCACCGATCTCGGCAAATGTTCCGTAGACCTCCGGATCGAGATTCAGCTCTAACGCCTTGTCATAAGTTGTCCGGGTCATGACTTGTCATTCAGCTTGTTCCACCCATCCGTCCGCGACCACATCATCGATGAGCACTTGATTGCTGCCCGCGACGGCGGATGCGGGAAAACGGATTTTCAAGATCATGGCGGCTTGCTCCATTTCCGAGCCGAGTTGCATTTTACCCATGAGAGCCGACCCCAGTTCCACATAGCCGAAGATCAGGTGATCCCCGTCCAGCGACTCCAACCGATAGGACCGCCACTTCTTGTCATCCGCAAACCCGAAGTTGTAGTAGTCGACGCGTTTGACGATGACGCGAAACACCTGCGCCGCCTTGGGGAGGGTGGCTAGCAGTGTGGACCAAGTCATGTCCGACCATGCCGCCCAGCTTTCCCAATCGATTTTAAGTCCCTCCGGCGTCTCGACAAACGCGAGTTGGCGGTTTTCAAACTTGTGGGTGCGGACGCCCACCGAAGCGACCGAGTCATGATAGGTGACGTTGCGGGTGGCATTGAATTCGGCAAGTCCCGGCGGGTCGATGCGACCATCCGGGTATTGCTGCAGCATGCGAGGTTTCGCTCTTTGCGGGTTGCGCACCAGGGGCAGCAACTCATCCAGGGTCCTGGCTTCAAGAAATTTCCTGGCCAGCGGTGCGGCCGCGGCCAACAGCGCGGCATCGCTGCGCTTCAGGATCGCCGGCAATGGCTCCTGCGCGGCTTCCGCCTCGGAGTGCTGACCTTGGACGGCCGGAGGCACCGGTGACGGTCCTGGCGAACCCTTCTTTTCCCCATGCAAAGCGATGATGCTGCCGCCAACGATCAAGGCCAAGAGAACCAGACCACCGCCCAGCATCCAGCGCATGGTGCGCCGCTCATGGCGACTCGACCGGGTTGAGTGGGACGTTGCTCGTTCCCATGAGGGACCCTCTGCGTCGCCCGATTTCGAGGAGGCGGACCGGCGTTTTCGCACCTTGCGTCTGACTCGCTCCAACGCCGTGCCGCCGGGGGGCATGGCATTCGTGGGGGTCGAGGCGACTGCCTCAGAGCCATCCGATACCGGCACTTGGGCGGGTGCCGGAACTTTTTTCGCTGCGAGCAACAAGGGTGGCGTGGGCTCCCCCATGGCTGGAATCCGCAACAGGCGGTGGCAACTCTGGCACACCAAGCCCCGGCCATCATGATCCCGCGGCACGCGGAATACAAACCGGCAATCCGGGCACACATACCCGCTCCACCGCCGTGCACTTTCATTCGTCTGAGACACGCGCCAGCCTGTCCCAATTCCCCCGGCGCTGCAAGTCCAAGTATCTGTGATCTGAGAGATCGATTACGGGGGTCCACCCTTGGTGCCGGGCGCGTCGGGCCGGGCCTTCCCATCACCGCGGTGCTCCGGTTCGGGCAACTCGTCGGGAGCGATTTTGGAATCCTGGTTCCGGTCCAATTTATCGAAGCGTGCATTCTGATCCTCCTCAGGGAGCTTTCTAACAAAAGGAGCCTGCCGGTACTCATCGAGCGTGATGAACCCATCCGCATTCTTGTCGAGCATCTGGAACAGGTGCCGCGGGTCATGTGGCGGGCCGGGTTGGCCCGGCCGCTGGTCGGCGGGACGATCCTTCGGTGAAATCACCCCATCCCCATTGGCATCCAACCAGTGGAAGATGGCCTCTTGCCGCTCCGGCGGCAGTTTCTTGAAAAACTCACCCGCCTTGAACTCCTCGAAGCTGATCTCGCCATCCTTGTTGACATCCAACTCCCACAGGCGAGGCATCATCTGGTGCTTGCCCTCCCGATGCTTGGCCATTTCTTCAAGCTCTTCGCGGCTCAAGTTGCCGTCGTCATTTTTATCCAAGCGCTTGAACAATTCCTCCCGCTTCTCATCCGGAAGTCTCTCAATACGCTTCATGGCCGCAAACTCCTGCCGCGAAATCAGGCCATCCCCATCCGTATCAGCGGCCTTCCAAGCCTCCCAAAAGTCCTTCCTCGGCCCGCGCCGCTCCCCCTCGGAGCCTGAAGTGGCGTCGCTTGGCTGCGGCACCGGGGCCGCCGGACAAAGGACCGGAAGCCAGAGACCCGCCACAACGTATGAAACTGTAATTGCCTTCATGGAAACACAGACCTTGGATAATCATTGCTCGCCACAACTGCGAGGAGAAACTCTTGAATTGCGGAAAAGTTGCGCCATCCGCCCTGAAAACCCATAATTTCCCTACGCTCTAATTGCGCTGCACCCGCAGGTACAAGTCCTCCGTTTGATCATAGGTGATACTGTAGATGTCGCCTTTGATAGGCACATCCAGCGGGATGCGCCCGGTCTGCGGGTCCACAGGCAGCATTTCCCGGAGCGCCTGCACATTTTCAAAGGTATCAGGCGGGAGCGTAACCTGAAACTGCCCCTCGTACATCAGGCTGCGCGATTCACGTTCGGCAGCCTGCTCTGCGAGAATGCTCGTCTCAAAGCTCTGGCCAATGCGATCAAACAACGAGGTTACGGCTTGTTCTTTCGCGCCTTCGACGGTTTTGCTCTTTTCCTTACGCGCTTCACGCGCCGCCCGGCGCAACGACACGTCCGAATCCTCGAATCTCTTCATCAAATTGGCCTTGTCATCGGCTTCGTCGGTGGTCAATGCCGTCCCTCCGGTCCGATTCCGCTTCACCGCCACCGCCGCCTCCTGCGCCGTGGGGAATCTCACCCGCATTTGTCCCACAAGAGTCATCAAGTCCCCGGCTTTCAACTCCACCTCACTGACTTCCATGCCCCCACCCTGGGTTTTGATTCGCAGCGAGCCCTCACTGAATGGCACCGATTTGTAGTTGTTGAAAACGTCAAATTCCGTCAGTGCGCGCAACAAATACAGGCGGTCGCGCAGTTTCATGACATTCTGTCCATCCACCACGACCTTGCCCTCCAAGCCGATCCCATCAGTGGTGTTGGTGGATCCAAAAACCCTGAAGTCACCAGAGATTACGCCTTCAATGAAATCCTGGGCCGCCGCCGGCACCAACTCACCCAGCGACAGCCTGCTGAGTTTGATCGTCCCTTTCACCTCCGGTCGCTGCCCCGCCACCACTTGCAGTCCATCCATGTTGATCCGGCCCGCGCCCTTGCGAAATTCGGCCTTCTCAAACACCACCCCAGCCCGCGTGCAGTTGGCCACCAACTCCACAATCTCCAGATGCTGCAACCAACTCTGGGAAAACAGGCCGCCGCTGAAATGCATCCGCCAACCGCCAGGCACCCGCTGCATTTTGATGTGACTCCCGACTATCTTGCCCTGGGTCCGCTCGGAATACCCCCACCGCAGCGTCGCATTCTTCACTTGCACGGTTTCCAATTTCAGTCTGCCAAAATCCCGAAACAAGGCATCGCCGATCAGCGCCGCGGATTGATCGTCATCGGCTCCCGCCCTCAACTCAATATCCAACTGATTGATCGACAGGACACCCGGATTCCAATCCCCAATCACGCAGTTGAGCAAACTGAGCTGGCACTTGACATTGCGCGCCACCATGGTGGAAAAAAATGTCTTGGGCCCACCGACACCCACAAAGCGCTCGATGGCCAATTGCCCGTCGACCCGCTTGAATCCCTCCATTTTCTCATGTTGGGTGCCCAATCCGGCGGCAATCGCCCCCCTGAGCTTGTTCTGAAAGCCGATGGTTCCCGGCAACTTCACCAGATACACCCACAACCCGATCGCCATCACCACCAGGAAAAGCAGGACTCGGGTGGCCAGGCGCAGCAAATGAAAGCCAAGCCCAGCCTTGGATCCGCCACCCGACATCGAGTAGCGGACTTGAAACCAAAACCCCTGATTCGCCACCCACTGGCTCAAGCGGTTGTTAAAATCTCTGGCTTCTTCAATTTCCATAAGGGGGGACCATGCCTGCGACGCCGGAAGTAACACCCATTCCTTCACCCAATGCGAGCCAAAACTTTTTCCCATGAATTTGCCCTCGCACAAGTGTCCACATTGCTCTACCACCACGCCCGTGGATGCCAACGATTACAAAGTCCGCCTCGAAATCTTCGAAGGCCCGCTCGATCTCCTGCTTTACCTCATCAAAAAGGACGAGGTGGACATTCAGGCTGTTTCCATTGAACGCATCACCCACCAATACCTCCATTACCTCAACACCTTCAAGCTCCTCAACATCGATCTGGCCTCCGAGTTCATCGTCATGGCGGCCAATCTCATGTACCTGAAAAGCCGGACGCTGTTGCCGCGCGTCGACCAACCCCCGGAAGCCGAGGCGGAAGACGACGACCCGCGGTGGGATCTGATCCGCCAGCTCATTGAATACAAGAAATTCAAGGATGCGGCCGGTTTTCTCAGCCAATGCGCCATCGAGCAGGAAAGCCGCTTTGCCTACCAGCCGGAGACGCCGGATAACTCCATGGCCGAGCCAGCGCCCATGGCGGAGGTCTCCATTTTCGATCTGATTCGGGCCTTTCAGAACGTGCTCAAACGCTTTGAGGAATCCCACGACTTCGGGGATATCATCGACGACCGTTTCACTGTTTCGGACAAGATCGATTTCCTGCTCGAGCAATTCGTGCCAGGGGCCACCAAAAGCTTTGAAGACCTCTTCCAATCCGCCAGCACCAAGGCGGAAGTCATCGTTACCTTCCTCGCCCTGTTGGAGCTCATGAAGCTCAACCAGTTCATCGTCCGCCAGAGCAACCTGCTGGGCAGCATCGCCATCGAGCGCCGGACCCACAATGCCATCGCGGAAATCCAAACCGCACTCGCCGGCGAGTGAGATCAGTTCAAGCGGAACACAATCCGCGCCTTGGTCAGGTCATACGGTGACATTTCCATCTTGACCTTGTCGCCGATGACCAAGCGGATGAAGCGCTTGCGCATTTTACCGGAGATGTGGGCCAGCACCTCATGGCCGCTGGCCAGCTTCACGCGAAACATGGTTCCCGCCAGCACCGACGAAATCACCCCTTCCACTTCCACCGCCTTTTCTTCATCGTCCTTGGCCGCGGAGCGTGACGGCGGACCGTACCCACCTCGGGATTTGTTCGATGAGCGCCGGGAGGAAAATTTGGGTCGTGCTGCCATGGGAAATAAGACTTGATCACCGCCGGATGAGAAAAGTCCACCGGCGCCACGCACCATTGCCGACAACCCGGCATCCGGCAATCCTAAAATTTCAGGCGTCGGTATTTTCCGCGGCGAGCAACTTGAGTCGATTGCGCATGGCCACTTTGGTCACAGCCGGCAGACGATCCACAAACAACACCCCGTTGAGGTGGTCGATTTCGTGTTGCAAGGCCCTGGCCAGCAGTCCATCGGTTTCCACGACGAGGACCGACCCGTCGATTTGCGGCAGAGTGGCGATGACATCGATGGGCCTGCGCACCTCGGCCCGAATTTCGCGGATGCTCAGGCAGCCTTCCAAACCAAACTCCTTGGGCTGGCCAAACTCCAACTCCGGATTGATGAAAACCAGCGGCATGAGGGCGTCCAAGGCGATCTCCTCGCCATTGACCCTGAGATAGGAAATGCATTCGGGGTCATGACTCACATCCACCACCGCAAGGCGGATAGGCACACCCACCTGCGGCGCGGCAAGGCCCACGCCGTGGGCATCCACCATGGTATCGAGCATATCGCCGATCAATTGGATGAGTTCTTCATCCACCTCGGTGACTTTGCGGCAGCGCTGGCGGAGAACGGGATGACCGTATTGGACGATGTCGAGGATCATGGGCGGGGCCAGATGGCTTTAGCCGAGTTTCCGCCTGCGGTCAACAGGCACCACCACTTTCTTTGCGGATGACGCTTGGCGAATCGCCGGAATGCGTGCATTCTCCGGCCCTCTAGCCACCATGATCATCCTCAGTCATCACGATTCCGCCTATGCCGCCTTTGTCCGGCGTTTGAACCGCCGTGCCTTGCCCGAACCGGGTGTCCGCGACCTCGTCAGCGAGATCATCGCTGAAGTCGCCGCCACCGGCGATCAGGCCTTGCTCGCCTACACCAAGCGCTTCGATGGCGCCGTACTCACAACCAAGCAAATCTTTGTCAGTGACGCGGAGTTTGCCGCCGCGGAGCTGGCGGTAAGTGCCGCGACCAAAACCGCCGTGGCCCGCAGCTTGAAAAACATCCATGCCTTTGCCAAGCGCAGCCTGCGCAAGGATTGGTCCGCCCGCAATGCGGAGGGCGCCATCGTCGGCGAGCGCTTCCAACCCTTCGACCGGGTGGGTGTGTATGTCCCCGGTGGCAAGGCCCCGCTGGTTTCCACGGCGCTGATGACCGCCGGCTTTGCCCAGGCCGCCGGCGTCCCCGAAATCCTTGCTGCCACCCCCTGCGGCATCGATGGCTCGGTCAACCCGGCCCTGCTCTATGCGCTCCAAGCCGCCGGCGTCACCGAGGCCATCAAGGTCGGCGGCGCCCAAGGCATCGCCGCCATGGCCATCGGCACCCGCACCATCCGTCCGGTCGACCGCATCTTCGGCCCCGGCAACCGCTTCGTCGTCGAGGCCAAACGCCAACTGGTCGGCGCGGTCTCCATCGATCTGCTGCCCGGCCCGAGCGAATTGCTGGTGCTCGCCGACAAGACCGGCAATGCCAACTTCATCGCCGCGGACCTGCTGGCCCAGGCCGAACACGGCGGCGACAGCGTTGTGGGCTTCGCCACCGACTCCAAAGCCCTGTTAGGCAAGGTCATCAAGGCGCTGGAAAGGCAAGTGACCACCTTACCGCGGGCCAAGATCATCCGTGAGGTCCTCAAGCGCGGCACCTTTTTGCTGCATCTCAAATCGTTTGCCGAGGGAGTGGCCATCACCAACACCTTTGCCCCCGAACATCTCTCACTCATCACCGCGAATGAGGCCCGCTGGCTGCCGCTCATCCGCAGCGCCGGCGCAATCTATCTGGGCAACCACTCGCCGGTGGCGGTCGGCGATTTCCTGGCGGGCCCCAGCCACACCCTGCCCACCGGCGGGGCGGGCCGCTCGTTTTCCGGTCTGCGCGCCGATCAATTCCAGCGCCGCACTTCCATCGTCAAGCTGGACCCTCGGTCTGTGGCCAAATCGCTGTCCGTCATTGAGGAATTCGCCCGCATCGAAGGTCTCGAGGCTCACGGCCGCTCCACGTCCATCCGTCTGAAAAAATAGGCACCGGCCGTCTCTGCTCCATGTCCGCCAAAGCCACTTGGAAAGTCAGCGCCGCCGTCATGGCGAGCCGCGTGTTGGGCTTGGCGCGCGAAATGATGTTTGCCGCACTCTTCGGCGGCAGCCGCTGGATGGACTGCTTCTACCTCGCCTTCAAGGTGCCTAACTTGTTGCGCGACCTGTTTGCGGAAGGCGCCTTGTCCCAGGCGTTCGTCACCACGTTTTCCAAAAAGCTCAAAGCTGAAGGCGAGGAGTCCGCCTGGCACCTGGCTAACAAGATGATGACACTCGCCGCCGTCTTCATGGGCGGCATCACCTTGTTAGGCATGGCCATCGCGCCGTGGATCGTGGATATCCTGACCTCCCTGGCGCGCAGCGGCGCGGCGCGCAAGGATTACAACCTGGAGGAGGTGGCCCTCATCGTGACCATGGTGCGGGTGATGTATCCCTTTATCCTGTTGGTTTCGCTGGCCGCTTTGGTCATGGGCCTGCTCAATGCCCGCAATGTGTTTGGCATGCCCGCGCTGGCATCGTGCTTTTTCAATCTCGGCTCAATGCTAGGCGGCGCCGCCCTCGGCTATGGGATGGACCCAAGCTGGGGCCCGCGCAGTCTCATCGGCTTTGCCATCGGCGTGGTCATCGGCGGCCTGGCGCAATTGGTGTGCCAGTTCCCTGCCCTGCGCCGCACCGGCTACCGCTTTGTGGCTGATTTCCAATGGCGGGATTCCGGGGTGCGCCAAATCCTCCATCTCATGGCCCCTGCCGTCATCGCCGCCTCCGTGGTGCAGATCAATGTGGTGGTCAATGCCATGTTCGCCTATTCGGTCAGCGAGGGTGCTGTGAGTTGGCTCAACTATGCCTTCCGGTTGATGCAATTACCCATCGGTGTCTTCGGCGTGGCCGTCGCCACCGTGACCCTGCCGGCGCTCTCGCGCGCGGCCATCGGCGGCATTTCCCCGGACTTCAAACCCACTCTAACCAAGGGCCTGCGGCTGGTGGCCTTTCTGGTGCTGCCCTCCACCCTCGGCCTCATCCTGCTGGCGGAACCGCTCGTCAGCCTGCTCTACGAACGCCGACACTTCGATGCCCACGACCGCATCCAGACCGCCATCGCGTTGCGAGCCTATGGCTATGGCCTGTTGTTTTACGCCTGGCTCAAGGTCCTGCAACCGGCGTTTTACGCCATCGACAAGCGCTGGTTCCCCATGTTGGTGAGCCTCTTCGCGCTGGGCGTCAATCTCGGCTGCAACTATCTGTTTGTCATCGTCCTGCGCTGGGGCCACCAATCCCTCGCCCTCACCACCAGCATCACCGCCTGCATGAACTTTGTCATCCTCTACGCCGTGATGCGCAGATTCTCCGGTGGCCTGGATACGGCGGATTTGTTAGGCATGCTGACCAAACTGCTGCTGGCCGGCGCGGTGCTGGCCGGCGTCTGCCTCGCCGCCAATCATTTTCTCTTGCACGACCCGGGCAGCCTCGCGCTGTTGCCGCGCCTCGGCTGGCTCACCGCCACCGTCGCCGCGGCCGCCGCCGGCTATTTCCTAACAACCAAACTGCTGCGCGTCCCGGAAGCCGACGAGGCCCTCGCCATGCTGCGGCGCAAATTGCGGCGCTGATTCCAACCGTAGCTGCGGCTTCCAGCCGCAGTTATCACGAGAAAAAGAAATCATCTGCTGCCAACTCCAAAGCAGGTTCATAGCGACGAAAACACCGTCCAATTAAGGAGAACCGGAACGCGTGGGAGACTCTGGGACGCAGGGTAACGTGGAAGCGCTAAGGAGCCACCACATTCCTGTGGTGGTCGCGGAAGCTGGTTCCATGATTGCGTGTTGAAGGCACTGTACATGGGCTGTCCTTCCGCACGACGACAAGAATGTCGTCGCTCCTTAAGTGTAGCCCCATCGGAATCAAGTTAGTCGGGCGCGGGGACATTCTTGTCCTCCTCTTCGTAGTTCGCGATGGACAAGAACCGAGGCGAAGCGAAGATAGCCAGCCATAGGCTGCCCGGAGGGCGAGCGCAGCGAGGCAATGTCCATCCTCCTTAGAAGGAGCATCTGAATTCATTTTGAAATTGTCTCTAGCGCGCAGGCGGCGGCGGCGCGGTTTCCAACGCAGGGTAGCTGCGGGCGGCGGCCAATTGTTTCCAGGCGGCGGTGCCATAGACCCCGGCCAGCGTGAAATCGAATGGCTTGAACCCGATCTGCACCACTGCCGGATTGTCGCGCTGCATGCGGAAGTCCCGCTTGGCCACATCGGCGAATTGCGGGTCGGCAATGATGGATCCCTCATCCTGTCCAGATTTCTGCCAGGCGTCGAAGGTCTTGCCGGCGAAGTCGAATGTCTTGCCGTCGCTGCGCCAGTACAGGTTGTGGGACATGCGCAGGTTCGGGTCGAGCCACTCCCCATCCAACAATTTTCCGGCGTCCCATAGAACGATATTGTTAGAGAAGGTGAATGAGAGGTGACCTTCCTTGCGGGTCCGCTGGAGTTGGTGCTGTGTGGCGAAGGCGAAGATATTGTTGCGGATGAGGTTGTCCTTGCCGTAGTGCTGGTGGAAACCGCCGGTCTTGGTATCATAAACAAGGTTGTTTTCCATGGTGATGCCGGTGCTACCCTCGTCGGTGTAGAGCCCCCAGCCACCGTAGATATAGGATTGAACATGATGGCAATGGTTGTGGCTTACGGTGGTGCCTTCGGATTGGCCCAGGGTGTAAACCGCCCCCATGTCGCTCAGCACGCCTTGACCAAGGTGGTGGATGTGGTTGAACTCGATGTGGTTGCGCTTGGCCTGGCTGGGGGCATAGCCCCAGCGCCAGCCCACGGAAACGCCGGTGTAGCGGAAATCACCGATATCGTTGTGGGTCACATGGTTGTCGGCACTGTGGCCGATCCAAACGCCAATGGCACCGGCAAAGATATGGCCGCCGGATTGGATGATGTTGTTGTCAACAACGCAACTGCCGGTGCGGTCGGCTGCTGACGGGTTCTCATTGTCCCAGCCCTGGCCGATGCGCACGCCGCCGGCACCCAGGTCGTGGAGGTGGGAGTGGAGCACCTTGCAGTCGAGGCAGGCCCGGCGGAACCATACTCCATACAGGCTGGTGTGGGCGATTGTGCAATCCTCGATGGTTAGATTACGCGCGGCGTCGGCCATGATGACCGCCTCGATGCTGTGCGCGGCCTGCGGATCACCCTGTCCGTTAGTTGGCAGGATGTAGCCTGAATACTCAAACGCCAACCCCTTGAGCGTGATGTGCCCGACGATGCCGCCAGGGCCGCCATTGAAGCGCACGAATTGGCCCGCCATCGGCGCGATCACCCCGGTTTTGGTTAGATCCTCGCCGGGCAGGGGGATGTAGGACAGCGTGCCGTCGCGGGCGAGGAACCACTCGCCGGGCGCATCGAGCGCGGCGCGGAAATTCTCCAAGTGATAGCGCTGGTCTCTGCCCCATTTGAAAAACGGCCAGGGACTACCGGCGGTGGTCACCAGCAGGTTGTTCGCCGCGTCTGCGGCCGCGATGCGGTGCCGCGACATCTCCCATGCGTGATAGACCACGGCGGTCACGTCCGCCAATTCCTCCTTGGGCAAGGCACAGACGGCCGCCAGATCATCGCCCCGGCCGGTGATGGCGCGGCTGGATAGGTCCACCTCCCGACCGGTGAGCGGATCAACGCCGCGTCCGGTCTGGCGCGCCATGTAATGGTAAAATTTGTTAGGTGTGCGGGCGAGGGTGGCGCGGGTGCCATTGACCCACAATTGTTCGAAGCGCCATCCGTCCGGCACGCGGGTGGTCCAGACGCCGTCTGCGCCTAACCGCCAACCGTCGAGCGCCCGTCCGCCCGAAAAAACCGGCCTGGCACCGGGGGCGGCCTCGTAGCACACCGGGGCTGCGGCCGTACCACTGTCGGCGGGGCCAAAGTCCACCGGCCCCGTCAGCGGATAGGTGCCGGCGGCAAAGCGGACGTGCAGCGGCCGATCAAGCGGCGCCTTTGCCTTGAGCTTGCGCACCGCGTCGCGGGCGCCGCCGAGCGTGGCCAGCGGGCCGTCGGAGCGGTCGGCGGTGGGCCGGGAGACCTGGCCTGACCATGCGTCATTGCCATCGGGGGCGACATGAATGATGGTTTCGTCTGCGGCTTGCGTGACGGTGAACAACGCGAGGCAGGCAGCTGGGATCTTGAGACTGGAGAAGGGTTGCATGGATGGCGGGAATGCCGGAATGGACGTTTATCGGATACCGTTCCGCAACGCGCGATCTTTCCACCATTGACCGGAGCCGGAAAACCCGAAACAGTCCCGACATGATTCGCACCGTGGCAATGCTCGTTTGTTCCGCAGTGGCTGCCAGCGCAGCCGAACCTGTCCTGATTCCCCGGCCGACCAGCGTCCGTGAACAACCCGGGACGCTGGTGCTGGCGGCCGACAGCCTGGTACTGGCCCCGCCCGAATTGATAGATAGCGCGGTGGCCACGCTCTCGGCCGCCGCCGCTTGCACATTGAAACCGGCACCAGCAGGCTCACCGGGACGCATCCAGTTTCTGGCTGCCAACGCACGGCCGGAGGCTTTCCCTATTCCGCAGGGCGAGGGCTATGTGATGCGCATCACCCCGGACGGCGTCAACATCCACGCCGCCACGCCCGCCGGGCATTTTTACGGCCTGCAATCCCTCGCCCAAGCGCTCACCACCGCCAACCCGCCACGCACCTTGGCCTGCGCCGACATCGTGGACGCCCCACGCTTCGGCTGGCGCGGGTTCATGCTCGATGAAAGCCGCCACTTCACCGGCATCACGGAAGTGAAACGATTGTTAGATGCAATGGCTTCCTACAAATTGAACCGCCTGCACTGGCATCTGACGGATTCCCCCGGCTGGCGCATTGAGATCAAGAAATTCCCCCGCCTGACTGAGATTGGCAGCCGCGGGTCGGAGACCGACCGCCGCAAGGACGCCCCGCCGCAATTCTACACGCAGGACCAGATCAGGGAGCTCGTGGCCTACGCCAAGGCCCGTCACATCACCCTCATTCCCGAGATCGAGATGCCGGGCCATGCCGATGCGGCCGGGTTGTCCTATCCGGAACACAGCGGCGGCGGCTTCATCGCGGATGCCAGTGCCGGCAAATGGCCGAATTTCACCTTCAACCCCGCCAAGCCGGAAACCCTCGCCTTTCTCGATGATATCCTAACGGAAATCGCCGGACTCTTCCCCGATGCCGGCGTGATCCATTTCGGCGGCGACGAGGTGAACTTTGGCTGGCAGCACTGGACCGACCTGCCTGACGTGAAATCCCTCATGCAGCGCGAAAACCTCAAGGATCTCAACGGAATCGAGACCTGGTTCAACCGCCGCATGGCCGCCTCTATCAACAAACTCGGCTTCACCACCGGCGGCTGGGACGAGGTTACCGCCCGCGGTCTGCCACGCGACAAAACCCTCGTCTTCTGGTGGCGTCATGATCATCCCCAGGTCCTGCGCCGTGCCCTCGACGACGGCTATCAGGTCGTGCTCTGCCCGCAACGGCCGTGCTACCTCGACTTCGTCCAACACGACTCGCACCTGAACGGCCGCCGCGCCAACGGCTTCAATCCGCTGGCCGATGTTTACGGCTTTCCGGACTCGCTCAAGGAACTGCGGCCCGGCGATGCACCCCAGGTGCTC
This sequence comes from Akkermansiaceae bacterium, assembly GCA_903826205.1. Classification (GTDB taxonomy): domain Bacteria; phylum Verrucomicrobiota; class Verrucomicrobiia; order Verrucomicrobiales; family Akkermansiaceae; genus Luteolibacter. Next base: position 14,215 of record CAIKDP010000087.1, read on the forward strand.
GGTATCCAAGCGAACCTGTGGACCGAAACCACCGTCACCCAACAACGCCGCGATTTCCTCACATGGCCGCGCCTCGTCGCCCTGGCCGAGGCCGCCTGGACGCCGGCATCACGCAAGGACTACGCGGCCTTCGAGACCCACCTGAAAGTCCACCTGCCCTTGCTGCGTGCCCGCGGCCTCGCCCCGTGGGATCCGTTCGCCGCGTCACTCGAGGTGGTGAAATGACGGCTGTTTTAGCTGGCCGGAATTCAATCATTCGTGTCTATCGGCAAACCGGAAATGTGCCAAAGCATTTTCCACTGAGATCAGGCAGTGGGGGTGAAGGAGGCCAAAGGGTTATGGGACCTCCACCTTCACGCGGAAGAAACGGGCATCTTTGTCGGCGACGGAAAACGGATAGGGAACGGACACCACTTCATCCGCCCATCGTCGGCCAGCACCGTCGGGGTGGCGGTTAATACGTTCCAGGCGCACAAATCACCGCTGAACTCGCTTGTATAAACCAGAAGCACGGATTCATAATCCTTGCGCCGGGCATAGACAAGCTGGAACGTGAATGCGCCGTTTTTGTTAGCAATGAGATGGGTCGGCACCCCGGGATTGACCTGCATCGTGCCAATTCATCTGGTTATTTGGCGAGGATGGCTTCCAATTTGCGCAGGCGGCGCTCCTGATCGGCGAGCTGTTGCTTCAACGCTTGGTTTTCGCGGTGCAATTCCTGCACGGCGGCGGCGGAGTAAATCGTTAGAGGATAGGTATCGACCTGCAAGATCGGCGAACCATCGGCCATCAACTCGCCGCTGCTCTTCACGTTGTTAGGAAAAACCCCGGCGAACTCCTGGGCGATGACGTTAGGGTAGCGGACATCCTCGATGCTCGGATGGGCGGCGCGATACTCGTCGGTGTAACGGAAGTCCACCAGGCGCACCCGCTCGAGGGTTTCCAAGGCCCCGCTGATCGACTCAACCTCGGTCTTGATCCGGCTATCCGAATTGGCGAGCCAACTGCCGGCGGTTGTCTTGCTGGCGGAGCCTTCGACTTCGAGAGTGTTGACGGCTGGCGCGCGCTTGATGCCGAGTTTACCCGTGAAGACATTATCCTGATCGAGGCGAGCGACTTGGGCCGGAATCAAATCCGCGCGCAGTGCCAGTGCATGATAAGCACCCGCGGCAATCGCCGTGACCTGGGTGGCATCGGCAGAAACCGTCGTTTGGGTATAAGTGTTATCGCCCCATTCGACCACTGTGCCGTCGCTCTTCAAGGCCATGCTGAAGGTATAACCAGCCGCGATTTTCACAACTCCGCTCAAGCCCGCAGGCAGCAGCGACACCTGGCCACCGCTGTTGTAGCCCCAGGCAACGAGCGTGCCGTCGCTCTTCAAGGCGAGGCTGTGATAGGCACCCGCGGCGATGGCGATCACCCCCGTCAAGCCACCTGGAACAAGCGTCTGTCCGGCATCGTTGCGACCCCACGCCACCACGGTGCCGCCGGACGTCAGTGCCAGGCAGTGGTCGTAGCCTGCGGCAATGGCCGTCACCGTGACTCCCGTTAGAGCGCCCGGAATGGAGGTCTGCCCGAACGAGTTGTCGCCCCAGGCCCGAATGCTGCCGTTGGCGAGCAGGGCGAGGCTGTGTTTTTCACCCGCGGCGACCTTGGTGGCGGTGGTGATTCCCGCCGGAAGGGTCGTTTGGCCATATGCATTATCCCCCCATGCGACCAGCGTGCCGTCGCTCTTGCGAACCAGGTTGTGCAAAGCGCCCGCCGCGATTTCCGTCACTCCTGTCAGTGCCCCGGGAACCGTCGTCTGACCGCTGGTATCAAGTCCCCATGCGAGCACCGTCCCGACGTCTAGCAGA
>CAIKDP010000088.1 GCA_903826205.1 Akkermansiaceae bacterium
CAGACAAGTCGCGGTTGATGACGTCGCGGGTGAGCGTGCCGAGTATCGCGGTGAGGGCAGCTTACCCTTCAATGGGAGGATTTGAATTCGCTTTCAACTTATTCTTCTCCTCGTAGTGCGGGTCATAGTCTGGGGAGTGCGGTCTTGATTCGGCGACATCCGGGAGCCCTCGCAGAAAGATGGCACCGGAATTATGTCCGCAGTATCCCTCAAAGATCATTTCGCTCCAGTAGCGCGGCTTCGGCCCGAATTTGAGAAATTGATTGAGGCGCTGCTCCATCCCGACTTCGCCGCTGCGGATGCCGTTGCGTGCAAACAAGGCCAGCCACTCGGATTGCTCCGGGGTTTGCAGCACATAGGGGGTGCCCATGCCGACCCAGTGGGTGAAAGCGAATGGCGGCGGCACAGCACGGACCCACCACAACTCGCCCTTGCTCCCGACGTATCCGGAGCTGCCGATAAACGAAATCTCTTTGTCGGTCACCAACTCGCGCAGATTGACCTTGCCGTTATTCACCCCGCAGTGCTCATAGACCCCCATTCTTGAGTCAGCCAAGGTCTTTGCCAGTGCCAGGTAATCGGCGCCGAACCCGAACAGACCTCCAATCTCGGCAAAGATGCTGGCCATGGTTTCGCCGCCTTCGCCAACCCGCAGGTCGCACTGCGTCCACATGGCAAAGTAGGATCCGGTGATCGGGCTCATTGGCGGATAGCCGGGCCTGTAGTCGTCGTCGAGCTTTTCAAGCCGTTTCCTGAAAGTCCGCAGTTCCGGCAGTTGCAGGAGCAACTCGGCGAACAGCGACACCATCTGCTGCACACTCGCGTAGAGTGCAAACTCCGGTTCCGCGCCGCCATCCACCAGAGATTCCGGCGACGACAGCCCCCCATTCTTTTCCACCTCGCGCTTGATTTGCGCCAACATCTCGAACGGCAGGATCTTCTGTGCCTTGGCGGTAATAATCTGCGCCTTGACCTTGGTGGTAAGGGAAACTTGCGGCTTGGATGACTTGCTGCTGCTGGATTTGTTTTTGGCCATGACTTGAAATTTTCTGACTGCCTTGGTGGCATTTGAGATGTGTGTGCTAGTGCCAATGCGCCGGATAGGAAACCGGGCATTAGGAGGCATCATTACCGCTGATGACTGCCAGGCGTTAAACCACCATATCCTTCAACCCCTTCAGAGGCCGCACCTTGACCACCGTGGAGGCGGCCTTGGCCTTGAACATCACTTCCTCCTTGGTGAATGGGTTGATGCCCTTGCGCGCCTTGGTCGCGGGCTTGCGCACGGTGCTGATTTTCAACAGGCCCGGCAGGACGAACTCACCGACGGCATTCTTTTTCACATGCGCCTCGATGACGTCTCCCAGGCTGTCGAGGACTGCGGCGACCTGCTTGCGGGCGAGGCCCGTGCCGGTGGCAATCGCGTCGAGGATCTGGGTCTTGGAATACTTGGATTTGATGGATGTTTGCTTGGTGGCCATGCGCGGAGGTCACAGGAACGGCGGAGGAATGTCAAGTCTACAGGCGCGGTGCCATGCATTGTCGCCGAGAATACCCGGCAGGTTCGCAGGGTCGAGAATTTTTGTTGGGTTCCTACACCTATGCAGCAGCAATCGGGGCGTCCGTTGCTCATTTTTCCCCAGTTGGGGAATCTGCTGCACCAATCGCCATGCGGGATAATAACGCTTGATGATGAATTCGCCGGCGGGCGGCTGTAGGTCTGGGCGGGGGATGCCTCGCTGCCGGTGAGAATCATGAATCCAAGGGTTGCGGAATTGGCCTCATTGATTTCAACTTGTGGAGAATTGCCACGCACCCATGCCTGCCTCCGCTCCAGCCTCCCCACAAGCCGATTCCGTCAGCGAACTCTTGAAGCAAGCCACCGCCACGGCCTATTGCCGACCGGAGCTCCAGGCCCTGGGTTCGGGGTTGCCCGCGGATGATCTCATCGTCACGAGTGCCCTCCACCAGGCGGCGGACAGGTGCGATGCGAAAGCCTTCAGCCATCTTTATGTGGCGGCCCAGTATGCGGAGCGGCGGGTTGCGGCGGAGGTCCTAGAACTGGGTGCCCCCCTGTTGCCGGATGCCATGATACTTTTGCGCACGGCGCTTCGGCTCGAAGGAGATGTGGCGCATTCCCTTGCCGTGGCAGTCCGTTCTGGCCGCATGAGCCATAAGTCCGCAGCGATCGCCCTGGTCGCGGGTTGGCTCGACTACGAACGTCGTGAGGTGCCAGCACCGCCGGATTTCTTGGCGCTTACCCGCAAAATTTGCCGGGAGGCCGTGCGCATGGATCGGAGTTTTATCAGGGTTCTCCTGGATCCCGTCGCCACTCTCTGCGGCGATCCGGTCGTGGCCAACATACTGAACTCCGAGGCGGGTGCAGATACCGCATCGAGGCATATCCTCGACCAGGCCCGCAATAATGTCACCGGGGCGGGGTGGGATGATTCAATCCCGCGTCACCCTGTGGCGGAGGCCACCCTGGGGAGTGGTGCCACGGTGAAGCGAGCCATTCCCAAGGCCGGGCGCAATGATCCCTGCCCCTGCGGCAGCGGCAAGAAGTTCAAGCAATGTTGCGACGGCAAAATCAGCACAAGCGACCAATATGCAGTCGGCGGAGTGACGATTTCCGAGGCGGCGTTGCATCCGGAATTGATCCTCACTGACCGGCGAGTCGCCGAGATGTGCTACCACGAACTTTGCGCCCTCGATCCGCAGCACCTGAGCGTTGAATTGGCCGAAAAGGTGGCCGTTAGACTCACGTGGTATCAAGATTTCCCCCGCGCGATCGAGGTGCTGGAAACAATCGGCCACGAGGGGGTGTCTGAAAATGGACTCGACGAAATCGCTTTTGGAATGTTTAAAGCGAGGGATATCGGGGCACTGCGCTGGATCGTCGCCTGGGCACCGGAATCCGTGTTGTTGTCCTTTGATATGGAGGTGCTGCTGGCAAACCCGAAAGAGCGCATGCAACTGCTGTGCGAGAAAGCCCGCGAGGCCTTTGAAATCGGGCGATCCGCAGACCCTTCCCCGGCTCAAGTGTGTTTCGCCGACCTTGGACTTGCTGCTCTTATAGCCGACCCGGCCCTCGGGATATTGATTGCGCGTGGAGTTCTGCCAGTCTGCGGATGGGTCAATCAGGCCGCGATGATAGATGATATTGAAGATGCCCGAGACATTCTCGGCCTTGATGACAACGAAGCTGCACACGAAATCGTGGATGCCACGGCCCGGGCATCACTCGACGAAGCCCGTCATGCCATAGATATTGAAAAAGTGCGGGCGCAGACCTCGTTGAGCGTGGACAAGCGCGATACCGAAATCAAGCGGCTCAAGGCCCAGATCGATTCCATGCAGGAAACTCTCAACAAGCGGGAGGAAGCCATCGGGAAATCCATGCCCCTTTCCAAGAACAAATCCACCGCCCTAACCACTGCCACGGAACTGCCGGATCCTGCCGAAACCCGTGAACTTCGGGATCATTTGCGCCGCCTCAAGGATATTCACCGGCACACTGCTGTCGTTGATGCTGTTGTTGCCAAGCTGGCCGGAGTTGTTGCGTCCCCAGGCCACTACCGTGCCATCAGAGCACAGCGCAAGGTTGTGGTAATAGCCCGCCACGACGGACGTGACCATTTTGACGTTAAGCACTCCGCTTGCTGCTACCAAGACCGGCACATTGCTGTTGGCCGCACTGCCGAACGTGTTATTGCCTAACTGCCCGTAAAGATTGTATCCCCAACAAGCCACCGTGCCATCCGAGCACAGCGCCAAGCTATGATAAAAGCCAGCCGAGACAGCCACCACCGTCTTGCCAGCCAGCACTCCGCCTTGCGTCACTGCCACCGGAAAACTGCTGTCGATGTTGCTGCCGTTACCGAGTTGGCCGTAGTTGTTGCGTCCCCAAGCCGCCACCGTTCCATCAGCGCACAGTGCCAGACTGTGCGAACTGCCTGTCGAGATCGACAGTATCGTCTTGCCATTTAGAACTCCGCTGGCCGTGACCGCCACCGGGACGTTGCTGCTAGAGCCAGCGCCCCCGGAATCGCCGAGCTGGCCGTAGCTGTTGGACCCCCAGGCATAAGACTTGTCATTCGCCCACTGGAGGACCAGATCATTACCCGTGCCGCCGTAGTAATTGACCACAAACCGGTAGCTCGCGTTGTGGTAGCCCAGCGTGATCACCTGCCCCTGTGCCAGATTCGAGAATTTTCCGGTGATGAACGCCAACCCCGTGTTGTTCACCAGCGTCAGGTTGGTCCCCACGGTCGGTGCGTATCCCAGCGATATGTTCACCGCATTGCCTGTGGCATTGTAGCCTGAAGCACTAATCGGTACCGTTGTCGCCGATGTGAAGACTGCTTCGAAAAACACCCGCGTCACCGTGATCTCATAAGTCGATAGGGTCGTGCCATTCTGCGCCGTGACCACCACGTTGATTGCGTTAGGCCCTGCCACCAGCGGAATCGGCTGGCTGGCGGTTCCAGATGCTAGGGTTGCCCCATTCACCTTCATCGTGGCCGTGGCATCCGTCACCGTTGGTGTGACTGTCATCGAGGTCGTGGTATTGGGAACGCTTGCCGTGTAAGAGAGGGTCGCTGCCGCAAACATCGGACTCAAAGACCCACTGCTGAGCACCACCCCCGATAGAGTCGCCACTGAAGATGGCGCGCGGGTCACCGTGACAGTGTAGGTCTTGGTGCTCGTGCCGTCCTCTGCCGTCACCTGTACTGTGATTGTATTGCCGCCCACGGCCAGAGGGAGAGGGGTGCAGACAGTGCCTGAAGCAGTTGCCACTCCATTGACTGTTACTGTGGCCAACGAACTGGTGAGTGTCGGGGTCATTGTAATTGAGGTAACCGCATTTCCCACGCTGGCGGTGTAGGATGTCGTCGCTGAGGAAAAGACCGGGTTCAGCGAGGTGGAGGCAAGAGCAAGGCTGGTCAATGTGGCATCATGGCTGATCACTTTGATCATTCCTGATCCCGAGAAACGCGCGTCATCAAAGTGTGCAGCCCCGACCCCGGTCGCTCCCCATGTGCCGGAGCTTTGCTGTGTCGTTCCTAAATACAGGGCGCTCACCGTCTCGGTTCCGGTCGCCTCCACCATGCCGCTCTGAATAAAGAGATTTCCGGTGTTGGGAATGGAGGCCCCGTTCACGGCGAGTGTGCCGCCATTGACAATCGTGTCCCCGCTGTATGTATTGATTCCTCCCAGAACCAGCTTACCTGCGGCTATATTCAGGCTGCTGCCTCCCACAAA
>CAIKDP010000089.1 GCA_903826205.1 Akkermansiaceae bacterium
AACTGGGCAAAAAACTCCTGTCCCGCCAGCGCGAAAACGGCTCCTGGGTCAACGACGACGGCCGTTGGATGGAAACCAACGCGGTGCTCGTCACCGCCTACACGGTGCTCGCCCTCGAACAACTTGACGCCTCGATTCCGAAATAGGGCGGAGGAAAGCATTAAATCCCATTTAGGATTTGGAGTTTCGCGGCTGGCGCTCTTTCTAACAATGGACGACGAAGGATTTCAGGGGATGTTGGACTTTGAGTCCGGCAACACCAACGGCTTTGATAACTGGCGGCAACAGCGCGAGGCGCGCCTGCAACTCATCCGCCACGAGTGGGGCGTGCCCGTCGGCAGGCGCGTGTGTTTGAAACTGCGCGAGTTCGATCACGAGTTTACCGGTGTCCTCAGGCTCGCCGAGGAACCGACAAAAATCGACCGCCGCCTGCCGCTGTTGCTCAAGATCCGCAACGTCCCCCTCGGAATCGCCGATATCGAACACTGCACCTTGCTGGACTAGTCTTCGCCGCAGTCTTGGCTTGCCTTGAGCAGGCCATTCCTTAGCTTCTCCGCGCACTCGGACGCTGCATGTCCGCTGCCTTTTCACCCCGCATGAGCTTTCCCGATGCCGCCAGCCTGACTGAATTTCCCACCGTGCTCGAGTGGCTGAAGGCCGCGTCGTGGCGCAGCGACTTCGATCTGCAGACCCAACAGCGCAGCCGCGGCATTCCTGTTGAATCGATCAAACTCAAGGAATGGTTCGATGAAAGTGGCGATTCCGATGCGTTGCTCTTGGATGCGCGTGTCAAAGGCTCACGTCCCAAGCCCTACCGCACCAAGCTCTATCTCTATTTCGACGAACCCTTTGAACCCACCGAGGAGCCGCCCGAAGTCGAATTGGTCGCGGAATGCTCCTGCCCCGTGGGCTTTGAATGCAAGCATGCCTTGGCCGTGCTCGAAAAACTTTACGTCATGGTGGCCGCCATGCCCATCCGCAGCGAGGCCCGCTTCAACGGCGAGTTGACCGCCTGGCTCCGTAAAATCAAAGACGCCGGCATCGCTGCCGCCACCCCGCCCAAACCCGCCACGCCCTACACCAAGTTTCTCGCCTATTGCATCGAGCAGTCCGCCGCCCGCCATTACCACGGGCCCAAGCGCCTCCAGTTTGCCCTGCGGGTGGGCACGCGCAACAAATCCGGCATTTCCATCGACCCCGGCAACGCCACCGCCGACCCCTCGCGTCCGACCAAATACATGGCCACCGAGGATCTGGCGATTTGCGCGGCGTTCCATCAGAAAGTCCGCAAAAACCACCTGTGGGGCGGCACCATCCCGCTCGAAGGCGATGCATGGGATGCCATTCTCGAGCCGGCGCTGGCAACCGGACGCCTGTTTTTTGGCGAAGAATCCGACAACTATCGACCCTCCAACCGCTACCGGCCTCTCACCGAAGGCCCGCCGCTGCCCATCGAGGCAGGGTGGCAGACACTTCCCGATGGCAGCGCCTGCCCGACCCTCCGACTCCCGTCAACCAACCTGCAGCTCGTCCCCACCGAGCCATTCCGTTACCTCGACCCGGAAGCCCACATTTTTGGCCATCTGCACAGCTCCCTGCCTGCGGCTATCCTGCAAGCATGGACCGCAGGCCCGGTCATCCCGCCCGATAGCATCGCCACTTTCGGCCGCGAACTTGCCGCCATTTTTCCGGACAACCCGCTGCCCATTCCCGCCGAACTCGCGTCACAAACCCTCACCGGCCTCACCCCCGTCCCATGTCTCCGCATCACCGAGGTCCTCGTCGGAGTTTTTCTGAAACGCCACATCGGCGGCGTCATCTCCTTCCGCTATCCCGACTGCCCGCCGTTGCCTCCGCTCGGCCCTAACATGCCCCCGCGCAGTTCCTGGTTTGAGGGCGACACTCGCATCATCCTTGAGCGCCATCCGCACGCGGAAGCCGCCTTCACTACCGCACTCACCCACCACGGCCTCACCCCGTTCAACGCGTTTTTGCCCGAACGCGAACTCAACGACAAGAACCGCCACGCCGTCTTTCTGGACTCCCGGCCCGGTGCCCGCGCCGCCGAGTGGCTCGAGTACCTGAACACCCCGGAATTCCGCGCCCTCGAAGCCCAGGGCTGGATCATCGAAACCGACCCCAAACTCGGCCTAACAATCCACGACATCCAGGACTTCTTCCCCGCCATCGAGTCCGACCCCGACCATGGCATCGATTGGTTCCGCTTCGACGTGACGGCCGAGTTCAATGGCAAGCGCATCAGCTTCATTCCGCAGATTGCGCAGGCCATCGCCCAAGACTGGCACGCCCGCTATTCCGACCCCGCGCAAATCCCGGAAAATTTGCTACTCCCCTGCGATAAGCTCGAAGACGGCCATGTGCGCTTCCCGGCACGCCGCTTCCTCGACCTCGTCGAGCAAGTCCGCCACTTGTTCCACGGTCTGCCTCAAGGTGACGGCCCACTCCGCCTCGACCGCCTCGGCGCCGCCGGTCTCGCCGATAGCCTGGCCATCGACAGTTCGGAAACCACCCGCGCGCTGGCCGCCCTCGGCCGCAATCTGCGCGACATCCAGGGCCTGCCGCCCGCCGCAGTCCCCGCCACCATTCGTGCCGAACTCCGGCCCTATCAACACGAGGGCTTCCGCTGGCTTCAATTCCTCGCCCGGCACGGCCTCCACGGCATCCTCGCTGATGACATGGGTCTCGGCAAAACCCTCCAGACCCTCGCTCACCTCGCTGCCGAACACGCCAAGACCCCGGCCAAACCGTCGCTCGTCATCGCCCCCACCTCCGTCGTTCCCAACTGGGCCGACGAAGTCGAGAAATTCGCGCCCCACCTCAAGGTGCTCACACTCCACGGCATCAAGCGAGCCGACAATTTCGCAGCCATCCCCACCGCCGACATTGTCCTCACGTCCTATCCGTTACTCGTGCGCGACTTCCACGAACTCGCCCAACACCACTGGCATGTCGTCGTCCTCGACGAAGCCCAATACATCAAAAACCCCAAAGCCCTCGCCGCACAAAGCGCCTACAAACTCAAGGCAGCCCACCGCCTCTGCCTCTCCGGCACCCCGATGCAAAACCACCTCGGCGAACTGTGGAGCTTGATGCGCTTCCTCATGCCCGGCTTTCTCTCCGACGAAAAATCCTTCAACACTTATATCCGCAAACCGATCGAGCGCGACCGCTCCAGCGGCACCCAAGCCGCCCTCAACCGCCGCGTTTCCCCGCTCCTGCTGCGCCGCACCAAGGACCAGGTCGCCACCGAGTTGCCGGAAAAAACCATTCTCGTCCATGGCATCGACCTTACCCCGAAACAAACCGACCTCTACGAATCGGTGCGTGCCGCCATGGATCAGCGGGTTCGGGATGCCATCGCCGCCAAAGGTCTGGCCAAGTCCCACATCATCGTTCTCGATGCCCTGCTCAAGCTGCGCCAAATCTGCTGCCATCCGCAGCTCCTCAAGTCCGCCGCCGCCCAAAAAGTCACCGAGTCCGCCAAACTCGCTTACCTAACAGACGAGTTGCTGCCCACCCTGCTCGAGGAAGGCCGGCGTATTCTGCTGTTCTCCCAGTTCACCTCCATGCTCGCCCTCATCGAGGAGCACCTAACCATCGAGGAGATCCCCTTCCTCAAACTCACCGGCCAAACCACCGAGCGCTCCTCCCTGGTGAAAAAATTCCAATCCGGTGCCGTCCCCATCTTCCTCATCTCGCTCAAGGCCGGCGGCACCGGCCTTAACCTAACCGCCGCGGACACCGTCATCCACTACGACCCCTGGTGGAACCCCGCCGCCGAAAACCAAGCCACCGACCGCACCCATCGCATCGGCCAAACCAAGCCGGTGTTCGTCCATAAGCTCGTGTGTCGCGGCACCATCGAGGAGCGCATCCTCGACCTCCAAAAACACAAGTCCGCC
>CAIKDP010000090.1 GCA_903826205.1 Akkermansiaceae bacterium
CGGGAGGTGCGTGGCTGGATGCCGGTGGCACGCTGGACACGGTGGCGCACACGATCTCGGCCAGCGGGGTGGCCGACTTTGGTGCGGGAGCGGTGTTTGCGGTGGCCACCGCTGGCGGCGTGGGATCCGCCCCCGGTGCGGCGGGTTTCGTCGGCAACCGCGAAGCCACCACAACCTACGCCGCTGCCGATGCCAGTTGGACGAGCGATTTGAACTGGACCAACCGCACGCTGACCGCGTTGGGCGCCCCGCAATCGCGCGACACCGCGGTGATTGGCAATGGGATTGTGGACGTTGACACCCACGACTTTCTTGGCTCCACGGTCACTCTTGACGACGGCCTGAGCCACAAGACCGGCACGGTTTTGATAGGGCGGGTGGAGGACGCTACACATAAATTCTCGCAGGGCACGTTGCTCATGGAAAATGGCTCGACGCTGCGGTTGGTGCAGGACCTGCAACTGGCCAATGACGACAACACGAGCGCCACGCTGAAGTTGACGAAGAGTTTCGGCGCGAGCGGTTCCATCATGGACGTCGGCAACAATATCATTCTGGGGCATGGCACAAAAACCGTCGTCATAGATGCGGATTCGCAGCTCAACATGATCGGCGTGGGCGGCACCCTCTATCTGGATAACGAGGAGTTCAACACCGCGGACAAACCGCTGGCATTTGCCGGCACGCCCGCCGGCGGCAAGCTTTCGGTCACGCCGAGCACCAACCTTCAGATCAGGGCCAGTTGGACGAACAACGCCACTCTCAACTTGGGTCCCGAGTCCAGTGGAGTGGTGTTCAACACCCTGTATCTGGCCACCGACGTCAATAACAACAACATCGGCACCTTGAATGTCGGCGGCGTGGCGGTGACCTTCAAGGGCAATGGTGATCTGGGCAGCCATTACGGACAGAACGGCAACACGTGGAATAACGCCGCCAACACCAGCGTCAACGTCAGCGACGGGGGGGTGCTCAATTTCGGCGGCAATCTAACCGCCGGCGGTTGGGGTAACAGCGCCCAAAGGTCGTCCACCATCACGGTGGGCTACAACGCACAACTCAACATGACGGGCACCGGCATGCGGCTGGATTTGCGCGCCGGCACGTATGGCTTCCAATTCACCAACACGCCCACCAATGGCGCGTTTTCGGTCAATCCGCTCACCGACTTGTGGCTGGCCAACGGCGTGGACAACGCCGCGCTCACCCCGACGCTCAATTTTGCCGCTGGCTCCAGCGTCCGGTTCAACCAACTGCGGATGGCATGGGATGGCAACTCCGCCAACTCGGTGACCACCCTCAACGTTGGCGATGCCGCGTCATCGGTCACGGTCGCGACCTTCAGTGGCGACGCCTATTTGGGCCGCCGCGACCACGTCAACCAAGGCATCGCGAGAGTCAATGTGTTTGATGGAGACATGCTGAACATCGGTGGCTCGGCCATTGTTGGAGGTCTCTCAACGATCACGCTCAGCGGCAGCGGACAGCTCAATGTCGGCGGCGACGTGTCACTCGGCGGCTTGGGCAATATCCCCACACTCACGCTGGCCAGCGCCGCGCGGGTCAACATGAGCGGGATCGGCCGCACCTTGTACCTGCGCGACGGTAATTACAGCAGTCTGTCCCTGGTCAATACCCCGGCCGACGGCAAGTTCTCCGTCACCCCCACGACGAATCTGCAAGTGCTGGTGCCGGGTGCCAACTCCACATTGCTTCTGGGTCCCGATGCCAACGGCTTGCAGCTCAACAACCTGTACTTGGCCACCGACGTGAACAACAACTATGTTGGCACCTTTGGCATCAGCGGCGCGGCGGTGAGTTTCAGCGGCAACGTCGATCTGGGCAGCCACTACGGACAGAATGGCAACACCTGGAACAATGTGGGCAACACCATCGTCAGCGTCAATACTGGCGCGCTCAATGTCGGCGGCAATTTCACCGCCGGTGGATGGGGCAACTCGGCGCAGCGGGCATCCTCCATCACGCTCGGCTATGACGCGCAGATCAACATGACGGGCAAAGCGATGCGGTTGGATTTCCGCGCCGGTACCTATGGCTTCCAATTCACCAACACCCCGACCAACGGCGCGTTCTCTGTCAATTATCTAACCGACTTGTGGCTGGCCAATGGCGTGGACAATGCCGTCCTTGCGCCCACGCTCAACCTTGCCTCCGGATCCAATGTGATTTTCAACCAATTGCGCATGGCATGGGACGGCAACTCCGCCAACTCGGTGACCACACTCAATATCGGGGATGCCTCGCCATCCGTCACGATAGCGACATTCAGCGGCGATGCCTATCTGGGTCGCCGTGACCACGTCAACCAGGGCATTGCCACTGTCAATGTGTTTGACAGGGATGTGCTCAACATCGGTGGCAGCGCGATTCTTGGCGGGCTCTCGGCGTTCGTCCTCAGCGGCAGCGGACAGATCAACGTCGGTGGCGACGTGTCACTCGGCGGTCAGGGATATCCGGCCGCGGTCACACTGGCCAGCGCCGCGCGCGTCAACATGACCGGAACAGGCCGCACCCTCTATCTGCGGGATGGCAACTACGGCAACCTGACGCTGACCAACGTCCCGGCCGATGGCAGATTTTCGGCGGCGGCGAGCACCAACCTGCAGGTGCTGGTGCCGGGTGCGAATTCGACGCTCATGTTAGGCCCGGATGCCAACGGTCTGCAATTTAACAACCTGTATCTGGCCACTGACGTCAACAATAACAATGTCGGCACCTTCGGTATCAACGGCGCGGCGGTGACGTTCAGCGGCAATGTCGATCTGGGCAGCCATTACGGGCAGAACGGCAACACTTGGAACAATGCCGCCACCACCAACGTCAGCATCAGCGCTGGTGCTCTCAACGTCGGTGGCAACTTCACCGCCGGCGGTTGGGGCAACTCGGCGCAGCGAGCGTCCACCATCACGCTCGGTAACGACGCGCAGATCAACATGACGGGCAAATCCATGCGGTTGGATTTCCGCGCCGGAACGTATGGGTTCGTCTTCACCAATGCCCCGACCAACGGCGCGTTCTCCGTGAATGTTCTAACCGACCTATGGCTGGCCGACGGCGTGGACAATGCCGCCCTTACGCCCGCGCTCAAGATCGCCGCCGGGTCCAATGTGATATTCAACCAATTGCGGATGGCCTGGGACGGTAATTCCGCCAACTCGGTGACCACACTCAACGTCGGGGATGCTTCGCCATCCGTCACCACAGCGACTTTCAGCGGCGACGCCTACATGGGCCGCCGCGACCACGTCAACCAAGGCATGGCCAACGTCAATATTTTTGATGGGGATGTGCTCAATATCAACGGCAGCGCGATTCTCGGCGGGTTGTCATCGCTCACGCTCAGCGGCAGTGGGCAACTCAACATCGGCGGTGATGTGTCGCTCGGCGGTCAGGGCAATCCTGCCAACGTCACGCTGGCCGGCACGGCGCGGGTCAACATGACCGGGGCGGGCCGCACCCTGTATCTGCGTGACGGCAATTACAGCAATCTTGCCCTGAGTAACACACCGGCCGATGGCATGATTTCCGCCGCGACCAGCACCAACCTGCAGGTGCTGGTGCCGGGGGCGAGTTCCTCCCTCGCTTTCGGGTCATCCTCTAACGGACTGCAGTTCAATAACCTGTATTTGGCCACCGACGTGAACAACAATTTTGCCGGCACCCTGGACATCAGCGGCGCGGCGGTGAACTTCGGCGGCAACGTCGATCTGGGCAGCCATTACGGGCAGAATGGCAACACCTGGAACAACGCCGCCACCACCAGCGTCAGTGTCAGCGGCAGCGGCGGAGCACTCAACGTCGCCGGTAACTTCACCGCCGGTGGATGGGGTAATTCGGCACAGCGGCCGTGCACCATCAGCTTGAATAACAACGGGCAGATCAACATGACGGGTAAATCAATGCGGCTGGATTTCCGCGCGGGCACCTATGGTTTCCAATTCTCCAACACTCCGGTCAACGGCGCGTTCTCGGTCAATCCGCTTACCGACCTGTGGCTTGCCAACGGTGTGGACAATGCCGCCCTCACACCCACGCTCGGCATCGCCGCCGGCTCCAGCGTGATTTTCAGCCAGTTGCGGATGGCCTTGGATGGCAACTCCGCCAACTCCGTGACCGCGCTCAACATCGCGAATTCGGCGAACGTGACTTTCAATGGGGAAGCTTATGTGGGCGGCCATGGCAAGGCGACGTTGGGCATGGCCAATGGGGCGGTGCTCAACTTCAACCAATCCGCGAGATTCGGCGATGGCAATAAGAAGCTGACCGTGGTCCAGGGTGGCGGCCAGATCAATGTTGCCAACACGCTCTATAACGATGGCCGCTTCGTCGCCGACAGCGGCACCCTGAACATCAACTATGCCACGCTCAACCGGCAAACCAGCGGCACCTTGAGCGACGCGAGTTTCCCGGGTTGGTACGCCCAAAACGGCGGCAGCATCAACTTGCCAAGTCTGGTCGTCACCAATTCCACCACGGCGCTGAACTGGGGCGAACGGGGATCATTAACCGCCCTGGACGTCAATAGCCTGGTCAACAGCTTGCGTGTCACCAGTCTAACGGGAAGTGGTCTAACCGGCAGTCTGGGCGTCTCGTTGCTGGCTCCCACCAACCCCGCCGTGAAACCCGGCCTGGTGGAAGCGGTGGGCATTTGGGCCTTCACCCCGGCGGACGGCCTGAGCATCAACTCGGCCAACCTGACCTTCCGCTATGATTCCCTGCTGACCGGCCTCAAGGAAAACACGCTCAATTTGTTTGAGAACTCCGGCAACGGCTGGCAGTTGCTCACCAGTTCGCCCACCAGCCTGGGCAATCACCTGATCAGCGGGGTGGGCACGCTCAACTCGTCGTCACAGTTTGCCCTGGCGCAATGGGTGGCGGCCACGTCCACCAGCATCTGGAACGGCGGCGGCAGCAACGACAACTGGCAAACCACCGCCAACTGGGGCGGCACGGCGCCGCTGGCAGGCGCGTCCCTGCACTTCGGCCCTGCGGCACGGGTCACTCCTAACAATGATCTCGCCGCGGGCGCGTCATTCGGCGGCATTGAGTTTGACGCGGGAGCCCCGCACTTCACCCTCGGCGGCAACGCCCTCGCCCTGGCCGGCAATATCACTAACAGCTCGTCCAATGACCAGACAATCAATCAGGCGATCGGCCTGGTGTATGGAGCCACCACCGTGGACACCGGATCCAACACCGTCACCCTCGCCGGCAATCTCAGCAACGGAGGCAGCGCCCAGGCCGGCCTGATAAAGAAGGGCGCAGGCACCCTCGTTCTATCCGGCAGCAACAGCCACAGCGGCCCGACCAAACTCATGGCGGGCACCTTGAGCGTGGCCACGCTGGGTAATGGCGGCGTGAGCGGCAGCAACTTCGGCCCGGCCGGCAATGCGGCAGCCAACCTCATCTTTGACGGCGGCACCCTGCAATACACCGGCACCACCGCCAGCACGGACCGCAACTTCACAATCAATGCCGGCAAAACCGCCACCTTTGAGATCACCCCGTCCCTCACCATCCTGACCGTCACCGGGGCCACGGCTACCACGGATGGGAGCCTGGTCAAGACCGGGCCCGGAACCTTGATTCTAACCGGCGCCAATGCCTACTCCGGCAGCACCAGCGTCAGCGGCGGCAAATTGCAAATCGGCAATGGTGGCAGCGGTGCCTCGATCGGCGGCACCAGCGGCGTGGTTCTGTCTAACAACTCAAGCATCGCCTTCAATCATGCGGACGCGGTCATCTTCAGCAAGCCGATCAGCGGCAGCGGCTCGCTCACCAAGACCGGTGCCGGCACACTCTCGGTCGGTACCACACAGACTTATAGCGGAGCCACGAGTGTTGCCGGGGGGGCGCTTAAATTGTTAGACAGGCCGGTGCTCACGGTGACCGCCAACCTGCAATTGCAGCTCGACGCCTTTGATATGGCCAGCTTGGCCCAGAATAGCGATGGCAGCAGCGCGGTCACCACCAATGGACAGCCGGTGGGTTACTGGAGTGACAAGTCCGGGGCCGGCCACCATGCCAACGTGACCACAACGAGCAAGCGGCCGGTCTACACGGCCACTGCCTTCAACGGCATGCCCGCATTGAATTTCGACAGCGCCTTCGCGCAAGAAATCTGGGCAAACTACAATATTGCCAATGGCAGCCCGTTCACCATTGCCATCGTTTACCGGCAGACGAGCCTGGCTGGCGGCAACCACGCCTTGTTTGGCAACGACAACGGCGGCTGGGACCGCTTCCAAGGGCTGGCCGGCGGTGCCAACTACGGCATCTCCAACGGCGGGTGGCAGAACTACGGACAGGCCGCGGCAATGAACAACACCGATCCGATCCGCTACGTGTTTATTTCCCGGCCCGGGGTGACCAACGGGTCTGAAATTTGGGTCAACGGGTCGCGCGTGGCCCAGTTCACCGAAGGCCACGATGGGAGCAATACGGCCCAGATCGCCATCGGCAATATCAGCCCTAACAACGGATGGAACGGCAATATCCAGGTCGGGGAGGTTGTGGCCTATGGCAGCGCGCTGAGCGACGCCGAGCGCAATACCCTCGATACTTACCTCAACACCAAGTGGTTTGGTGGCGGTGGTGGCAGCAGCGGCATTAATCTCCTGCCCACTGACACACCCGTTTCCATTGCCAGCGGCGCGGCTATCAACCTCAACGGCGTGAGTCAACAAGTCGCCTCGTTGGCTGACTACGGTGGCGGTGGCGGCAGCGTGACGAATGGCGGGACGGATGACGTTACTCTCACCATCAACGGCAGCGCCAGCACCACCTTCGGTGGAGTCATTAGCAATGGAACTACTAACAAGACAGCCTTGGTCAAGGCCGGGGCCGGCACTCTCACCCTGGCCGGCATCAGCACCTACAGCGGGGCCACCAGCGTCAGCGGCGGCACCCTGCGCGTGCAGGGCGTGCTTGGTGCCACCGCCACCACGGTTTCCGCCACGCTCTCCGGCAACGGGTCTATCAGCGCGGGGGTGAACTTGCTGGCGGGCGGCGGCTTCGTTGCCGGAATTTCCAACTGGACAGGTGCCGCGGGCAGCGGCTTCGAGGATCTCAGCGTGCAGTCGCTGGCCATTGCGGCCGGTCCCCACGCGATCACCATCGACACGACCGGTCTAACGAATTTCACGGATACCAACAAGGTGTTCGCGTTCCTGAAGACCTCAGCGGGGATCGCGGGCTTCAATGCGGGTGACTTCAGCGTCAGCGCGCCGGGGTTCAGCGGGGCCGGCACCTGGGCGGTGCGCCAGACCGGCAACAACCTGGAACTCGTCTACTCTAACGGATCTGCAGCCCCCCCGTATGACAGTTGGGCCGCCGGGAAGGGGCTCACCGGTGCTCCCGGCTTTGAATCGGCCTTTGATGCCGACCCCGACAAGGACGGCATGGCCAACGGCCTTGAGTGGATCCTTGGCGGCAATCCGCTGGCAAGTGATCGCGCGATCCAGCCCACCGTCACCAGCAGCGCCAGCAGCGGCCTGACCCTGCGCTTCAACCGCGAGGAGACCGCCATCGGGCAAGCCACCCTCGTGGTCCAGTGGGCGACCAGCCTCAACGGCACTTGGACCGATGTGCCGGTCATCCAGAGCGGTGGCTCTTACGCCAACGGCGTGGTGGTCACGGTCAACGAAGCGGTCACACCAGACGCGGTCACAGTGAACATACCAGCCGTCAATGCCGCGGGCGGCAAAATCTTTGCCCGCCTCAAGGCCACCAACCCCTGATGCCCATGTCCGCGTCACGCCTGATTTCCGACAACGCCAGCCCGATTCTAACGATGCACCCCACCCGCTCACTCCAGTTGCTCATCGGCAGTGCCGCCATGCTGGTGGCGCATGCCGCGCCCGCCGCGAGTTCGTCTTGGAATGTGGATGCCAATGGCAACTGGGCCACCGCCGCCAATCCACCGTGGTTCGCGGCGCTCGTGCCGGGGTCCACCTCGAGCACGACCAATGCCGACGTGGCCGCCTTTGGTTTCACCCTCACGCTGGACCGGACCGTCACCGTGGATGCCAGTCGTAATCTGCGCGTCATCACCTTTTCTAACACATCAACCAACAAATACACGCTCAGCGGGGGCGGCTTGCTGCTGTCCAATGGCGGCGTGATCCAGACCGCGGCGGGGAATGGCGATCATGCCGACACCATCAGCACGGCCATCGTGATTGAGGGTGACGGTGGATCCGCCACCTTTACTGCAGGCGCGAGTTCGGCCGCCAGCGCATTGCACATTGGCGCGGTGACCGGGGTGGCGACCGGCGCCAATGTCACCACTCTCACACTCAATGGTGAGAATGTTGGAGACAATGTTATCACCGGAGTGATAGGCAATGGCACGGGCGGGGGCAAACTCGCCCTCACCAAGACCGGCAACGGCACTTGGAGTCTAACCGGAAATAACACATTCAGCGGGCAATTGACGGTGGCACAGGGGGTGTTGAAGGTCGCCACGGTCAACAACACCAGCGCCAACGGCGTGTTGGGAAACAGCGCGTCCGCCGTGATTCTGGGAAAAACCGGGGGCCTCACCGGCACCTTGGAATTCACCGGCGGCAACACCGGCAGCAACAAGAAGTTCACCCTGGCCAGCGGCGGCAGCGGCGCATTCCAAGTCGACACCGCCGGGTCCGTCCTGACCCTCAGCGGGACCATTGACGGCGGCGGCACGCTCATCAAGACCGGCGCGGGCACACTGAGCCTCTCGGGTACCAACACATTGAGCGGCGGCACCCGCCTTGCCGATGGCGTGCTGTCCCTGGCCGGAAGCGACGCCCTCGGCGTTGCCGGCATTCTCAGCTTCGAGGGCGGCACGCTCCGCTTCAGTGCCGGCAACACGACCGACTACTCCGCACGCTTCAGCCCCGCCGCCGCCCAGGCGTACAACATCGACACCAACAGCCAGGTGGTCACGCTGGCCACACCCCTGACCAGCGTCAACGGCATGCTCACCAAGACCGGCGCGGGCACGTTGAATCTAACGGCAATAAACACCTACAACGGTGGCACCACGGTCAGCGCCGGAACCCTGACGGTTGCCGGAACCGGGACGTTGGGCGCAACCACCGGCACGCTCACGCTGGAAGGCGCCACGGCCATTGTCAATCTGGGTGCCACCAGCCAGACACTCGACACTGTCAACCTGTGGAATGGCGCGCAAATCATCAACGGTTCGATCTCCGCCGCATTCTTCAATCTGGATAGCGGTTCAATCAGCGCCAACCTCGGCGGTGCCACGGCTGTTCTAACAAAAAGCACGACGGGCACGGTGAGCCTGACCGGAACCAACAGCCATGGCGGAGGCACGGTCCTCGCCGAAGGCGTGTTGGCCTTGGGCAGCAGCGGGGCCCTCGGTGCGACCGGTAATCTGCTGTTTTCCGGCGGCACGCTCCAGTTCAGCGCCAGCAATACCAGCGACTACTCCGCACGCTTCAGCCAGGCCGCCAACCAGACCTTCAACTTTGACACCAACGGCCAGACCGTCACCCTCGCGTCCGCCCTGATCAGCAGCGGCGGGTCGCTCACCAAGGCCGGCGCGGGCACGCTGACCCTAACAGGAAATAACACCTACAACGGCGGCACCACGGTCACTGCCGGGACACTGGCCATCTCCGGAGGGGGCAAGCTGGGTGTGCTCCCCGGTTCGCTCACGGCGGATGGCGCCACGGCCATCGTCAATCTGGGGGCCACCACCCAGACGCTTGACACCGTCTACTTGTGGAACGGCGCGCAAATCAACACCGGCACTCTCGTTGGCACATCCTTCAACGTGGAAAGTGGCTCGATCAGCACCAATCTTGCGGGGGCAACGGCCATTCTAACGAAAAGCAACACCGGCGTCGTGACTTTGACCGGGACCAATGCCTATGGCGGCGGCACCGAGTTGTATGACGGCGTGCTGGTCATGGGCAGCAGCGGCGCTCTGGGCACGACTGGCACGATCTCCTTCTACGGTGGCACGCTCCGCTTTAGCGCCAGTAACACCAATGATTATTCCTCCCGCTTCAACAACGCTGACTATCAGATCTACAATCTGGACACCAACAGCCAGTCCGTCACCCTGGCGTCGCCAGTGACCAGCTTCGGCGGCACACTCACCAAGTCCGGTGCGGGCACGCTCACTCTGACAGGGATTAACAGCTATGACGGCGGCACCACGGTCACTGCCGGGACGCTGGCACTTGCCGGGGCCGGTACGCCCGGCGCAAGCAGCGGTGCCCTCATGGCCAATGGCGGCACGGTTGTCGTCAACCTGGGCACTAACAACCAGACGCTGGGTGCTATCGGTCTGAAAGGCGGCGCACAGATTACCGGCGGTGGCACGCTCACCGGCACATCCTATGATGTGGAGAGCGGCTCGGTCAGTGTCAGGCTCGCGGGCGCGGGTGTGGCTCTAACGAAAACAACCGCCGGCACGGTGACCTTGAGCGCGGCCAACAGCTACGACGGCGGCACCACGGTCAATGCCGGGACACTCACGGTTTCCGGGCTGGGCACGCTCGGGGCCGGCAGCGGGACGCTCTTGGTCAACGGTTCCACTGCCATCCTCAATCTGGGTGCCACCAACCAGACGCTCGATGTGGTCACCCTGATGAATGGCGGGCAGATCAACAGCAGCACCGGCATTCTAACCGGCAACGCCTTCAGCGTGGAGAAAGGCTCTATCAGCGCCATTCTCGCGGGGCCGGGGGCTGTTCTAACGAAAACCACGGCCGGCATTGTCACCTTGACCGGTGCCAATACCTATGGTGGCGGCACCATCGTAACGGAAGGGAAGCTGGTGCTATCCGGTTCCGGCACGCTCGGTGCAAGCGCCGGCGCCCTCACGGTGGACGGGCCATCGGCCATCGTCGATCTGGGCGCCACCAACCAGACCTACGGCACGGTCACGGTGCTCAACGGCGGGCAGATCCTCAGTTCCACGGGTATTCTCACCGGCGCGTCCGTGATCGTGGAAAACGGGTTGGTCAGTGCCAGAATCACGGGCGCGACCACTTCCCTAACAAAAACAACCGGTGGCACGGTGACCCTTGCCGGGATCAATGACTATGGTGGTGCCACCCATGTCAACGAGGGGATGCTGCAAGTCACGACGCTGGCGGCGCTGCCGGGTCAATCGACACCGGGCCTGATCACCGTGGCCACCACCGCCACGTTGGCGGTCAATGCCGGCGGCAGCGGGCAATTCACCGTGGGCGATATCACCAATCTCCTTGCCAAGGCCGGCTTTGCGGCCAACTCGATTCTGGGGATCGACACCACCAACGCCAGCGGCGGAACATTCGCCTATACCCCGGGCCTTGGTGGAGCCATCGGCCTGCGCAAACTCGGTGCCGGCACCCTGACGCTGTCAGGTTCCAACACCTACAGCGGAGGCACTGCGGTCAATGCCGGGACATTGCTGCTGTCCGGGGCGGGCACGCTCGGTGCGACCAGCGGCGGGCTCACGGCGGACGGTCCCGCTGCCATTGTCAATCTGGGGGGCAGCGGCCAGACGGTGGCTGCGGTCGGCTTGCTCAACGGCGCGCAGATCAACAACGGCACACTCACCGGTGCCTCCTTCCATGTGGAAAGCGGCGCGATTGGCGCCAACCTCGCGGGCGCGGCGGCCTCCCTAACAAAGAGAGAGGCCGGCACGGTGACCCTGACCGGGACCAACACTTATGGCGGCGGCACGGATCTTTATGATGGCGTTCTGGGCTTGGGCAGCAGCGGCGCGCTGGGCACCACCGGCACGCTCCGCTTGCTGGGCGGCACGCTGCGCTTCAGCGCGGGCAACACGACCGACTACTCGGCCCGCTTCAGCGCCGCTGCGGGGCAGTTCTACAATTTCGACACCAACGGTCAGGCCATTATCCTTGCAAGTGCTCTAACTAGCACGACCGACCTGAGCGGCGGCGGCACACTCACCAAGACCGGCACGGGCACGCTGACTCTAAAAGGTGCCAACACCTACAACGGCGGCACCACGGTTAGTGCCGGTACCTTGCTCATTGCCGGAGGTGGCAAACTGGGCGCGGCCCCCGGTGGACTCAGCGTGGAAGGCGATGCCACCCTGGTCGATCTGGGCGCGAGTATCCAGACTCTCGGTGCGGTCAGTTTGCTCAATGGCGCGCAAATCCTCAACGGGACCCTCAATGCCACGTCCTTCGACGTCCAAACCGGCACCCTCGGCGCCAAGCTTGCAGGGGCGGGGGCTGTCCTAACAAAGAGTGGCGATGGCACGGTGACCCTGACCGGTGCCAATACCTACGGTGGTGGCACCAATCTGGTTGCCGGCGTGCTGGCATTGGGCAGCAGTGGCGCGCTGGGCGGCAGCGGCACGCTAGGCCTGCTTGGCGGTACACTCCAGTTCAGCGCCAGCAACACGATCGACTACTCGGCACGCTTCAGTGCGGCCGAGGGCCAGTATTACAAATTCGACACCAACGGCCAGAACGTCACTCTGGCGGCGGCCATGAACAGTGTGGGCGGCACGCTCACCAAGACCGGTGGGGGGACGCTGACTCTAACGGGCTTCAACACCTATGGCGGCGGCACCACCGTCAGCGCCGGAACCCTGGCCCTCGCCGGGGGCGGCAGACTCGGGATGGTTCCGGGGGGGCTTACCGTGACCGGCGTCACGGCTATCGTTGATCTGGGAGCCACCACCCAGACACTCGATGTGGTGAGCTTGGAGAATGGCGCGCAAATCAACAACGGCACCCTCAGCGCCGCCGCCTTTGATGTGGCAAGCGGCGCGATCAGCGCCAATCTCACAGGCGCGGATGCCACTCTGACAAAGACCACCTCCGGCACCGTGACCTTGACGGGAGTCAACACGTATACCGGCACCACCAGTGTCAGCGCCGGCACGTTGTGGGCGCCGACACTCGCCACACTGCCGGGACGGACCGTCACCGGAATGATCACCGTGGCCAGCGGCGCCACGCTGGCCGTCAATGCCGGCGGCAGTGGCGAATTTTCCACATCCAACATCACCGAGCTTCTAACCAACGGAGTCTTTGATGCCAATGCGATCCTTGCGCTGGACACCACCAACGCCGCCGGCGGGATTGTCGCCTACTCTGCGGACATCACCGCGCCCATCGGCCTGCGCAAGTCCGGCAGCGGCACGCTGACCTTAAGCGGATCCAACACCTACGGCGGCGGCACAACAGTCAGTGCCCTCACCGGGTTCAGCGCCGGCACCCTGAGCTTCAACAGCCTCTCTGATATCCCCTGGACCACCAGCGCCCTTGGAACCAGCGGCGCCATCCTGATTTCTAACAGCACATTCCAATACACGGGATCCGTCGTTACCTCGACCAGCCGGTTCCAAAGCGGCGGTGCCACCGGTCCTGTGGGAACCACCACCATCGAGATCACCCAGCCCGGTGCCAGCCTCGAACTTGTCGGCGGCTACAGCGAAAACCAAAACCTCGTCAAGAGCGGCACCGGCACCTTGGTCCTGAGCGGTTCCAATGCGGTGGGCTTCGGTGGCACTTCCGTGGATAACGGCACCTTGGTGCTGGCCATGAATACCAGCAATCCTGCGGCATATAACGCGGTCGGCTGGATCTCCGATGTCAAGCCAGGTGCCACCGTCCGCTTGGCCATGGCCGCGGACGGCAGCTACCACGACGGACAAGTCCTGGCGATGTCCGGCGATCCGCTGCGGCAGTTCCACATGTCCGGCGGCACGCTCGATCTCAATGGTGACAACGTCAACCGGATCCCGGTGGTCGATGGCAGCGGCACCGTCACGAACAGTGCCGCAGGAACCAGCGCCTTGCTCAATGTGCTCCTCAACTACGACAGGACATTCAGTGGCAACATCGTGGACGGAGGCGGCACTTTGGCGCTGCGGGTCAGTGACACGGCTCACACCGGGACCGTGCCGGATCATCTGCGGTGGACTCTCTCAGGCAATAACACCTATAGCGGCGGAACCGCGCTTGCATCCAACACCCTGCTTGCCATAACTCCTTCCTCCTTGGGCAGCAATTGGGCCACCCCGGGCATGGTCACGGTCGCCCTCAACGCAAAACTCGCCGTTCAGACGGGCAACGGCATCACGGGTTGGAGTGCCGCGCAGATTGACAGCCTGCGCACAGCGGCTGCATGGGGCACGCCCAACGCGGGGCTCGGACTGGATACGACGCAGGGCGATTTCACTTATGCGAGCGCCGTGGCACAGACGCTCAGGCTGGTGAAGCTTGGGTCTAACACTCTGACCCTGACCGGTGCCAACAGCTACACCGGAGGCACCATCCTTGGCGATGCCAATCATGGCGATGCCGGCACCCTGCTTCTGTCCGGTGCGGGTACCCTCGGCACCACCGGACCCCTCGTCGTTTATGCGGGCACCCTCGACCTCAATGGCAGCACCCAGACCATCACCACCCTGGCCATGGGGGAGGGGGCCTCCGGCACCAGCGCCACCATCAGCATCGGCGCCGGCGAATTGAGGCTGGGCGGCAACTTTGAATACCGCGCCACCAACAACCCTAACGGCGCCACGATCTCCGGCACGGGCGGCGGTATACTCAGCCTGTTGGGCACGCGCACCTTCACGGTGGGTGATTCCACCGCCGCCGCGTGTGATCTAACTCTAACGGCCAACATCCAGAACGGCGACGCCACCGCGCGCGCCCTGCTCAAGGCCGGGACCGGAGTCATGCTGCTCTCCGGCACCAACACCTATACCGGCGCCACCACGGTCAACGCCGGCACGCTCCGGGCCGCAACCGTTGCCTCGCTGCCCAACCAGACGCTCTCCGGCATGATCAGGGTGGCCAGTGCCGCCACCCTGGCTCTCAACGTCGGTGGCCCCGGCGAATTCACCGAAACCGATGTCACCCGGATCCTTGCCAATGCGCTTTTTGCCGCCAACGGGATTCTCGGCATTGATACCACCCACACCGTCGGCGGAACTTTCACATCCCAATCCAACATCATG
Source organism: Akkermansiaceae bacterium (assembly GCA_903826205.1). Classification (GTDB taxonomy): domain Bacteria; phylum Verrucomicrobiota; class Verrucomicrobiia; order Verrucomicrobiales; family Akkermansiaceae; genus Luteolibacter. Next base: position 14,975 of record CAIKDP010000090.1, read on the forward strand.
GGCGTGCTCGGCCTGAGCAAACTCGGCACCGGTACGTTGGTCCTGCCCGGCACCAATAACAGCTACAGCGGTCCGACCAGCGTCAGTGCCGGCACCCTCCAGGTGAACGGAGTTCTAACCAGCGGTGGTTTGGTAAGCGTGCCCGGGGGCATTCTTGGTGTCGCTGCCGGCGCCAGCATCGCCCGTGACGTGACGCTCAGCGGGGGGGGGCTCAACCTCGCCGGCACCCTCGGTGCGGGTTCCACGCTGACGCTCTACGATGGCACGGTCAACGCCACCGGCAGCGGCGCCAGCGCGGCCAGTGTGATGTTGCCGCTGCCCGCGGGGACGGCTGCTCCCGTGTTGTATGCCCCTGCCGGCCAGGAGTTGGCCGTGTCTAACAAGCTGACCCAGAACCTGAGCGATGCCATCATCACCGTGACGGCCGGCGGCATGCCGGTCAAGGTGGGCGGCACCAACATCGCCACCAACATTGACAAGCTCATTCTTCAGGGTGGCACCACCAAAGTCGAGCGCAGCAGCATGGGCTATGTCGCCGGTTTGCAGCAAGGGTTCCTGCAGGGCGACACCGGCGCGGGCGTGGACTTCATTACCCCCAACCCGAAGAACGAGGCACCCCAGCTTAACATCCTTGCGGCACGCGCCAACGGCAATGGACTGCTTTTCATGAACAATGTGAGCGGCAGTCCCACCAATCACGCAACCCAGGTCTACACCGGCCAGATCTTCGTGGGTCCCAGCGGCACCTTGAACTTTGGCAAGGGCTGGGATGACTCCGCCATCATCAAGGTCGATGGCATTACGGTGCTGCAGAGTGATGATTACCACCGCGTGAACAATTGCTGGCGGGATCAGGTCACCAGCGGCACCCTGACCTACATTCCCAACACCTGGCATGATTTTGAGGTCCGCGTGGCTAACAACGTCGGCGGTTGGGGATGCACCGGCGAAACCGGTTGGAGTGCCGGTGGTTTCGGCATTGGCTACAGCCCCACCTTCACGGGACCCGCCGGCTATAACATCACCGCGGCACAGCAAACGAACTACGTGGAAATCGCCGATGACGGTCATATGAGTCTCCTGCGCTTCAGCTCCATGGCCCCGTCCGCGGTGACCCTGCCCGCCACCGACGTCACAGTCACCGCCGACAGCACCTTGAATCTGAATAATGCGTCACTGGCCACGCTGGGCAATTTGAACCTTGCGGCTGCCACGCTGGCGTTTGAGACAGCGACCGGCGTGAGTTTTGACAACATCACCGCCACTGACAACTCGGCCATCGCCGCGAGCGTGCCGCTTTCGCTGCGCACCGGCAGTGTGACGGTCTCCAACGGCAAGACACTGACGCTGAACCCCTCCATCATCGATGGCACGACACCCACGGCACTGCATAAACTCGGCACCGGCACGCTTCTGCTAGGTGGCGGCAACACCTATGCCGGCGTGACCACCGTCAGTGGTGGCATGCTCCAGTTTGCCAAACAGATCAGCCTCTACAACAACACGCCGGCGAATTGGACCGCAGCCAAGCTGGTGGTGGCGGCCGGTGCCACTGCGGCGTTCAACGTGGGCGGCACGGGAGAGTTCACCACATCCGATATTCAAGGCATCAGCGGGCTGGGCACGCTGAGCGGCGGCTTTGCCAACGGTTCTAGCCTGGGTATTGACACCAGCAATGCCAGCGGCGGTGTGTTTGCCTACAGCCACGTCATAGCCAACCCCAACAACGGCGCCAATGGACTTGGTCTAACCAAAATGGGGGCCGGTACCCTGGTCCTCGATCAGGCCAACACCTACACCGGCGCCACCCGCGTCAAGGCTGGCACCCTGCTTGTCAACGGCAACTCGCCGGCAGCCACCGGCCCGGTCAGCGTCGACTCCGGCGCGACCTTGGGTGGCAGCGGCAGCCTTGGCGCCTCGACCACCATCGATGGCATGCACGCCCCCGGCAACAACAGCGTGGGGATTCAGGTCTTTTCTAACAGTCTTGCGTATGCCGCCACTTCCCATCTCCAGTGGCAACTCACCGACAATGTCAGCAGCGGGCGGGGCAGTAGCTTCGACGGCGTGGATGTCACCGGCGGCACGTTCGCCATCACCCATGGGGCCACCATTGATCTGAGTTTCGCCGGGTCAGTCAATTTCCTCAACGCCTTTTGGAGCACCAACCAATCGTGGTTGGTGGCAGACCTGGGCAGCGGCATCACTGGTGATGGCGGCAGCACTGGGTTTGCGCTGGGCACCATCAGCGGCGGCAGCGGCAGCCCTTCCGGCTCCTTCGCGGTCACCCGTGCCGCCGATGCCAATGGCAAGCAGGACGTGATCCTCAACTGGACTGCTGGCAGCGGCTTTGACCTGTGGGTCGCCTCGAGTGGGCTTGGCGGCGCGGACGCTCTGCCCACCGCCGATCCGGACCACGATGGTGTGCCTAACGCATTGGAGTTTGTGTTGGGCGGTGAACCAAACCCCGCCAACCCGGGCTCCAACTCCAGCAGCCTGTTGCCGAAAATCACGCGCAACCCGGGTGGCGACCTGATCTTCACCTTCCACCGCAAGGATCTGTCAGAAAGCTCCACGGCGCTCACTTTCCAATGGTCAACCAGCCTGGGTTTTCCTGATTCTAACAATGTTCCGGTGGGGGGCGTGAGTTCGTCCTCCGACGGCGTGAACGTTGCCGTCACCGAGAACAGCCCGGATGCCGACACCGACTTGATTGTCATCACCGTGCCGGCAGCCAAGGCCGCAGGCGGCAAGCTCTTTGGCCGCCTCGGCGCGACGGTGCCGTAGGAGTGGTTGCCAGTCCGTGCCATGGGCGGTTCATCCCGAAATCCAAAGTTGAATTCCTGCAACGGGGAATGAAAACCACGGATTACATGCCGAAATCAGTGGTTTCAGCAGCCGAAATCACCAAGTCCATTTGCCTTTCAAGGTTGATCGCCGCGAGGCACAAACACCCTCTGCAGAGGGATGCTCCAGCTGCGGCGCCGGCACGGCGGCAATGGCCGTGGTCGGGGATTGTTTAGGATTTCCAAAGTTGTCGCTTGCTTCACAAGCCGCGTGGCAATAGCGGCTGAACGGAATTGACTTGATGGATATTGGGCACAAGCGGATTATGCCTGTTGCTTCGCTCGTGTCACCTGCCAGCGAGTGGTGATTCTGCTGAAAAACCAGCCCCAAGAAATGTGACGCTTCGCTAATCTAACGTAGAACAGGAGAAACCCAATGAAATCCTCCTCCTCGCGTGGGCTGGCCGCTCCGCGCTCCGGATTTTCCAGGCATGCCCGCCTTTACCTCTGTTGTCTAACTATAATGCGGCGCGGACCCCTGTGTGCATTGCCTGTTGCCCTGGTGCTGGCAGTGGGTTTGTGCAGCACTTGGGGTTATGCGCAGCCATGCGCCGGCGACGCCTTCGAGCCCCTGAAATTCAAGGAATACCAGATCCGGGCGGAACAGGGCGATGCCATGGCTCAGGCGATGTTAGGCCGCTGCTACGCCACCGGTGAAGGTGCTGAGAGGAATCTGTCTGAAGCCGTAAAATGGTTTTACATGTCTGCCGACCAGGGTGATGTCAGAGGCCAATGCGGTCTCGGAAACTGCTACGCCACGGGATTGGGTGTGAAAATTGACAAGGCTGAGGCTGTGATGTGGTATCGCAAGGCGGCGGAGCAGGGATACGCCGCGGCTCAATCATCTCTCGGAACTTGCTTCGCCAAGGGCGACGGTGTCGAAAAGGACCTCGCCGCAGCCGTATGGTGGTATCGCAAGGCTGCCGCGCAGGACGATGCCTGGGCTCAATTCAATCTCGGGGGGTGTTATGCCAGGGGCGAAGGTGTGGAAAGGAACCGAACACAAGCCGTGAAGTGGTTGCGCAAGGCCGCTGAGCAAGGCCTCGCCAGAGCTCAATTGACACTGGCAAACTGCTACTATCACGGCGAGGTCATTGCCAAGGACACTGCCGCAGCCGCGAAGTGGTTTGGCAGGGCTGCCGAGCAGGGCGACGTCGGCTCTCAATACAACCTCGGAGTCTTCTTCTATCAGGGTGTTGGGGTCAAACAAGACTTTGTGGCAGCCGTGAAGTGGTTTCACAGCGCTGCCGAACAGGGCGACGCCGGCTCTCAATACAATCTCGGAGTGTGTTATCGTGATGGTCAAGGCGTGCCGAAGGACGAGACGGAGGCGGTAAGGTGGTTTCGCAAGGCGGCCGAGCAGGAGCATTCCACCGCGCAATACAGTCTCGGCTTGTCCTATCAGAAAGGCATCGGCGTGGCGCAGGACTCTGGCGAGGCCGTGGCATGGTATCGCAAAGCGGCTGCGCAGGGCTTCGCCGAAGCCCAATATAGTCTGGGACTCCGCTACTCCGATGGTATGGGAGTTGAAAAGAATGTGGCCGAAGCCGTGAAGTGGTATCGCAAGGCCGCCGAGCAGGGGCATGCCCAATCCCAATACAATCTCGGCATCTGCTTTTCCCATGGCCTGGGCGTGGAAAAGGACGTTGCTGAAGCCGTGAAGTGGTATCGCAAGGCCGCCAAACAGGGACTTGTGTGCGCCCAACGCAATCTGGACGCCAGCCTTGCCGGCAGCAAAAAAAAGGCGGGCTCTGCCACCAATGCAGCGCTAACCGGACACTTGGGTGCCAGCTTTGAGTGTGTCAGATGGGAGCCTGTGATCTTTGACCATCTCGGCTTGATCTATGACAACCGGCCTGAGCCGTTGCAGGTGGAGATCGAAAATCTAACGCAGCAGGCGGTCGCCGAGCCACGTGACGCAGCCTGTCGCTACCGGTTGGGATGTCTCCTGAAATTCGCCGGCCGCAACGATGAAGGTGTCCTTCGGCTCAAGGAGGCGGAGGAGATTCACCGCAAGCGTTTGGAGGCGGACCCCGAGGATGTGCAGGGTCTCACCGGTCTGGTCCTGCACCTGCGGGGCACCGCGGAAGGTGCACGCATGGCCCGCCTGGCCACGGAAGTGGCACCTCAGGCATGGGAGTCTTGGGTGGCCATGGCGCAACATCAAGCGCAGGCGCTCATGCTCAAGTGCTTCGAGGGGGTTGGCACCATCGATATGTCACGACTGCCGCATGCGCTGCAGTTCCAAGCCCAGTCCGAGGAGCAATCCAAAACCATTTTTGCTCTGGCCCGTGACGCTCTCGCCAGTTCCTTGAAGGCCATTGAAGTCGCTCCCGCCGATCCGGAGCCCATCCTGCGGCATCTGGCGCTCCGGCCCAAAGTCATGTTTTTCGTCAACTCCCTTCATCGCTTGCGCCGAGAGATCGCTGTGGATCAGGCGGAAGTGGATCGGCAAAGCCTGGAACTCATGAAACAAGCGGTGAGCCTGTGCCGGGACAGACCCGAGGCACTCGGCGCTGTGACGCTGCTGCAGTTCAAGACAATGTATTCCCTGCTCCCGAAAAATGGACAGGGCCGGCCCGACCCGGAGGTTCTGGCAAAACGCCAGAACGAGGTGCTGAGCCCTGGGTTGACTCGGCTGCGCGAGTTGTGTGACAACTCCGATGCCAACTTGGCAGCCCCTGCCTGCGAGGCATACGGCGCTGTTGTGTTTTTTGTGCGTGTCCTCGGTGGGAGTCCGTTGTTCTCCGCTGACGTTCCCGCGCTTCTGGCCCGTGCCGTGCGCTTGGCACCCCGGCGTTGTCTGGCCTGGGATCTGCGTATTACCTATGCGGGCATGAGCCCGGATGGGCGGATCACGGCCGATTCCAGTGAGGCTTGCACTCTCGCAGTGGAGCGCTCCAAGGTGTTGAAAACAGGCCGTAGTCAGGCACTGGTGGGGTTTGTCTCTCAGAAGAAGGAGTTATCCAAGGCGGCTTGGGAAAGGGCGCTGAAGTTAGAGCCTGAGAATCTTGAATACCTGCTCAACCTCGCCGCGATTTCCCTGCGCATCAGCCACACGGCGCAGACTCGCGCTGCCGCCATCGGCTTGCTGCAAAAGGCCGCGGATATCTGGTATGCAAATTCAAAGTGGCAGTTGCGTCCGGAGCTGAACGCCTTCCGGTTGCGCATCTTCGCGGTGCAACAGGCACTGGGAGGCGATCGGGAAGGCGCGCGCGCCACGGTCGAGAAAATCCTGGAGGATTACCCCGGTGATGCCCAGGCCCTCAGCCTCCAATCCCTCGTCGCGGTGGATGCCGCGGTGGTGCCGGCCCTGCCCCGGCCTGCCCGCCAAACCGGTCCCATGCGGCCCAGAATTGGCGGGTCTGTGCCGGGTCAGGAATAATCTCTAACAATGTCGTGGCCTCTTCTGTCTCACAAAACGCATCGAAGTCATCGGGTGTGCGGACGCGCAGATGGCGCATGCCCCACAGCGTGGCAAACCCCGCCAGATCGGCGGCTTGCGGGTTGGTCATCCACTCGGCGGCGCGCGGGCTCATGGCCGTCAGGCGCGGCAGGCGTTCGAAGATTTTGCCGCCGCCATTGTTGATGACTGCCAGCACGCGGCCGCGGCATTGGATCTGGCCGAGCACCAGCGGTCCCGCCAGATCATAGAGGGTGGTGAGGTCGCCGAGCAGCGCCCATGATTCAGTTAGATCGGCCGACCAGCCCAGCCAGGTGCTGATTTGGCCATCAATGCCATTGGCACCGCGGTTGGCGCGCACGGACGGGACCGGACTATCCGTTTGGGCGAAGAGATTCCATTCGCGGATGGGCATGCTGTTGCCAAGGAACAAGCCGCCACCCACCGAGACGTATTGGGAGAGGGTGCGCAGCAGCGACGGCTCGCTGTCCGGATAGGTTTCCAACAATTCATCGGTCATGGCGGCGCGCCGCGGGCATTGCGGCAGAAAATCGAGCGCATCGCCGGTTTGCTCAATCTCCCCGAGCGCCGCCAGCACCCGGACCAGCGACCCGCGGATGACATTGGACGGACGCGCCAGACCTGGCAGCCCGTTGCGGCACACCGACCACACCGGAATGTGTGTTAGATTCTCGAGGTCGCGCCAGAACCGGCCGCTCGGGACATCGCCGAGGCGCAGGATGCGGCCCGGCGGGCGGGCCTGTAGCAGGCGGTCGCCATCCGGGAGTGCCAGGCATGCCAACGCCTCGCGCAGGCCGCTGGTGGCTTCGGCCATGACCGGGGCTCCCAGCGCTTGGCAGAAATGCAGCACATCCTCCCGCTCGTCGGGCTCCAGGCCGCCGATCATCACCACCAACCCCAGGTACGCATCCGTCCGCAGCCAGCGGGCGAGGGCCGCGACATTGACGCGCTCATGAGTCGGCTTGAATTCACCCACCACCGCGTCAGTGAACGACTCATCACCGAAATCCCAGGACTCCTCCAGCTCGACATTCAAGTGCAACGGTTGGTTGCCGTCCCAAGCGGCCAAGCCTCCGGCAAACGCATAGGGACCGAAGAGTCCTGGCTGCTCGATGGCTTGCGGGGCACCGCTGCCACGATAGGCGGCGGGACGGTCGGCGGTGATGGCCAGCAGCGGACGATTCTGATAGTAGGCCTCGATGAGGGACGGTAACAACTCGGCGGCGGCGGTGCCGCTGGTGGTCACGACGGCGCACGGCATGGCGGTTTCCATGGTGCGGCCCATGGCGAAATACCCGGCGCTGCGTTCTTCGCAATGCCGCCACACCCGCGCCACGCCGGCCAACTCCGCCCGTGCCAGCGCTTCCAGCAGCGTGGCATTGCGTGCACCCCCACAGACGACAAACTCCGTCACTCCCGCCTTGAGGCAGGATCTCACCACTTCCAGAGCTGCATGCCACGCGTTCACCCCGTTTTGCTAGCCGATCCAGCCGGGCGCGTCAACATATCCTAATTTATCCGGCGTAATTCTATAAATCCACAGACAAATAATAAAGAAAAGAGTTGCGTAGCCGGCGATGGCTTGTAGGGTAGCGGCATGAAGGGCATGAAAGCGCTTAGAGGCCACAGTAAAGGGACACGCTGGCTGGCACCGTGGAAGGATTCGACGGAGAAGCCGGTGATTTACCACTGTGTGACGCGGGTGGTGAACCGGCGCTTTGCGTTTGGGAAGGAGGACAAGGAGAAGTTCCGGACCTTCATGCGGATACAGGAGAATTTTTCGGGGTGCCGGGTGCTGGCGTATTGCATCATGTGCAACCACGTGCATTTGCTGTTGGCAGTGCCGCCGTTGCCGGCGGGTGGGTTGTCTGAC
>CAIKDP010000091.1 GCA_903826205.1 Akkermansiaceae bacterium
AGATGGTCGGGCTGGCGGGATTCGAACCCACGACCCCTTGCCCCCCAGGCAAGTGCGCTACCAGGCTGCGCTACAGCCCGCTCTGTGAACGGACGGCAAAAGAATCAGGATAAATCGGTATTGGCAAGCACTGAATTTCATGAGATTTCATCTGTGCCCATGAAACGCATCAAAACCGCCATCGTTGGAGCCAGTGGATACACCGGCATGGAACTGCTACGCCTGCTGTTGGGTCATCCCCAAGTGGAGCTTGTGGCGGTCACCTCACGGCAGGAATCGGGCAAGGCCGTAGGGCTGGTCTTTCCACGGTTTGCCAAGGTGCCGGGTGCCGGGCTGACCTTTAGCGAACCTGATCCCGAGGCCATAGCCGCCACGGGTGCGGAGGTGGCGTTTTTGGCCTTGCCTCACGGGGTGGCCGCGGGAATCGCGCGTGCTCTGTTAGATCGCGGGTTGCGGGTGATTGATTTGAGTGCGGATTTCCGCCTGCGCGATCCGGCGGTGTATGCCGAATATTACGACCACGCGCATCCCGCGCCGGATTTGTTGGGGCAGGCGGTGTACGGCTTGCCGGAACTGCGGGCGGCGGAGATTCACGACGCCCGATTGGTCGCGTCGCCCGGGTGTTACCCCACGAGCATCCTGCTGCCGCTGCTGCCGTTGTTGCGCGAGCGCCTGATAGATCCGGCCACGCTCGTGGCCAATTCCATGAGCGGGGTGAGCGGTGCCGGACGCAAGGCGGATTTGAGTCTGTTGTTTTGCGAGTGCAATGAAAGTGCCCGTGCCTACGGCATTCCGAAACACCGGCATCTATCAGAAATCGAGCAGGAACTCAGCCTCGCCGCAGGCAAACAAGTGCGGCTCACCTTCATTCCGCACCTCATCCCGGTCACCGCCGGCATTCTCACCACCACCACTGCGACGCTGCGCGAAGGGGTGGCAGTCGAGGCGATTGGCCAGGCGTTGGAGCTTGCCTACGCCAACGCCGCCTGTGTCCGCTTGTTGGGACGCGGCGCATGTCCCGACACGAAAAATGTGGTACGCACCAATTTCATTGATATCGGGTGGCAGCACGACCCGCGCACGGGTCGCGTCCTGCTCATGAGTGCCGAGGACAATCTTGGCAAAGGCGCGGGTGGCCAGGCGTTGCAAAGTTTCAACCTGATGTTTGGATTTTCCGAAACTGCCGGATTGCAAAATTCCTGAGGTTTGCCAGGATCCGCTGCTTTGCATTCCTAACATCATGGATTTTCCCTTTTCACGCATTGCCGGCGGCGTGGGCGCGCCGCAAGGATTTCTCACCAACGCGGTGGGTTGTGGCATCAAGGACCCGGCCAAGGCGCGGCTCGATCTCGCGCTGATATATTCCGAACAACCCTGCAGTTCCGCCGGCGCGTTCACCACCAACCGTGTCAAGGCCGCGCCGGTCCGCGTCTCACAAGCCCACTTCCGCAAAGGCGACATCCGCGCCATCATCGCCAATTCCGGCAATGCCAATGCCTGCACCGGCGTGCAAGGCATCCACGATGCCACCGCGATGTGCGATGCCGTGGCCAAACCGCTCGGCCTCAAGCGCAGCGAAATCGGCGTGTGCTCCACCGGCGTGATCGGCCTGCCCATGCCGATGATGCGCATTGCGCCGCAATACGCCGCCTTGCTCGCCGGGCTTGGTCCGGACAATGGCGCGGCAGTGGCCAACGCCATTATCACCAGCGACACCCGCCCCAAGGAAATCGCCATCGCCTTTGAATTGGGCGGTCACACAGTGCGTATCGGCGCCTGCGTCAAGGGTGCGGGCATGATCTCGCCCAACATGGCCACCATGCTGTGCTTCATCACCACCGACGCCAATCTGCCGCAAGGCGAGCCGATGCGCAAGGCGGTGCTCGAGTGCGTGGATGAGAGTTTCAACCGCATCACCATTGATGGAGACATGTCCACCAACGACACCGTGCTGGTGCTGGCCAATGGCGCTTCCGGGATGTCCCAGATCCGCCGCAACGGGCCGCGGTGCAAACAATTCCGCGCCGCTCTCC
>CAIKDP010000092.1 GCA_903826205.1 Akkermansiaceae bacterium
CGATAGGTCTTGTGAGAGTAGGTCGTCGCCAGGTATATGCCCGGCTCCAAGCAATTGGAGCCGGGCTCTTTTTTGCCCCCAGCTCACCGCCCTTGCCAATCAACAGGCAGGAACCGCTTCCCAAACGCTCCGCGACAAACCCGATGACGATCGTCAATAAATTTGTCGCAACGACGGGGGGATCTAAATCATTCATGTGGGCCCACACGCGCCACATACGGTGGCTTGGATGTTAGGCTTGGCCGCGGTGCAGAGCTCGCGCTGGTCCGTGCGGGCAGTCTCCGGGCGGAGACGAGGAAATGCTTGAGATGGTGATGATTCGCCGCTACAAGCGTGCGGCATGCTGAAGAGACCGCTGGTGATTGGAGTGTTAGTGCTGGTGGCGGCGGTGCTGGGGATGGTGTTGATGAAGTTGGGTGACGACGGGACGCTGAAGGTTAACATCACCCAAGGGATGATCGATGCGGCGCTGGCGGAAAAGTTTCCCAAGGACAAGACCTATCTGAAGATTGTGAGGGTGACCTATGCCAATCCGAAGGCGGTCTTATTGCCGGATCAGGAGAAGGTGCTGGTGAGCTTGGAGGTGAAAGTGCGGGTGGGTATCACGGGCTTGGAAAAATCCTACACGGGGAGTGCGTCGCTTGCCACCCGGGTGGGCTACAATCCGGAGGATTACCGGTTTTATCTCCGGGATCCGGAGTTGCTAACCTTCGAGGTGGATAAAATTCCGGAGAACTATCGCGAGACGCTGCGCGAGGGGCTCAATCTCATCGCCGGCGAATTCGTCGGCGAAATTCCGATTTTCAAGCTGACCAAGAGCGACACCAAAACCCACCTGGCCAAGCTGCTGCTCAAGGATATATCCATCCGCAAGAACAAGGTGGTGGTGACCCTGGGCCGGTAAGCGGGTTGCGACTCCGGGCTTGCCCTCCGGCGAATCCGGGGCATGCTTCCCGTGTTGTGAATTTCATTCCGGTCGAGCCATCATTGGAAGCCTTCGTCGAACTGGCGAAGCGGGGGAACGTCGTGCCTGTCTATACCCAGCTTGCGGCCGACTTCGAGACGCCGCTTTCCGCCTATCAGAAGCTGCGGGACAATCGCCATTCATTTTTATTAGAGAGCGCCGAGAGCACCGAAAAAGCCGGGCGCTGGTCGATTGTCGGCAGCGGTCCGCGGTTGGTGTTTGAGGCCAGGTACAAGCAAATCACGATTCGGGAGGATGGCGCGCAGACCCGGACTTTCACCACCGAGGATGATGTATTGGGTGCGCTCGAACGCGAAATGGCCCATTACCGGCCGGTCACTCACGGCGCGCTGCCGTTGTTTTCCGGCGGCATGGTCGGCTACCTCTCGTATGATGCGGTGCGCCAGTTTGAGCCGACGCTGGGACCGCCGCCGCCTGATCCGTTGGGAATTCCGGACGCGATGTTTGTGTTGGCAGACACGATGTTGGTATTTGATCACCGGTTGCGCCGCCTGCAGGTCGTGGCCAATGCCTTCATCGATGAGTTTGACACTCCCGAGGAGGCCCATGCTGCCGCCCGCATCCGAATCGCCGCGCTGGTGGAAACCCTCAACCGCCCGCTGCATGTGCCGGCCCTCAACGGCTTGGTGCAAGTGGAGCCGGTCGCTGCGCAAAGCAACACCAGCCAGGAGGAATTCGAAGCGATGGTGCGCGCAGGCAAGGAATTCATCGTGGCTGGTGATATTTTCCAATTCGTGCCGAGCCAGCGATTTGCGACGAAGTTCGAGCAGGCACCGGTGGATCTCTACCGGGCGTTGCGCTTCGTCAATCCCTCACCCTACATGTTTCTGTTAGAGCTGGGTGATTTCGCGCTTGTCGGCAGTTCGCCCGAAGTGCATGTGCGATCCATTCACGGGCGCATCGATATCCGCCCGATTGCCGGCACCCGCTGGAGAGGCCGGACGCCGGAGGAGGACGACGCGCTTGCCGCCGAGTTGTTAGCCGATCCCAAGGAACGTGCCGAGCATCTGATGTTGGTGGATCTTGCGCGCAACGACGTGGGACGCATCGCCAAGCACGGTGCGGTGAAGGTGGATGATTTCATGATCGTGGAGCGCTACAGTCATGTCATGCATATTGTTTCCAACGTCACCGGCGAGTTGGATCCGGCGCATAGTGCCTATGATGTGTTGCGTGCCACATTCCCGGCCGGCACCGTCAGTGGCGCGCCGAAAATCCGCGCCATGCAAATCATCAACTCGCTGGAAAAAAACAAACGCTGTGCCTATGCCGGAGCCGTCGGGTATTTCGGTTTCGATGGTTCGCACGATTCCTGCATCACCTTGCGCACCTGCCTACTCAAGGATGGCATGGCCTATGTCCAGGCCGGAGCCGGCGTGGTGGCAGATTCCGATCCCACCTACGAATACACCGAAACCGTGAACAAAGCCAAAGGCATGCTCCGTGCCATCGCCCTTGCACGGACGCTGGAGACATAGACACAAGACTTGTGTCTTGCGTCTTCTTCCCTGATAACTATTAGCCGCCCCCCCCCATGCTCCTGATCATCGACAACTACGATTCATTCACCTACAATCTCGTGCAATATTTCGGGGAGTTGGGCCAGGAGATGAAGATCTTCCGCAATGACGTGCTCACGGTGGAGGATGTGAAAGCCCTCAAGCCGGAGCGCATCTGCATCTCTCCCGGCCCGTGCACACCGAATGAAGCGGGGATTTCCTGTGAGTTGATCCGGGAGCTGGGAGCCACCACGCCGATTCTCGGGGTGTGTCTCGGTCATCAATCGATCGGTCAGGTTTATGGTGGCGATGTGGTGCGGGCGGATCGATTGATGCACGGCAAGACTTCGCCGATATATCATTCGGGCCAGAGTGTTTTCGCCGGGATGCCCAATCCGTTTGAGGCCACCCGCTATCATTCCCTCATAGTCAAACGTGCCACCCTGCCGGACTGCCTTGAAATCACCGCCTGGACCGCGGAGGGCGAGATTATGGGACTGTGCCACAAACAGTTTCCGGTCCATGGTGTGCAGTTCCACCCCGAGTCGATCCTCACCCAGGACGGCAAGAGGTTGTTGGAGAATTTCCTGCGGCTCTAACGGACAAGGAGTGGCGATCTCCGAATCGCCGCTTCTGCTGTGTGCCAGAGTCGGAGCATTTGGACCGCGTGCTTGGGGCACAGGTTGCCTCTAGCGGGCAATATGTTGGACGGGCGATTCGGAGCCGGAGCGCAGCGAAGATAGCCTGACTGACTCATAGGAAATCATCAGGCAAATCGCCCCTCCTTGATTCCGACTTGATTTTTGCTTGATGAGGGGTTAGGGGTGCATGCTATGAAACCACCAGCCCATATCGATCGCCGCCAGTTCGTGAAACTTGGCACCCTCGCCGCCACCGCGGCATGGCTTCCCACTGCCGCCACTGCCGCCATGACCCCCGGCGCGCCCTACACCCTGCCCGCGCTGCCGTATGCGTTTGACGCCTTGGAGCCGCACATCGACAAGCAGACGATGGAAATCCATCACGGCAAACACCACGCCGCCTACATCACCAACCTCAACACCGCCCTCGCCAGCGCGCCGGACCTAGCGAAGCTGCCGCTGGAAAAGCTCCTTGCCACGCTCCCGGCCGTCCCTGATGAAACGCTGCGCACCACGTTGCGCAACCACGGCGGCGGCCACTGGAACCACGATTTTTTCTGGAAGACATTGGCTCCAGTGGAAACATCCGGCAAGCCGTCCGCGGCACTGGCCACCGCGCTGGCCACCGCCTTCGGTTCGATGGAGGCGTTCAAGAAATCCTTCGGTGAAGCCGCCACAAAACGCTTTGGATCCGGTTGGGCCTGGCTCATTGCGCAGGATGGCAAACTCAAGGTCACCAACACCGCCAATCAGGACAATCCGCTGATGCAAGGAGTGGTTCCCGCCGCGGATCTTGGCACGCCGCTGCTCGGTCTCGACGTCTGGGAACACGCGTATTACCTTCACTATCAGAACCGCCGGCCCGACTACATCGCCGCCTGGTGGAATATTGTGAATTGGCCAGCCGTTTCCGAGCGCTACGCCGCGGCCACGGAGAAACATTAAATCGACCGGTCATTGATCCATCCTGCAGCGAACGGATTATGGAACGTGCCAGCCGAATCACGGCAATTCCTCAAGATCCTGTAGGTCTTTGAGGCGTCCGCTGGCCTTCTTGTTCTGCTTGAGGTCATCAAGCCCGATGAAGGGCACCTCCATCCTATTCATCTTTACCATCACGCGCCGTCGATAAGACCGGGCAAACGTAACGCCGGGAATCCGGGTGAACAATTCAAGACGCATTGGCTCGAAGCCCATGCGAATGATTTGTTTCCTACGGGTAATCATCGCCGTGGTGACATCATCCCCGTGAAATCCGAAATCGCGCAATACCCGAACCACTCGTTCCGCATTGTCCCGGGAGCTTTCCACCCAAAGATCCAAATCGCCTGTGTAGCGCGGACGCGAGTGGTGCACCACCGCGTAACCGCCAATCACCAGAAAGCGAACTTCATGGTGCAGGCACAACTTCAAGAACTCTTTGAAGTCTGCGGCTAGTCTTATCTTCGCCATAAAGTTGTTCTCGCAGCGTTTCAAGCGCGTTCAACCGTTCCGCGGGAGTGGCGGATCGCCAGTAGGCTCGCGTTTGCGCCTCGGCTTCGGCGAAACTGCCTGCCGTTTCGATTTTCCAAGTGGCTTGGCGGCGGATACGGGCTTTGTTGGCGGCGGTCACGTCAAAGAGCGTAGCTCGGCATGAAAAGATGTCGAGTCCGGTCTTAGCGCTCTTCCGCCGGAAAACCTGAATTCACGAAGTTTTCCTTTGTTTGCGAGGTGAGGGGAGGCTGGCGATAAGCAGTCGTCTGCATGGCCCGGGGCCTGCCAAAGTCCCGTGAAATTGCACTGCCAACGGCACGACACTTGGCAAGTGTCATTCGTTCAAGGCCTTCTCCTGCAACGACTCGGCGCGTTCCAGAAGAAAGCAATCGGGCAGCTACCGTCTTGCCTCGTCCAAATACTTTCTACTTTCCGCCGGTCGGCCGCGGCGGGTCTCAGCCATCGAAATCCAACAGGCATTCTGAGCCTTGCCACTCACATGGACCGCTTGTTCCATGGATTCGCGCAGCAGAGGAATGGCTTCCTCGACGCGTTCCAATTCCAGAAGCACCGCGCCGCGTGTGCCTTTCACCGCTGGATCCCAGCTCAGATTCGCCAGCGCCTCTTGCGAGTAGCGGTCCGCCTCAGCCAGCAGTTCGCTGCCACCGAGGAGCACATCCACATAAGCAATGTTATTCATTATCAACGCTCGAAAATGCGCTGGAAAATGACATGGCGCGGTGCTATTGCGGGTCTGGCGGCGGGCCGCCGCCAGCACGGGCTGCCGCGGGACGCGTCAGCCACCTTTGCGGTAATTGAACATATAGTATAGCACCGGCACGGCCATGCGGGAGATGAAGAGGCTGGCGACCTCGCCGGCCATCAAGGCGATGGCCAGACCTTGGAAAATCGGGTCGGCCAAAATCACCGCCGCCCCGACGATGACCGCCATGGCGGTGAGCAGCATCGGGCGGAAACGGACGGCACCGGCATCGATGACCGCCTCGCTCAGGGCCATGCCCTCGCGCAGGCGCAGTTCGATGAAGTCCACCAGGATGATTGAGTTTCTAACGACGATGCCGCCGCCGGCCATGAAGCCGATCATGCTGGTGGCGCTGAAGAAGGCGCCCATCAGGCCGTGGGCGGGGAGGATGCCGACGAGTGAGAACGGAATGGCGATCATGACGATGGCCGGGGTGATGAAGCTGCGGAACCAGCCGACCATCAGCACATAGATCAAAACCAGGCATGCGGCAAAGGCGGAACCGAGGTCGCGGAACACCTCGATGGTGATGTGCCACTCACCATCCCATTTGAGGGACGGCTCGGCATCACTGAAAGGCATGCTCGCATTGTGAATCTGCAACTCGGCCCCACTGCCGCCGAACTCGCGGGTGTCGAGCTTCTTCAAGGCCTCGTTCATCTTGAGGATTGCATACACCGGGCTTTCCACGACGCCGGCGACGTCGCCGATGACGTAGGTCACCGGCATCAGGTTTTTGTGATAGAGGCTTTTTTCGACAGTGCCGTGCTCGATCTTGACCAACTCGCGCAATGGCACCAACGGGGCGGCGGAACCACCGGGTTCGGGCAAGGCGTTGGCATCGCCCGAGCGCACGCGCAGGGCTAACAATTCGTCGGTGGTCGTTTTGGACGCGCGCGGGATTTCGAGGCGGATATTGACGTCCTCCTTTTCTGCCGGCTGATGGAGCAGATCGACGGTTTCGCCATCGACGGCGATTTTGAGAGTTTGTGAGATGGTGGCGGCGCTGATGCCGTGGAGCGCGGCCTTTTCCTTGTCGATGATGAAGCGGTCTTTTTGTTGGTCCGCCTCGTGATACCAATCGACGTCCACCACGCCGGGGGTCTGTTTGAAGATGGCCCTCACCTTATCCGCCAGCTTGAGGCGGGATGCCTCGTCGGGGCCGTAGATTTCGGCCACCAGCGTTTGCAGGACCGGCGGGCCGGGCGGCACCTCGGCGATCGCGATGCGCGCCTGATAGCGCGCGGCAATGGCCGCCAAGCGCGGGCGGACGCGTTTGGCGATGTCGTGGCTCTGCGCCTTGCGCTGGTGTTTGGGCACGAGGTTGACTTGGATATCGGCGATATTGGCGCCGCGCCGCATGAAGTAGTGGCGCACCAAACCGCTGAAATTGAATGGTGAGGCCACCCCGGCATAGACCTGCCAATGGGTGACTTCCGGTTCGTTGCGGATGGCTGCGGCCATCTCGCGGGCGACGGCGGTGGTTTGTTCGAGCGAGGCGCCTTCCGGCATGTTGAGGATGATCTGGAACTCGCTCTTGTTGTCAAACGGCAGCATTTTCACCTTCACCCAGCCGAGGCCGACGGTGGCGAAGGAACCTAACAATAGAAGAACGATGCCTGCCAGAAACGCCCAGCGCCAGCCGGCATGATGGATCAGCGGACCCATCACGCGGCGGTAAAGCCTGGTGAAGAAATCCTCGGGATGGGCGGAGGCGGGGGCGGGTGGGTTGGAAGAAGATTCGGCGGGATCGGAAGAAGATTCGGCGGGATTGGAAGAAGGAGCGGCGGGATCGGCAGAACATTCTGTTATGTTAGAAGAAGGTGCCGTTAGGTCTGAAGAGGAAGAGTGCTCGGCAGGATGCCGAGCACTGCCTGCGGGACGCAGGCGCTCCCCATCAGAGAGTCGGCGCTTCCCATACTTATTTCCCCAGCGCAGGATACGGATGGACG
>CAIKDP010000093.1 GCA_903826205.1 Akkermansiaceae bacterium
ACGACCATCACAACGGTGCGCTGGTCCGGGCTCGGCATGGCAAACACGGCCGCGAAGATCGCCGCGCCATTCTGAGCGCCCATCCCCATCGCCATGACGCTGCGTTGATTCTGCTTTAGGCCGAAGCTGAAGCGGTAGGTGATCACGGTCATCACGACCATGAACAAGGTCATGGAAAGGAGGGCCAATTGGCCTGCGGTGTTGATCATCCCGCGGCCGTAGAGCGTCAGGCACCACGCGACGCACGCCAGCGTGGAAATGACGGCCAGACCCTTGATCGCCGGGAAGATCTTGGTTGCCGCCGTGTCGGCGAAATGCCGGATCGCCGCCCCAATCACCAGCGGCAGCAGGATGGTGAGGAGCAGCGGCTTGGCGAGTGCCGCGGCGCTGACCGTCAGACCTTTGATCAGCACGGGTGCCAGCAGTGGCATCAACACCACGGTGCCAAGCGTCACGACCGGGATGAAAGCCCCGGCGAATCCGATATCTCCGCGGGCCTTTCCCACCATCTGCTGAAGGATCGGCGCGCAGGGGGCCAGGCTTGCCAGGAGGACCACGAGGGCAAAGGGTTCCGCCAAGGGAAGCGCCTTGGTGATCAAGTAACCGTAGGACGGCCCCAAGACCCAACCCCAGATAAAGATCAGCGCTATGGCTCTTTTGTTCTTTAACGCCGTGAGCACTTGAGGCATCCGCACCTGGAGACCCATGGCGGCCAGGTTCGCCACGGTGAAAACCAACACCACCGGTTGCAGTGTGGTTTGAAGAAACTGCATGACACTGTTCATGGTTTGTTACCTTTCAAGTTAAAGGCTGTTGTTGGAGTTGTTTGCATAAAGAGATTTTCGTTATTTCAATCCATCATATCTCGGAAAACTGAATGACGACCTTGATGTCTTCTGAATTCCGGGCCAGGGCCAGGGCAAAGTTCTCCGGCTGCTCGCGACGGGTGATGAGCCGCCCCAGCCAGGAGCGATCCGCGCGGGCCAGGGCTTCACCGGCCGTGTACCAGTGCCGCGTGTTGGCGTTGACACTGCCGATGATGACGTTGTTTGTCAGCACCGCCGAAGCGGCGACATTTGCCGTGGCGATCTTCGGCACCGCGCCGCCATGCCCCACGCCGGCGAGACACACGACGCCGCTCGCCCCGATGGCGAACATCGCCTCGGCGATGACCTGCCCGACGCCGGTACACTCCAGGATAACGTCCGGCTCAAACCCGACGTTGGCGACGCTGCAGGAGTGGTAGGTCGCGCCCAGAGCGCGCACGAGTTCGGGCTTGGGCCCGGTTTCGCCCCGGGCCAGAACGTGAACCTCCAACCCGAGTTGCTTGCCGAGCAAAGCCCCGAGCAGGCCAATCGGCCCCGCCCCGGTGATCAGCACGGTTTTCGGTTCCCAAAAGGCGCGCCGTCCCACGGCGAGAATATGCTCCCAAGCCTTGACAACCACCGTGGTGGGCTCCAGGAGCACACCGAGAATCCCCAATGTCGGATCCACCTTGATCGCGTATTCCGGCTCGATGCGCCAACGCTCGGACATGAAGCCGTGAATCTGTTTGATGCCGCGCTCGGTATATTGGCCGTTGCGGCACATGTCCCACTCGCCCACGGCACAGTTCGGGCACGG
>CAIKDP010000094.1 GCA_903826205.1 Akkermansiaceae bacterium
AGCCGGGATGTGGCATTGCGGAAGATGCTGCGGTGCCGGGTGCGGTATTTTTCGGATGGGGCGGTGATAGGGAGTCGGGCGTTTGTGGACGGGGTGTTCCGGGCGTGCCGGGAGCGGTTTGGAGAAAAGCGCACGAGCGGGGCGCGGAAATTGCGGGGCAGTGGAGCGGCGGCGGCCGGCACCCTCTGGAGTGTTAGGGATTTGAAGAAGGGGATCGGTTGAGATTCTTTCGCCCTCTGAGTCATGAAGCGGCCCTTCACCTATCCGGGCTCCAGCAATGGCATTGAGCGGTCCCAAGGGCCTGTGCCCGGCTTATTTCGCTTGGGCGGCGGACTCGATGAGATCCGCAGCGGGAAGAATCACATTGGATTGGCTCGCGCCTTGGTCGCTTTCTTCGCCTTTGGCACTGAACCGGTTGATGCCGAAGCCGACGAATTTGCCTTCGCTGTTGAAAGCGGGCATGCCGAGGCAGGGCGCGCCGATGCGGGCGAAGCTGCGCGGTTTGGTGATCATGGAGATGATTTCGGTGGTCATGATGACCGGTTCGCGGTTGAGTTCCTTGCCTAAGCGGCCAAGCACGATGACGTCGTCCTGCATCACCAGCGGTGCGGAGTTGGCGATGGTCACCGGGGTGAAGGTCACGCCCTCGGTTTTTTCCGGGCGGATGAAGGCGAGGTCAAGGTCGGCATCCTTGAAGGCGACCTTGGCGGGAATTTCACTGCCGTCCGGCATGATGATTTTGACTTCCTTGGTGGTGCTCTTGGCGGAGATTTTCAGGGGGCCTTTCGGCGTGTTGACTGTCCGCCCGTCGGCTGCCGCCGCGACGTCGAGAGTGGAGAGCGAAATGACAATAAGCCCGTCCTTGTTGATGACGCAGCCGGTGGTTTCAAGTTTGCGCTCCTCCTTTTTTGGCGGAAGATCGCCGGCGGTCATTTCGATTTCGACCGTGGCGCTGAGTTGGAGCACGGAATCTTTGTTAGAAGCCGACAGGGCGAGGGCCTTGTCCTTGAGCGGGCCGGTGGAGGCGCTGGCGAAGGGTGCGGTGATTGCGGCCAATAGAATCAATGAACGAAGTTGCATGGGGTGTTGGGGTATGATATTGAGATGGGGTGATGGGTTGCAGGGCGGTTACCAGGTGGGCTCCAGTTCGATATAGCGGGTGGTGATGCCGCGTTTGACAAACAACACAAAGGGGCTGCGTTTGCTTTTTTCAAGTTCTTCGAGCTGGGTCTTGAGGGTTTTGATGGAATCGGTCGCCTTGTCATCAATGGACATCAGGATGTCACCATTGACAAGTCCGCCCAGCGCGGCCCACCCCGAGTTTTTCACTTCGGTGATGAGCACGCCTTGCAGATCATCCGGCAGTTTGTCAGAGATGCGGTCGGACTTGGCAATGTCGCGGGCATTGAATTCGAGCGGTTTGCATTCGTGGGAATCCAGTTCGGTGCTGGCTTCCGGGCTGGTTTCCAGGGTGAGCTTGAGGGACAAGTCCTGGGTGTCGCGGCGGCCGCTGAGGGTGACTTCGGTGCCGATTTTGTATTGGCGGATCAAGGCGGTGAAAACGTCGGAGTCTTCCGGACGCGAGGCGGATATGACGGCACCATCAAGTTTGAGAATCAGGTCACCGATTTTAAGTCCCGCTTTTTCGGCGTTGGAACCTGGATAGATCTGGGTGATGCGGACGCCTTTTGCGCCGGGTATGGCCAGTGCTTCGGCGAGATCCGCGGAGATGACCTGGGTGTCGATGCCAATCCATGCTTTGCGGGCGAGGCCGGGCTTGTCGACTTCAGGTTCCGGTCCGATCTTCACGACGGTTAGATAACTGCGTCCGCTGTGTTCGTAGGCGATGAGGGTTGGCACCGGCTTGGTTTTGCCCTCAGTGATTTCGCGGCTGACCCGGAACAGGTCGGCGGTGTTGGTGATGGGCTTGCCCGCGACTTCCAGGATGAGGTCGCCCGGGCTGATCGCCGGTTTGGCATTGGCGGCGGCACTTCCCGGGCGGAGACTTTGGACAATGGCCGCCCGGTTGTCCGCGCGGCGTAGTTCCCTGGCGGCCAGCTTGGTGAGGTCGCGGGTGGTGATGCCCCATGAGAGAAGTTCCTTTTCGCGGGGTTCGGCCGGCTCGCGTTCCGTCGTGGTCGCTTTCCAAGTCATAGGTGCTCCATGGCGGGTGCCTTCCATGACGAATTCCGAGCCGATGGGCGTTTCTAACAAAATCCGGTTGAATACCGGGATATCCTCCGGTGCGCGGGAGGCGGCGATGGCGGTGCCATTGCAGCGGGTGATCAGATCGCCCGCTTGCAAGCCGGCGGCCGCGGACGGTGATCCCGCGATCACCCCGCTGACCAGCACGCCCGCATCGGCATGGATTGTCTTGAGAAGGGGTTGGACGCCCAGGCCGATCCAACTGCGGCGGACACAACCGTTGGCGATGAGGTCGTCAGAAACCTTGCGGGCCAGATTGGAAGGGATGGCCCCCCCCAGGCTGCCGATGCCCACCTCATTGACGCCCACGATTTCCCCTTGCAGGTTGACCAGGGGTCCGCCGGAGTTGCCACCAAAAATCACCGCATCGTGACCGATCCAACGCACCAATTCCCCCACGGCCTCGCCATCCAGACGCATCGAGCCCCCCGGCGCGATCATTTCCGTGTTGGCGACGATGCCTTGGGTGACCGACTGGGAAAGCCCGGCCGGACTGCCCATGGCAAGGACGATGTCGCCCACCGCCAGCGTGGAACTATCGCCGAACTTGGCCACCGGCAACACCATGTTAGGGTCGCGCAGGTCCTTCTTGTCGATCTTGAGCACGGCCAGGTCGGCGAGAGGATCCGTGCCGACCAGGGTGGCGTGGAGTTCCTGACGGTCGGCCAGATTCACGACGATGCGGCTGGCGCGTCCGGCGACGTGATGATTGGTTAGAATATATCCATCGGGGTGAATGATGGTGCCGGAGCCGCTGGCGCGTTGTTTTTGCATGCGGCCGCCACCGCCTTCTTCGGCAACCACATAGATGCGCACCAGTGCCGGATAGACGGCTTTGACGGCGGCTTCAATCTGCGGATCGACCTTGGCCGACAAGGGCAGGGAACCGAGTGCTGCCGTAACAGCGGCAGCGAGGGCGAGAGAGCGGAAATCAAACATGAGTGGACAGGGAGCGTGACAACAGGTCGCTTAACTACCGAGGCTGGCTGGGTGGCTTGTCTGGGTAATTTGCGGAATCATTCGGGCTTGGGTGGTTCCGGCGGGGGCGGAGCCACGGGCGTGCTGCCGCCGCCGAGGAAGCCGTTGAGGAGACCGCCGGCACCTTGCATGAGGGAGTCAGTGGTTTTGTCGATCACCTGGGTTCCTTTTTCGATGATTCCGGACTCGTTGAGCATGGAGTGGGTGAATTTGAGAACTTTTTCACCGGTTTCCGGGATGACTTCAAACATGCGTCCCTGTGCCGCCGCCACCAGCCTGGATGTTAGATCCTCCTTGGGGTCGTCAAGCGTTCCGGTGATGTGCAAAGGCGTCCACAGCAGGTTGCGTTCGCCGGCGAGGAACACGTCGGTCTCAGCGCCGGGGATGGCGGCGAGGGTACCGGGTGCCAGTCCCAGACGGAAGAAACCGTCGAGTTCGCGCCCGCGGATGATCAGGCGTCCCTCAAGACGGACCAAGCTTTCGCTGGCGAGCACGAGGTTGTTGAAAGTGACTTCACCCGCTTGCCAATGCCAGTCGGCATGGGCCTCGCTCAAGGCCAAGACGCGGAAACGCCGGGTGTCGGCATAGGCGGCGAGCGAGTCAAGAACGGGCAGGGCGGTGAGCACGCCGTTTTTGAGGGTGAGAGTGCCTCTGGCGACCCCCTCTGTGTCGTGGCCTTCGATGACAAAGGACGAGGCCAGGTCTCCGGTGAGCCGTTTGGCCCAGTCCGCATTGAGCAACTCATCGCACTTGATGGAACGGACGTTGCCTTCAAAGGTGTATTGCTTCTCCTTGGGTAGCCATTCGCCACTGCCATCGATCCGGCCTTGCTTGAAAACACCCGCATCCGCGGTGGTTACAAAAAAACCGTTTTTTTGATAGCGCAGCCGCACCCGGTCCAGGTTGACTTCCGGCAGCCATGACCACGGCAGGCGGATGCGTCCGCCGTCAATCTCCGCCCTGTAGGCATTCTTGTCGCCCATCCGGTCCGCGCGCACCCGCATGCCGTTGGCAAACACCTCGCCGTCATCTAACAAAACCTTGACAACCAATTCCCGCAGGTCCAGACCATTGACCTCAACTTCGTTAGGCAGCCAGCCGGTTTTTGCTGGTTTGTTAGGTTTGGTGTCGAGGAAACCGGCGGCGGGCATCTCGGCCGCCGGTTGTTTGCGGGCATCCAGGTTGACTTCGGCGCGGTTGACGCTGGCGCCGTGCAGTTCCCAGACGCCGCGGCGCACGCCGGATAAATTCACTTCGGAGTGCAGGCGGTCCGCATAGAGCGAGCGGATCTGGCCGTTGCCGGTGGCCTCAAACGATCCCGTATCCACCGCCAAGCCATCCCAGCGGAATGGTCCGAACTCACCCTGCATGCCAAGCACCTTGCTGACCTTGGCCGAGAGCAATTGGCGAAAGCCGTCACTGTGCAGGTAGCGCTTGAGTGAGCCGTAGCCAATGGCCGCACAGACCACGCACACGACGAGCAGGGTCACGGCCACCCGGCCCGTCCAGCCATTGGAAAGGTTGCCTTGGCGTCGTCTGGACCTGCGGCTCATCGGGGGGCAGCTTAGCGCATCCGCCGCCGGGGGCAAGCCGGACCAGCGAGAGAATTTCATAGGGGTGCCCTAGGGCTTTGGCAAATCCATGGGTGCCTCCGGTGGCAAGCCGTCTGGCACCTCCGGCGGGTTGGTTCCCGGCAGACCGGTCGGCGTAGTGGCAGGCATTCCATCCGACTTGCGGGCAAAAACCTGGTTCAGGCGGTCGAGGTATTTTGAGAGATTGTCCTCGCGGCTGTGGGGATTGGCTTGCAGTCGTTCCTTGAGGCGGAGGTAGTCTTCAAAGACCCCGCTGGTTTCGCGGGCGCGGGTGATTTCAAACCAATCCAGATAGTCACGGGCGCGGCTGGCTTTGGCGCGCATGGCGTTGCGGGTCCCCAACAGGCCTGCGAGTTGGGCCGTGGTCTTTTGGGTTTTGTTGCGGGCAATGGCCCCGAGGGCGATTTGATATTCCGCGATCAGCGGCCGATAGGATGGAAAACA
>CAIKDP010000095.1 GCA_903826205.1 Akkermansiaceae bacterium
CCGCTGAGAATGTGGCGTTGACGGGCGCACGGTCCACGATCGGATCCTAAAAACCCAGGGATCGACGACTCAGGTCCGTTTCTCGTCGGCATCGATCAGCTCGACAAAGGTCTTTACGTCGTCGCGCCCGGCGAGACCGGACTCCACCTTGCGCTGCCGAACGCGTTCCTGCCCGGCCATTGTCTCACGCGGGCTGCGGGGATAGCAAGCATTGCCCGAAGTGGCGAACTTACGGCGTCTCGGTGCGCAGGACACGGTAGAAGCGGCGGGTCAGCCCGATGCCCGAATCCTGATAGGTAAGCGGTTGATCCGCAGTGATGGCTGGAAAAGCCGAGCCGGGCAAGTCCATGTGCCAGTCTTTGGTGTTGTCGGAGTATTCTATTTGATAGTCGAAGCCTTTCTGGCCGGGCCAGGTGAGGGAGGTGGAGTTAGCCGCGTGCGTCAGCGCGCTGAGGCGGAATGGCTCGATGCCGAGGGGAGCGCTGCGCACCACGGTGTCGGCTATCAGCATCCAGTTGTCGCCATGGCCCGATGGGGTCGTTGAGTCGAGTTGCCATTCGTAGGCGAGCAAGCCGAAGTTGATGGTGTTGGTGGTGGCCGTGAAGGGGGCGTTGGCAAACAGAGGTATGCCATCCAGATCCGCACTCCAGAGATTGGCTGACAAGTTGATCACCAAGCTCAGCAAATGGAGGTCTCCGCGTAGGAAACCCTCTCCGGTGTCGTAGTCGGGATTGACCCCGTCCCAACGCCAGATCCCGTAAGTATCAGGTCGATTATCGAAGCGGATCCCTGCCAGGTAGCCGCCGGCACTGTTGTAGATGCTCACAAAGAAGCTGTCGCGAGCGCTGTGGGTGACGGAATCCTGGATACCCACGAGTGTTTCGACGCGGACCAACGGCAAGTCGCCAACTTGCGGAGAATAGTTGATCGGTTTGGCGACAACGACCAGGGTGGCTCCGGGTTGATTGAAGCCGAGGAAGGAGGTCTTGCCGAGACCGCCGCCTGCAATGACATCCTGGTCGATCCCGTGGACCCCGTAACCCTTGCTGTTACCGATCCAGCCTTCGGAATCCACCCATTTGTCATCGCCACTGATGAAGTTCTCGAAGTCGGTGCTGTATAACACGCCGGCCCCGGCAGGTGATACCGCCAGGGCGACGCAGCTGATAATGTTAGATAAAATGTGGAGCGGCTGCATGCGAATCATTTGAGTGCCGCCGCGTCGGCCAAGGGTTCGTGGTAGGTGTCGCGGTCACCGCTGAAACCTCCGCGCCAGCGGTTGGTGGTTGCATCCAGCCAGGGTTCCACCGGTGCCTGCGGTGTCGACAGCGTCAGCAAGGCCGTGCGTACGGCGGCCGGTGTGGCCGTTAGATGCCCGGCAAGATAGAGAACGGCGCAACCGACCACATGTGGGGCGGCCATGCTGGTGCCTGACATGGTGGCGTAGCCGCCATTTTTGTAGGTTGAGTAAATCGTCACGCCTGGTGCGGCGATATCCACAACCGCGCCGTAGTTGCTGAATGTGGCAAAGCTGTCGTCCGCACCGTAGTAGGTTGCCAGTCCGTCGGCGCCGCAGTCACCATCCTCGTCGGCCATGGCCGAGACGGTAATCACGCTGGGATGATTGGCGGGGCTGAAGGTGGCCGCGTCCGCAGCGCTGTTACCGGCGGCCACCACATAGGTGACCCCCGCACTCACCGACTTGGTGATGGCGCTATTGAGGGTAGTGCTGGTGGCGGTAAAGCCGAGGCTCATGTTAGCCACTTTAATCCCTTTGAGTTTGGCGTTTTTTGTCACCCAGTTTACGCCTGAAATCACGGCGGAAAGTGTGCCACTGCCCGTACTGTTGAGAACCTTCACGGCGAACAGCTTGGCGTTGGGGGCCACGCCACGCACGCCCAGACCGTTGATTTTGGCGGCGGCAATGCCGGCCACATGTGACCCGTGACCGTTGTCGTCATTGGCGGAGGCGACGCCGGTGACATATGAGATGCCGCCCGCCACATAGAGGTCGGGATGGGTCAGACAGATGCCGGTGTCAATGATGGCAACACCAACGGCCGAGGCATCGGTGCGCGGGTTCAGCTCGGCATCGATACGGTCCACACCGGTTGGTACCAAGTCACCTGTGCTGGTGACGGTGGCTGCGCTGATGGTGCCTGCCGTGACCACATGACCGAGGATGTTCACTTGGCAGTCGGGTTCCACGGCCAGCACCCGGCGGTCGCGCTGCAATGCCCGCACTTGATCGGCCGAAAGAGCCCCGGCAAAGCCTTGTACTGCGGTGTCGTAGACATGTTCGGCACGTGCGCCGTGCATAGTCGCCACGCCATGTGGATCGTGCCCGGCTTGCAACATGACGATATATCTGCCAGGGATGATCTGCGCGGAAGTGGGGCTAATCCATGTCGCGAGCGCGGCGCTGAAAATGATGAAGCGTTTGATGGTCATATTGGGGTGTTGTTTGATATCGGTTGCTAGAGGGTTCGACGCGTCCTAGGCGCGGGCGGTTACAATTAATGCGGATTTTCCACTGTTCACGGTGTGGGTACGAGGTGTTCGAACAAGTTGCTTGTGGTGCGGGTCGCCGGCGCGGCGCGATCCGCAGCGGCGGGCGTGGGATCCACGGCTGCGGGTAACGTAAGCCCCGGAGTCGGGCCGCCGGTTGAATCTATCAAGTTGGCCTCAAGCCGGGCGAGGGTATCCTGCCACCAGAGTTGCCGGTTCACCTCCTGGTCCTCAACGAGCGCCTGTTGAGCGGGGTCGAGAACCTGGTGAATTTCCTCAAGGGCGGCGAGCGAGGCTTTGGCAGCGGTCGCGGAGCCGGCGACGAGCATGACAGGATCGTAGTCCGGTGCTGAGCGGACAAGGACGGGGAACACCCTGACGCGTTGTGCGGCACTGAGATCAAGCTCGGTGGTGAGACGCTCCAGACTCTCACGGGCGGCGCATTCCACTGCGACGGCGCGACCGCGCCAGGCGTCGATCTGCGCGGGCGGCAAGGTGGCCAGCCAGGGTTCGGGCAGCGCTACCCGCAGGACATCGCACTTGCGGGCGGCTTGGTCATGCTGGTTCGGGCCGTGGGCATTTGCCGGTGCTTGCGGTGGACGGTTATGAGTGCCCCGGGGCGTGTCGGAACTGGATCGGGTGGTCGCACGGGTGTCGCCGGGTACATTGCGCATGGTGATCGAGATGGCCATGGTCGCCGCTATGACTAGGGTCGCAAAGCCAAGAATGAAGGTGGAACGGCTCATCAATTCTCCCTGCTAATGGTTGATAGAATCTTGGCAGACATCCGGGGGCTGTGACATCAAGACCATCCGGAACATGTGGAGTGTCTGGATGCGGGTTTGGGGCCGGACATTGGTGCGGGACTCGTCTTCCCTAACACTAACATCCAGCCCTTTGAATGGACCGCAATTATTTATTGCCATTGGGACCACCGGGGCCGCCGGTGCCGGCCGGGCAGGTTCCATCGCGGGCTTGGTCGCATTGTTGCACCGCAGCGAGGAATTCTTCGAGTGTGACCAATGCATCGCCATCGGCATCGAGCCGTGCGAAGATGGCGTCCACCCATTCCACAGTCTTGTTGAGCATGCCGGGCAGTAAGACGAACTCCTCATAGGAGAGTGCGCCGTCCAGGTCGGTATCGGCCGCCACGAAGCGGGTGGAGCGGCATTCGTCGATCATGTCGCGCAGCCGCAGCCTGGCCTGATCGCGTTCTTGATCGCTGATCTTGCCGTCGCCATTGGTATCCCAGTCCGCACGGAGTCCCTTGCGGATTTGGTCGCGGGCCTGGACCATGACCTGCTGTTCTTCCATGCCGATCACGCCGTCACCATTGACGTCGTATTGGGCAAGGTATGCGGGCAGGCAGGTGCCGGTGCCGAAGCGCTTTTGTTGCTGTTGTGCAAACACGGACGGGGAGAAGCAGAGGACGCAAATTATAAGCCAATTGATTTTCATTTTGTTGTTCTTCCTTGATTTGTTGTTCTTCCTTGATTTCCGGGGCGGGGATGATTTCCGCCCTTCATTGGGACCGACGGCCCGGCGATGCGGATGGTTACAACTCATTTGAGAATCGGCGCCGGTCATGGTTTGGGTTCGAGGACATCAAACAAGTTGCCTGTGGTGCGGGCTGCCGGAGCACCCCGCTCTTTGGTGGCAGGCGTGGGTTCCTCGGCTGCGGGCGCTGCAACCGCGGGCGTCGCGGCAACGCCGCCGGTGGTTTCTATCAAGTTGGCTTCAAGCCTGGCGAGGGTATCCTGCCACCAGAGTTGCCGGTTCACCTCCTGGTCCTCAACGAGCGCCTGTTGCGCGGGGTCGAGAACCTGGTGGATTTCATCAAGGGCGGCGAGCGAGGCTGCGGTCGTGGCGCCACCGACGAGCATGACGGGATCGTATCCAGGCGCGGAGCGAACCAGCACGGGAAACATCTTGTCGCGTTGCGCGGCGTTGAGTTCGAGGTCAGTGGAGAGGCGCTCCAGACGCGTGTGGGCGGCGCTTTCCACTGCGGCAGTGCGGCTGCGCCACGCGCCTTGCTGCGCAACCGTCAAGGTGGCTAACCAAGGTTCCGGGAGTGTGACCCGCAAGCCATCGGGCTTGCGGGCGCTTGGGTTCACCTGGCGCGGGCGACCGGCAACTACCGGTGCTTGTGGCGCACGGTTATGAGTGACCCGGGGCGTGCCCAGAGCGTGCCGGGCAGTTTCCCGGCCGGTGCCTGGAGCATTGCGCAGGGTGATCGAGACGGCCAAGGTGGCCGCTACCACCAGCAGTGAAAATCCTAGAATAAAGGTTGCTCGGTTCATAATCAAAACTCCATGTTAATTGTTAGATCAATCGGATGTTGGCGTGTCCTTATCCAGCGATAGTTGCAATTGCCGGCGGCTTTCCTCCACCAATTGGCATTGTTTGGCGTCAAGGTGAGGCAGCAGGCGTTGGTGGAGATCAATCAAAGCACGGCGGTATTGGCGCATGGCTTGGTGGCGGGCCGTGGCGATGGGGGGGGCCGTCAGTGCGACTTCGTTGGTGACGGCCGCTTGTTGGGCCGGGCTGAGGGAGAGTTCACGCGTCAGACGTTGGACGGTGGCGCTGGCCCAATCGGCACGCCCTTGGGACACTGCTGAGGCCTCGTTGAGGCGCAGGAGGGTGCTGCGCTCACCGACGAGGAAACCGATGCCGTAGCCGCAAAGCAGAATGGCGAGCAGGGCGGCGCTGATGGCCAGATAGTCGCGAAGGGAAGGTTTCATGAGATCAAGGGGTGAGTGGCAGGAGCTCTGGCGTCTCGATGAGCGGGGGGTGGGGGGCCGTGCATTGATAGATGGTGAAGGTCATGACAAAAATGATGATGCAGAGGATGGCGACCGTGACCGACCAGCGCCGCCACAACAGCACGCGTGCGAGGCCAATGATCGCCTCACGCATGGCCACAACCCGCGAGGCGAATCCGGCGGGAGGCGAGCGGGGTTCGTCCGCAGGGAGGCTGGTGCGGCGGGCGGCCGCCACCAGCTTTTGCCACTTCTGTTCAGAATCATTCATACTTAGGGTGGGGGCGAGCGCCTTTCCAGACGTTGCATTTGATCGGCGAGTTTACGGCGGGCACGCATGGCGGTGACCTTGACTTTGGAGGCCCCCCAACCCGTGTGGCTGCATACATCCTGCACCGATCGTTGCTCCAAATCAAGCAGGCGTATGACGATTTGTTCACGCGGGGCCAGCGCGGCGAGCATGCGCTCGAGCAACTCATGCAGCATGGCGGGAGAATCGTCCGAAGCCGGAGCGTCATCGGCCAGCGTGCGCTCCAGAATCTCGCGCTCGTCATCCGTCAGGTCGCTGTGGCATGTTAGAGGTCTGGCGGCGATGCGTCGCAGCCAGTCGCGGCAAGCGTTCAGGGTGATGCGTGAAACCCAATGATCGAAGGGTTGGAGGCCTGCATACTGACCGAGGTTGGCAAAAATCTTGACGAACACTTCCTGCGCCACATCGTCGCGGTCAGCCTCGCGCCGCAGGTGGTTGCGGATGGTTAACGCCACCAATGGGTAGAGCAAATCAACCAACTGCCGCCAAGCGACCTCGCTCCCGCCGCGTGCGGCTTCGAGCAAACTATCGGAAATATCCGTGGCATTGTTGGCCATGATAGGCAGTCGGGTGACCCCGCCATGTGCCGGCATGCTAACTGACCGGCACGGCACATGCGATGGGCAACGGGCAAGGATTTGCCGTCTAACCCGGTTGCGCAAGCAGAAGAGACGGCACCGCATGCCACCTTGCGGACCCAAAGGCAGCGGAAACCCGCGAATTCCGGGGCGGTCGATCCCGTCACCGTCCGTGATCAGGGGCTGATTCCTTGTATTGGCGGGATTCTGAACGTGGCGAAGCGGCGGCACAAGACGAGGCGCAAGGCCGACCGTGACGAACCATGCCTGTGGATTCTAAATAAATTGTAATCTGCCGGAGGGGTCCCGGTTCATAATTGTTAGTCAGTTTCCCCACAGCAGTTCCGCCGGAGGTGGTATTTCGTCTATGCAAGCCCACCCCTCACTGCTAGAAATCGAGTCAGCGACAGTCGTCCGCCATGAGAATCCTCGTCATCGAAGATGAAAAGAAGATCGCTGCCTTCATCCGCAAGGGGCTAGAGGCGCAGGGCTTTGTGGTGGACGTCAGCCACCATGGCGACGAGGGTTTCACTGCGGTGACCACGCGGCCCTACGATGCGGTGGTGCTCGACATCATGCTGCCGGGGCGGGACGGACTGAGCATTTTGCGCAATCTGCGCGAACGCAGGTTGGCCGTGCCCGTCATCCTGCTCACTGCCCGCAGCGAATTGAACGAACGCCTCGAAGGCCTCAACCTCGGTGCCGATGACTACCTCACCAAACCGTTTTTCATCGAGGAGTTGATCGCCCGGTTGCATGTCGTGACGCGTCGGGCCTCGGGTGCGAGTCAAAGTATTCTAGCAGTATCCGATCTGACGATGAACCTGCTCACCCGCGAGGTGGCGCGAGGCGGGCGGCATATCGAATTGACCGCCCGCGAGTTTGAATTGCTAGAGCAGCTTGCAAGATCCCCCGGCAGGGTGCTTACGCGGCCCCAAATCTGTGAGCGGGTCTGGAACTATGACTTCGACCCCGGCACGAATCTGGTGGAGGTATACATCCAGCGCCTGCGCAAGAAGGTGGATGGCGAAGGTGATGTGAAACTCATCGAGACCATTCGTGGTGTGGGTTACCGCATGAAACCGGACACATGAAACCGCCGACATTCCGCCTCAAGATCGCACTGCTTTCCACGCTCATATCCGGAGTGGTGCTGGTGGGTTTCGGATGGGTGGCGTTTTTCATGATTTCCAAGCAGAAACTTGAAAGTCTGGACACTGAAATCCGTTCAATCGGCACGCGCCATCCGGGGTGGATCACCAACCGCCGCGATTTCAAGCGACTCGACGAAGCCCTCGGGTTCATTTTCGGAGAAGATCACCGGGATCAAGTCATTCTGATGGTCAAGGACGCCGCTGATGGAAACATTCTTTATACCTCGTCAGACTGGCCGAAGGACTTCAATCCCGCGCAACTTGATTGCTCCCTTGCGGTGGATCCGAAAACTTCCGCTGCTGCAGCGACTTCCGGCGCTGAAGGTGATTTGCGCAGCGGTCGGGGACGGGGAGGTATGGGGCGCGGCCCGGGTCCCGGGGGCGGAGGCGGTCAGGCAGCATTCACCAAGGTGCCAAAATTTCTGACTCTCAGCACGGCGCTGGGCCAATGGCGTCTGGGCATGCTCGGCACTGCGGACACCACCCTGATCATCGGCTTGAATTCGGCGCAAACATGCGCCGAGTTGGACCACCTGCGCAATGTCTTCCTATGCGCCTTACCGCTGGCCCTGACTCTCGTGGGTGTCGGTGGCTGGCTCGTCGCCGGGCGCGCCCTGCGGACGATGCGGGTGATCGCCAACACTGCCGAGCGGGTCACCGCACGCGGTCTGGATCAGCGCATTCCCATATCTAACGAGGATCCGGAGATCGCCCGTGTCATCCTGGTGCTCAACCGCATGATGGATCGTTTGGAAAGCAGTTTCAAACAGGCCACCCGCTTCAGCGCTGATGCCTCGCACGAACTGAAAACCCCTCTCGCCATCATGCAGGGTGAGCTTGAAAACGCGCTTCAGGAGGCATGCCCAGGCTCCAAGGAGCAGCAGGTCTTCAGTAATCTGCTAGATGAAGCCCAGCGGCTCAAGACGATCACCCGCGGCCTGCTTCTGCTCGCCCGAGCCGACGCCGGACAGCTCAAGCCGGCAAATGAAGCCATCGATCTAACACCCATGCTGGAGGGCATTATTGAAGACGCCCGTGTGCTCGCGGAGGAACTGCGGCTGGACTTCGAGGTGAACCTCGTCCCGCGAATCACGGTGCAGGCCGACCCGGTCTTGCTGCGCACCGCGTTGCTCAATTTGTTCGTCAACGCGGTGAAATACAATGAACCCGGCGGCAAAATCCGGGTTGATCTCGAATTGCGGAATAACCAGGTGATCCTAACAATCGGTAATTCCGGCGCCGGGATTCCCGAGGCGGACCAAGCCCGGGTTTTCACCCGCTTCCACCGGGTGGATGTGGCGAGACAGCGGCAGGTGGACGGAGTCGGACTCGGGCTGAGCCTGGCACGCGAAATCGCGCGGGCTCATGGTGGTGAACTGGAACTTCAGGCAAGCCAATCCGGGTGGACGAGTTTTGTGCTGTGGATCAAACAGTGAGCTTGGGGAGAGGCCTGGAGATTGAGGCGGTCCTTGCGAACCGCCCCAATCGTCCACGCCGGTTCTATCAATTTCCGGCGGGGCACTCGGCACCGCCACCGCGTGGGCCGCTGCCGTCACGCGGACCCCGGCGTTGCCCCTTGCCTTGGTCGTTGCCTTGCCCCCTGCCTTGCCCGTTGCTTTGGCCCTGACACCAGCCTTTGGCCTGACCCTGGCCGACGCACGCGCCGCCATTTGCCTTTTGGCAAGCCTCCTGGCGAGCGGCGCGTTCTTCGTCGGTTTGTGGCGGCCCACCGTGTCCGGCGCCGTGGCGATTGGGTCCGCCTTGAGCCAGTGCGGTGCCCGTGGTTAATAATGCCGCAGCTATCCATGTTGTGATTCGAATTGTTTTCATATTGTTGTTAGTGTCGTTGGTTGGAAACGCTCTGCATTGGAGCCTTTCGAAAGAATAGACGCCGTGTGTATGAACCGCGGCCACAGCTCATGATTACAGTTCTGTCATGTTGGCGCCATGGGCGGCTCCAAGTCCCGACGATACCTCATTGACTTGGTGCCGCGATGACGCCGCGATGACGCCAGTGTCGCCCGGCGTGAGCTCCGAAGATCCTTACAGCACGGACCACCGAGCCGACGGAGTTCCATCTCCGTGACAAGTGGTGACAACTCGGGAGTCCGACCTTCTGAGCGCTCGGAAATCAAAGGGCCAAGAGCCTCGACAATCTTCAGAAGTGATAGCGGGCCCCCAACTCGAAGAGGAAATCATTGTTGATGCC
>CAIKDP010000096.1 GCA_903826205.1 Akkermansiaceae bacterium
AGCCGATAGGTGGGGATGATGCCGGCCGCCTTGCGCTGGGCGCGGATGGCATCTTCGGTGGTGCCGTGGGCCATGGCAATCTGGCGGTCGGAGAATCCGAGTTTTTTGAGGCGGCGGAGAACATCCGTCTCGGATGTTAGGGAAGACAGGCGTCCCGCCTGTCCTGAGGTATCCTGACAGCCGTCCCGCCTGTCTTCCCTGACAGGCGGGACGCCTGTCTTCCCCGCCGGGTCGCCCATGCATGCACCCTCCTCGGCGATTTGTTGCAGATGGCCGAGGAACCAGGGATCGATCTGGGTGGCGGCGTGGACTTCGTCGAGGGTCCAACCGTTAGTGAAGGCGGTCTGCAGCCAGAAGATGCGTTCGGCGTTGGGAATTTGGAGCTTGCGGGTGATTTCGTCGCGGGTCGGGTTGAGCGGATCCTTCTTGTCGAACCCAAACCCCCAGCGGCCGGTTTCCAGCGAGCGCAGGCACTTTTGCATGCTTTCCTTGAAAGTGCGGCCGATGGCCATCGCCTCGCCCACGGATTTCATCGAGGTGGTGAGCACCGGATTGGCCGCGGGGAATTTCTCAAACGTGAAGCGCGGGACTTTGGTGACGACGTAGTCGATGGTTGGCTCGAAGGAGGCGGGGGTTTCGCGGGTGATGTCGTTAGGGAGTTCGTCAAGGGTGTACCCGACGGCCAGCTTGGCGGCGATCTTGGCGATCGGGAAACCGGTGGCCTTCGAGGCCAGCGCGGACGAGCGGGACACCCGCGGGTTCATCTCGATGACGATCATCCGTCCGGTTTTCGGATCGGTGGCGAATTGGATGTTAGACCCGCCGGTTTCCACGCCGATCTCGCGGATGCACGCGAACGAGGCGTCGCGCATGATCTGGTATTCGCGGTCGGTTAGAGTCTGGATGGGGG
Source organism: Akkermansiaceae bacterium (assembly GCA_903826205.1). Classification (GTDB taxonomy): domain Bacteria; phylum Verrucomicrobiota; class Verrucomicrobiia; order Verrucomicrobiales; family Akkermansiaceae; genus Luteolibacter. Next base: position 911 of record CAIKDP010000096.1, read on the forward strand.
CCACCGTGATGGAATCGCCGGTGTGGACGCCCATCGGGTCGAGATTTTCGATCGAGCAGATGACGACGCAGTTGTCATTGCGGTCGCGCATGACTTCCATTTCGAACTCCTTCCAACCGAGCAGCGACTCCTCGATGAGGACTTCCGAGACTGGCGAGAGGTCGAGGCCGCGGGTGATGATTTCATCGAACTCCTCGCGGTTGTAGGCGATGCCGCCGCCCTGGCCGCCGAGCGTGAAGGCGGGCCGGATGATGAGCGGCATGGTGGCGATTTGCTCGGCGACTTTCTTGGCCTCCTCCAGGGTGTGGGCGGTGCCCGAACGCGGCAGATCCAAGCCGATCTTGAGCATGGCGTCCTTGAAGCGCTGGCGGTCTTCGCCCTTGTCGATGGCATCGGCGTTGGCACCGATCATCTTGACGCCGTGCTTGTCGAGCACCCCGGATTTGAAGAGCGCCATCGACGTGTTGAGGGCGGTTTGACCACCAAGGGTGGGCAACAGGGCGTCGGGCTTTTCACGAATGATGATTTTTTCCACCACTTCGGGGGTGATTGGCTCAATATAGGTGCGGTCGGCAAACTCCGGATCGGTCATGATGGTGGCCGGGTTGGAGTTGACGAGCACAACCTCATAGCCTTCCTCCTTGAGCGCTTTGCAGGCCTGGACGCCGGAGTAGTCGAATTCACAGCCCTGGCCGATGACAATCGGGCCGGAGCCAATGACGAGGATTTTGTGGATGGAGGTGTCTTTGGGCATGAAGGGGACGGGTGAGGAGTGGCGGCAAGCGGGCTAAATTGAATGGGATTTGGCAGGGATTGACCGACTTGTAAAGACCCGCGTGATTCGCGACGCAAACTTCCCGATATTACCGGAATATTCGCCACCGATCAGGGCGCGGTCACGATGATCCCATGGGGTTGGAGTCGTTGGAAATGCGCGAGATTATAGGTGTAGATCCTCTGACAGCCCGCCCGCTCGGCGGCAACCAGATGCAGTGCGTCGTATACCACGCCGCTCACCAGCCCGAGTTGGCTGCTGCGGATGAGGGCGGCGGCATAGTCGGCTTGAGTCAGCGTGAGAATCTCCAAACGCTTGATGAAATTCTCCTCGATCAAGACGAGGGCCTCAGTGGCCTTGATTTTCCTTGGCAATGGCAGCGCGGTCAGTGTGGCGTAGCATTCGGCCAAAGCATGTGTCGAACAGCACCCGTGATGTTTGCCTTGAGAATACTGGACAAAACAGGCGCAGGCGGACTCATGATTGGAGAGTTGATCAACCACCGCGGCGACCAACACCGAACTGTCGAAGCAAACTTTCATGGCTGGGTGCTTCCCGCTGCCCCCAATTGCTGCGCCCGTGCCTCCCGTTCACCGCGAATGAACTCGGCCACGTCAAGGTGGACCACACTGCTGCCGTGATGCACCACGATCCCCTGCTTCCGGCTCAAGGACGGCCCGCCGTCAAGCACCCGCAAGCGGACCCCGTCGGCTTCCATTTCCACTTCCAGCTCCGTCCCCGATACCAGATTGAACCGATCACGGATCGGTTTCGGAAGCACCAGGCGCCCGGCTTTATCAATGGTAATTCTCATGGCTTAATGGTAGAATAAGTGGCAGCATCTGTCAAGCGGTTTCCTGCCCGCCAAAGGGTGCCCCACTCACTGCCAGCGCCGACTGTTTCGCAAAGCATGCACATGGGTTTTCACTTCTGCACATTGGCGCCCTCTTCAGGCACCTGTCCTAACAAGTTGGCGCGACAATCGGATGGTCCGATCGGACCATCCGATTGTCGCG
>CAIKDP010000097.1 GCA_903826205.1 Akkermansiaceae bacterium
CCTCTGCCAAAGCCTATGGCCTGCCCGCCCCCAAGGGTTTGTTGATTGTCGGCATCCCCGGCACCGGCAAGTCCCTGACTGCCAAGGCAACCGCCGGGGCATTCGGCCTGCCGCTGCTGCGCCTCGATATGGGGTGCGTGTTCGGCGGCATCGTCGGGCAGAGCGAGGCCAACCTGCGCTCGGTCATTCAGACCGCCGAGGCCATCGCACCATGCGTGCTGTGGATTGATGAAATCGAAAAGGGTTTCTCAGGCAGCAAGTCCAGCGGCTCCACCGATGGCGGCACCTCCTCCCGCGTGTTCGGCTCGTTTTTGAGCTGGATGCAGGAAAAGGAAAAGCCGGTGTTTGTGGTGGCGACCGCCAATGATGTATCCAAACTCCCGCCCGAGTTCCTGCGCAAGGGCCGCTTCGACGAGATGTTCTTCGTCGATCTGCCCGACGCCCTGGAGCGTGCGCAAATCTGGGATATCATCATCAGCCGTTACCAGCGCAAGCCCACCGACTTCGATACGGTGGTCCTGTCCCGCGCCTGTGAGCAATTCACCGGTGCCGAGATCGAGGCCGTGTTCATTGACGCCCTGCACGAGGCATACGCCGAAGGACGGGAACCCAAGGCCAAAGACATACTGGAGGCCATGACCCATACCGTGCCGCTGGCACAGCTCATGGACGGCCAGATTGCGGCACTCCGGCATTGGGCCAAGGGCCGTGCCCGCGAAGCCGCCAGCCACACCAACCCCGGACCGCGCACCGGCCGGCGCATCAGCCAGACGAATTGAGCATGGCGCCGTAGCTGCGGCTTCCCAGCCGCAGTCCGTGACCACCGCGTCTCGCGGTGTGTCTCAGGAGCAGCGGCAATCAAGCCACGGGGAGTTCGATCCTCTCCGTGACATTCTACCCAACACCAACCCCAACTAACCCCACTCCCATGTCCCCCACTTACACCTCTGATGCAGCCTGTGGCTTCCCGTTCCGTGTCCGTCTCGTCCGCACGGGCGAACGACATGGCGCCGAAATGTGCCTAACCAACAGGCATGATGAGCCATTGGTTGAGTTCTACGACGCCCGTTATCCACACACGTATGATTTTGTCGGCACGAAGGAAGCGGCTATTGCGGCCAATGCTCCCGTTCTCGGGCAGTACATCGCCAGCTACCGGCTTTCCACACTGCGGGAATCACGCCATCTCCTTGCCGGGCTTTGCCTTCACTGCGGAGTGCCCGGCTGGGTCATCAGCCCCTCATCCCTGGCCAACGTCCACGACTGGCTCGACACCGTGGCACCCACCACTCCCACCATTATTCAAGGTGGATAGCTCCTGGCATCTTGTTCCATGATGCTATTATCCTTGGCTTTTGCTGATCAGTGTTTTGATCGCTTCCGCAAGCCGTCTGTACCCGCCTGCATTCGGATGCACCGGATCACTCGTGAGCGCCGGGGTCGACAGGATCTTGGTAATGGACTTTGCATCGAACGGAATGCCGCGCTTGGTTGCAATCTCCTGGTAGAACGGGGCCGGCTTGAGAAACAGCGCAGGCTTCGGCACGCCAATCAGAATAACGTCCGCGCCCGCAGCCTTCACCATCTCAATCATGGCGTTGAGATTCGCGATGGTGATGCTTGCGTCCTGCCCTCTCAACAGATCATTGCCACCATGACAAAGGATGACGAGATCCGGTCGCTCGTCCTTCAGCACTGTGGGAAGCCTGCGGAGGCCCGCAGTGGTATCCTCCCCGGCCACGCCTGCGTTGACAACCTTGAAGCCGATCATCACTGAGAGCACGGACGGGTAGTTCTCTTCCTGGTTGGCGCCTGTCCCGGATGTCAGGCTGTCGCCAAAGGCAACGATGATTGAAGGCGCGGACAGCTTCCTGATTTTGGAATGACTGCCGCAACCCGCGCAGAGCGCAAGCAAGCAGAGAATTGCGATGGACGTTGTTCTGCTCATATCAGGACTGTCCGTCAGGGAAATTTCCCCTCAGTAGATGCCCACATCGATGGTTGGTTCGTTGGCAATTCCCCGCAGACGCGCGGCGTAGTCCGCCAATTGCTGCCTCCGTTGTTCGTCCGTCAGGCGGACCGGTCCATAGACAATCTGCGGCGCCAACACATCGAAGCCGACAAACTGCAACATGCCCCGGTGAATCGGCCGCAGGATCGCGGCGATGTCCCCGTTGAACGCGCCTTTGACATACGCCTCTGCCGGGCCTCCAGTGGTCAGCGACAGCATGGCCCTCTTGCCGCGGAAAACCCCGGTTTCGTAAATCCGCCCACCGCCATAGGTGCGCCCCATAGCAAAGACCCGGTCAACCCAGCCTTTAAGCACTGCCGGCAAGCCGAACCACCATAGCGGAAACTGCCAGATCATGAGCTCGCACCACTCGACCTTTGCGATCTCCGATTCGATCTCCGGCGAAAACCCGTTCACCTCGGTCGCGTGCATTTCCTCGATCTGCAGTTTGAGATAGTCGGGGTCCTTGACGGTCGAGAAGTTCTTCCGGCTGGAAACCGGATCGAAGCCCATCTCATGCAGGTCGGAACCCCGGACCTCGTGCCCTGCTTCGGCAAGTGTCTCACATGCGGTGCGAAACATCGCGCCATTAAAGCTCTGGGGCTCTGGATGCCAATAGACGACCAATGTTTTCATAAACAACCTTTCCTGATGTTAGGACAAGGACGGATGGCCGGGAATGGCACCTGTCCACAATGTCCGTGCTTAGGCGAATTGATAACCCAGCCGTCGGTGGCATGCCAAGTCAAAAGCATATTGGATACCGCTGCACCTCCGTAACTCCGCTCCCTTTCCGCACGCACGTTCAGCAATCCTGAACATCCGTGCAATCCACAGCCGCCCTGCACCGCCTCGGCGGCTTCTTCATGCCCATGACTCCCAACCCTCAAACTAACAACCAACCCATCCAAAATCATGCCCCCAACAATCAATACCATCCAATCCACATCCCTCTATTTCCGCGAGGGACCCTCCGACAAGGAATATCATGCCGCCATCGAACCCAAGAACGACGGCTTCATCGTCACCTTCGCCTATGGCCGGCGCGGCAACACCCTGAACGTCGGCACTACGCCCGCAGAATGATCTGGGAAAACCGCTGACGGCCAACTGGATACCTAGTTATTAACCAGATCGTCCCACCCGACTCCTGACTGCCAGCCATCACGTTGCGGATTGACCGGCGACCGGTGTGCTGCGCGGTCCTTTCCAATTGTCGCCGGACCTCGTTGAAAACCGGATTTGGCGGCAACGCAAAACCGACAGGCACCTCCCACATCCCGGGCCAAAATGATGACTCAGGGGAGGGCGCG
>CAIKDP010000098.1 GCA_903826205.1 Akkermansiaceae bacterium
GCCTCCGGCTCAAAGCCCTGCACTCCGTCGGCCTGCCATGCGGGAACCTTCCACATTCTGCACGTATCCCCCTGCGCTCATTCCGAGTTTTATGCGAAATCCAACTCTCCCGATTTCCCGTGATTATTGCGACGCGTTACACTGATGCCATGAATACGAGGCGCATGTTTTCCTTTGTCCGTGTGATGGGGTGGGTGCAAATCGTCTCGGTCGGTCTCGCCGTCTGGTTCATGTTCTTTTCCACGAGTATGTCCTGCACCGCATCCTGCACCATGGGTTCCGCCATCTGCCTCATCCAGTCAGTCGTTTCATGCCTGTTGCTTATGGCCGTGTTCATGGAGAGGAAGTGGGCACTCCTGGTCCTGCCAGTGGGGTGCTGGTTTATGGTATTTATGCTGGTGATTGTGTCGGTGCATTAACCGGGAGAAAACGGCCCCATCAGGACTTTGTTTATATCCGAACTCCGAAGTTGAATTCCTACAATGTGGATGAAAACCATGGATTTTTTGGATGGGATTATTTCATCATATGCAACTTCGGAGAAGTTGCATATGAAACCTATTTTAATCCGTAAATCCGTGTAATCCGTGGTTTATCCAACCGAATATAGGGTTGAATTTCGGTTTTCAGGATGAATCCTCAGAGCGCATCGGTGCCTTCAGCCGTGCGCGGGCCCGGCACGACGAGGGCCTCGACTAACAGACCCAGAAGAATGCCGACCGTGTACGCGACAAGATTCTGCCACGCGAAGACATGCCCGAAGACCAGATGGCCCGGCGTCGTGTGCCGCAGACTCACCAGCCACGGTGCCTGGCAGAGCTTGAGTGCCTCGATGCCGAATGAGAAGGCGAGCGCCCCGCAGCCCAATTCGAAGCTGGGAACCTTGTTAAAGATCGCACCCATGCCGAAGAACACCATGATCGCCCATAGCGCGTCTCCCGGATATTTGCCCAGTGCCGACGGAAGGATATGCGGGAAGCGTCTCGATGCCAGGCCCAAGGCAATCGTCACGATGAACGCCAACAGATACCACGTCCGCTTTCGGTGCCGGGCTTGAAGGAGTCGTGTCATTGGGTGCCGCCGATGTTCATGGGTGATGTTCAGCGCTCACCCCTGCCGCCCGCCAGGTGCTTCCCTGCGGTCCGGCGGGCCCTGGCAATTTCCTCGGCCGTTAGCGCATAGCCCTGCTTGCCGCCACCCATCAGCCGACCGACGGGTGACGCCTCATCCTTGGGCGGATGAGTGAGGCCAAGGTTGTGTCCGAGTTCATGCGCGACTGTCCGTGCGAGCGAACCGACCTTCATTGGCTCGGGTTCAACGAGCAAGGTCTTCACGGGCGGTTGCTTGCCTCGCGAGGGTTTGTCGGTCCACACGCCGGCCACCACCTGCCTGCCTCCCATCGCCGCATAACCCTGATAGGTCGAGCCGATGTACGGCAGCAGATAGACGTTGTGCGCGGTCGGGTGGCGCTGCGCGGGGTCGAGCAGCTTGGCGATGTTTGCGGTGCGACCGGACCCGGCAAGCTCCTCCTCGCCGCGCTTGGCGTTCTCGACACTCCGCAGCAGTTCGTTGACATCCGCCGGCTTGAGCAGTGGCTCCACCTCGGCGCGTTCTATCACAAACCGGATGTTCGCCGATTTCCAAATGCGGTTGACCTCGGCCAGCACGGGGCCGGTGAGATCCGCGGGCGTCACCCAGACCTCCATCGCCTGTCCCTTTACTGTCATGGTCGCCCCCTGAGTCAGGTGGAAGCGGATCGGAAGGGTCAGCATCGCGTCATCAGTGGCAAGGGCCTGGACGGTGAGGAGCAAACCCGTAAAGAGGAAGTGGCGGATCATGGGAGTTTCGGGAAGGTGTTGTGCGTGACCCGGCGAGAGTCCGGATGGCGGCACCCAGGGTCAAGACGGAAGCATGGGGACCGCGGACCAAGCGCGAAAGCAAAACTTGTCATTGGCGGCGGCGGCAGTCAACTTCTCGGGACGGGCTTTGCCGCGAGTCGTTCAGAGGCGGAGCGCATCGAACGACAATGAATCCAGACCCATCCCCCCATCCATGAAATTCGCTGAACTCTCCCTTGGCCAGACGGCCAGCCAAACCGTTATCCTCACCCCGGCCATGATCGCCGGCTTTGCCGAGGTCACCGGTGACCATAACCCGTTGCATACCGACCCAGCCTACGCCGAGCCGCGCTTTGGCGGCATCATCGCCCACGGGGTGCTGCTGGTGGGTTTTTTCTCGGCGGTGTTGGCGACCCAGTTGCCCGGGCCGGGTTCGGTGGCACGGTCGCTGAACGTGCGCTTCAAAGCCCCGGCGCGTCCGGGAGATGAGGTGCGCATCGAGGTCAAAATCGTCGAGTTGGTGCCGCGCATCCGCAAGGCGATGCTGGAGGGCCGGGCCTATGTGGGCGACCGGGTGCTGCTGCATATTTCGGCGGAAGCGCTCTTGGAGGAGTAGCTGCCGGTGGCTATTCGGCGGCTGTATCCCTGCTGTGACAGCCGCCGCGCGTCCGGTTCTAACGGATGTGCCAAGCCCCACCGGTAGCCATGGCTCTGGGGTGTTCTTGACAAGGGATTGGGAAATGCCTACCCCTCCGAAAAACATATCCGATGGTTTTTCATTCAGCACCCTCTTTCGCATGAACCGTTGCAGCGTCATTCTTGCCAAATATTTGCCGGCGGCGCTCGGGTTTGTGGCGGCGGGCGTGCTGGCCTATATCTGGGGGACGCGCTTGCCTGAAGGGTGGACTCCGCTGCGGCTGCCGCTGTTTGGCGGCGATGGGGCGGGCGATACCAGCGGCGCGTCGCCCCTCGAAAAGGCAACGCTCAGCGCGTCCGGTGGCAGCGCCGCCGACCTGCCGGGCGCCTGGCCGGGATTCCGCGGGCTCAAGCGCGACGGCATTTCCCCCGAGGATACACCCTTGGCCGAGGCTTGGGCCGGCGGCGAACCGAAACCCGTGTGGTCGGTGGACGCGGGCGAAGGCCACGCCGGCGCCGCCGTGCTCAACGGCCGGGTCTATCTGATGGACTACGACCGCGCCGCCCAGACCGACGCCCTGCGCTGCCTGTCGCTGGCGGACGGCAAGGAGATCTGGAAATTCTCCTATCCGCTCAAGGTCAAGCGCAACCACGGGATGTCGCGCACCGTGCCGGCCGTGACCCGACAATTTGTCGTGAGCCTCGGGCCGAAGTGCCACGTCAGCTGCCTCGACGCGGTGAGCGGGAAATACGTCTGGGGCATTGATTTGGTTAGGGAATACGGCACGACGGTGCCGGCCTGGTATGCGGGCCAGTGTCCGTTGATAGATGGCGGGCGGGTGATCTTGGCGCCGGCGGGCAGCAGTCTGATGATAGCGGTGGAGCTTGCCACCGGCAAGGTGCTGTGGAAAACCCCCAACCCGCGCGACTGGAAAATGACCCATGTTTCCATCACACCGATGGAGCTTGGCGGGCGCAAAACCTATGTCTATTGCGGCCACCGCGGCGTGGCCGGCATTGCGGCCGATGACGGGTCGTTGTTGTGGGAAACCCCGGAGTGGAAAATCAGCATCGCCACGGTGCCCTCACCGGTGCCGGTGTCCGACAGCCGGATTTTTCTATCAGGTGGCTACGAGGCGGGCAGCATGATGTTGGAGGTGACCCAACAAGACGGCAAATGGCAGGCCAAGCCCGCCTTCCGGCTGGACGCGGACACGTTTGGCGCCACCCAGCAAACGCCCATCCTCCACGCCGGCCACCTTTACGGCGTGCGCCCCAACGGCGAACTCGTCTGCCTCGACCTGCAAGGCAAGGTGCGGTGGGCCAGCGGCATGAACCACCGCTTCGGCCTCGGCCCGTTCCTGGTGGCCGACGGCAAGATTTTCGTGATGAACGACGACGGCGAAATGACGATGGCGCAAGCCACCCCGGACGGGTTCCGGCCGCTCGCCCATGCCAAGGTACTCGACGGCCACGACGCGTGGGGGCCGATGGCAATGGCCGGCGGGCGTTTGATTGTTAGAGATCTGACCCGCGTGGTGTGTTTGGACTTGCGAAAGAAATGAACCCCGTCGAAAGTATCCCACGCATGATTCATCGTCGGGACATCCTCCGGGGCTGTCTGCGCTGTGGCGGTTTGCTCGCTCTCGGCGGGGTGGCGTCGGCTCTGGGCTGGCGCAGCCTCCACGGCAATTGTCCGCAGGCCGACCCGTGCGGCGGGTGTCCGTTGTTTTCCGCTTGCGGGTTGCCCAAGGCGCTGGAGGCGAAGAGTCAGCAATCTCCAGCCGCAATCCGCGCCACGGCCAAACCCATTGGAAGCCATGTCTGACGACGGATCTAACGGACAATTGACCGGCGGGCGCAAGGAAGAGACGACAGGAATGTCGTCACTCCTTAAGGGGGAGGAAGAGGCGACGGGAACGGATTCACTCCTTAAGCGGCGCGCGCTGCTGCGGGCGGCGGCGTGGGGTGGGGGAGTGGTCGGTCTTGGCGGCTTGAGCGGGCTGGGTCTGAGCCGGTTTACCCGGCGCACGCCGCAAGCGGCAGCGGCCAAGCCGCCGCTAGGCGCGGATTTCACCTACGATGTCTCGCGCTTCCAGACCTCCGATCCGGCGTTGTTGCGCTATGAGGAAACCGCCCGCTTTGCGTCCGGGCTGGAACGCGCCCGCGCCATCGCGGTGGCGGCCGATGGCACGATTTTTGTCGGCGGCGCCGGGGGTCTGCGCAAATTCTCACCCACGGGTGAAGGGCTTCTCAACATTCCGTTAGAGCAAGCGGTGGTGTCCGTGGCCTTGCGTCCGTCCGGGGAGATTCTGGTCGGCCAGCCTGGAAAAATCACGGTGCTGGATGCGAACGGGGCGGGGGTGGCGGTGTGGAGCGGTTTGCCCGCAGGGCTGTTGCCCACCGCGATGGCGGTTGCGGGTGACAAGGTTTATGTGGCCGACGCCGGCAACCGGGTGGTGCAGGTGCTTGATGCCACGGGCAAGCCGGTGGGTGTCATTGGGGCCCGCGATCCGGCGCGCAATCTCAAGGGTTTTGTGGTGCCCAGTCCGTATTTCTGTGTCCGCATGGCACCCGACGGTCTGTTGCGCGTGACCAATCCCGGTGAACACCAAATCGAGGCCTTCACGTTAGAGGGCGACCTCGAGCTGGCGTGGGGCAGGGGATCGTTTGCGGTTGAGGGATTCTGCGGCTGCTGCAACCCCGTGAGTTTCGACATGTTCCCGGACGGCAGTTTTGTCACCTGCGAGAAAGGCCTGCCTCGGGTGAAATTGTATAACTCCACCGGCGAGTTCACCGGCTTGGTGGCAGGGCCGGAAGCGTTTCCGGAATACCTGCAAGCCGCCAATGCGGGAACCCCGGATTCCCTTGGCTCCGGCATCTACGCCGCCATCGATCCACAGGGCCGCATCCTCATTCTCGACAGCGTCGGCGGATCCATCCGCATCATGCAACGCAAACCGCAAGCCCATGACTGACGAATCGTCCAATGCCAGTGGGGAGCGCCGGCGTCCCGCCGGCAGTGTCCGGCATCCTGCCGAACACTCTGCGGCCAATGAACCGCCCCCATCCGGCCAGACTCTTGCCGCTGCCCAAGTCACCGGACAAGGGCTCAGCCGCCGCGACTGGCTCAAGGGCGGCGCGCGCGGCGTTGGATTGTTAGGGTTCGGCGCGGCGGCGGGCTTTCTCGGCACACGCGAGAGCAAGGCCGCCACCCGCTGGCAGATCGACCCCAACCAATGCATCCAGTGCGGCCGTTGCGCGACCGCCTGCGTGCTCGAGGTGTCGGCCGTCAAGTGCGTGCATTCCTTCAGCATGTGCGGCTACTGCAAGCTGTGCACCGGCTACTTCGAGCCGGAGCCGATCAACCTCGACGAGGGGGCGGAGAACCAATTGTGCCCGACCGGCGCGCTGCAACGGAAGTTCATCGAGGATCCCTACTATGAATATAGTATCAACAAGGACCTCTGCGTCGGTTGCGGCAAGTGCGTGAAAGGCTGCAACATGTTCGGCAACGGTTCGCTCTACCTGCAGGTGAGTCACGACCGCTGTGTGAACTGCAATATCTGCGCGATTGCGCGCGAGTGTCCGGCGCAGGCGTTCCGCCAGGTGCCGGTGACCAAGCCCTACCTGCTGCGTGGAAAGGGGGCTGCAGGCAAATGACACCCGATAGGATCGGTTCGACAGGAGGACAGGCGTCCCGCCTGTCAGGGCCGACGGGCGTCCCGCCTGTCGTTGCATTATCGGACAGGCAGGATGCGCTGTCTGCCATCACAGGCTGGAAGCCTGTTTTCCTATCAGGATCCTCCTATCTCCTGCCCGCGCTGATGGTGGTGCTTCTGCTGTTAGTGAGCATGGACTGCGTGTTCGGCATTCAGCGGTTTCCGCCGCCGGATTTTTCCGATCACGCGGTGCCGGAGACGGTGGTGGCCGCGCCGCAGGCGCGCGGTGGCGGTTGGCTGGATGTGACCGTGTTGGCGGTCGGTCTGGGAGCGGCCACGTGGTTGAGTCTGAAACGCCGCTCGCGTGTGGGGATTGTGGTGTTGTCATTGGCGGCGCTGGCCTATTTCGGGTTTTGGCGGCGCGGTTGTGTGTGCGCGATCGGGTCGATCCAGAACGTCGCCCTTGGCATCGCGGATCCCGGGTATGCGGTGCCAATCGCGGTGATTGCCTTGTTCACGCTGCCGCTGGCGGTCGCGCTCATCTGGGGCCGGAGCTTTTGCGCCGGCGTTTGCCCGCACGGGGCGCTGCAGGATCTGGTGTTGGTCAAGCCGCACAAGGTGCCGGGATGGCTGGATGAAATTTTGCGCGTGCTGCCTTGGATCTATCTGGCGCTGTCAGTTTTGCTAGCCGCCACCGGCAGCCTGTTCATCATCTGCAAGTTCGACCCGTTTGTGGGGATTTTCCGCATGGCCGGGCCGCGCAGCATGCTCATCACCGGGGCCGTTTTGCTGGGGATTTCAATGTGGGTCGGCCGGCCGTATTGCCGCTACCTTTGCCCGTATGGTGTTTTGTTGGGTGTGGCGGCGCGCTTTGCCAGATGGCGGCCGACGGTCACGCCGGACACCTGCACCCAATGCCGCTTGTGCGAGAACTCATGTCCGTTCGGTGCGTTGAATCCGCCGATGCCGGCCAAACAAGGGCGGGAGCGCATCGCCAGCGGTCGCCAGCGGATTGTCCTGCTGGCGTTGATGGTGCCGTTGGCCGCGTTGCTCTTCGGCTGGGCCGGCGGCAAGGTCGGCATTGCCAGTCTGGCGCTGCATCCCGATGGCAATCTGGCCACGCTGGTCCTGATGCAGGAACGCGGCGAATTGCCAGCGCCACCCCCCGACGAACTCACCGCCTACCTCCAACACGGTGCGGACCGTCCGGCGGTCATTACCAAGGCGGTGGCCTTGGAAGCGCGTTTTGTCACCCTCGGGCGTTGGATCGGAGTGGTCTTCGGGCTGGTGTTGGCACTCAAGCTCGCCCGCATTTTCTTCCCGGCAGGTTCTAACGATTACGAAACCGACAGCGGTCGTTGCGTGTCGTGCGCTCGGTGTTTTTCCACTTGTCCTTATGAACTGGTGCGCCGGGGCATCCCTGTGCCAGCACCCGCAAAACGTAGCTGCGGCTTCCAGCCGCTGTCTTCCCTCCCTGTGCCAGCACCCGCGAAAGGAGAGCCCAATGGCTGATAGCAGAGAGAAAATGGGTGACTGGATCAAGGAGCGGCGATACTCCGATTCGCCGCGGTCCATGCGAAGGCAAGAGATGGAGCCGCGCCACCGTACATTGGCATTTCCCGGGCATGGGCGGATCGGAGTCCGCCCCTCCTTGGGGAAATCAGCGGACGATCTAACTGATCTATCGCCCAAAACCTCATCCTGCGGATCAAGTCCACACTGAGTCCCTTGTCGATATGTCCGCCTCGCCTAACAAACAAACCGCATCCGATGCCATCCGGCAGGTGTGGGCGCGGGCCTGTTCGCGGATCGCGCTCATTGCGGGGATGTTTTCGTTCATTCTCGGCGGCTTGCTCATCGTCAACACATTCCATCTCTATCGTGGCCCCGGCAACGGCAAGGTCCGCCTGGTGGAGGCCC
>CAIKDP010000099.1 GCA_903826205.1 Akkermansiaceae bacterium
CCCGACTGACTCATTGGAATTCATCGGGCAAATCGCCCCTCCTTGAAACGCCTCTCGATTTCGGCATCGCGGGTCGGTTCTAACTTTTTTACCCTGCCCTGCTTTACCTCCAACATTCGTCTTGGCAAGGAATCCCAGGCCGGCTAGAACAGGAGATGCAGAGGCTCCAAAATTTATCGCGGCGGACGCTGCTGCATTGCTTTCTCGGATACACTTCCATTGGCTGGGGCGTTTGCGTTGCAGGCATCTTTGCGCCTGCGCAAACGACCTTTGAGCTACTGGGATATGTGGGCGGGATAGACCCCGGCCCTCTCATGGCGGATCCCATGTACGACTATTGGCTGAGAATGGCCTCAAGCGTATTCACGTTCATTGGCATCGCCTACCTGTTGCTTGCCATCTGGCCGAAGAAATTCGCGGCGGTCCTGCCGTTCGCAGGTGGCTTCATGCTCGCCGAAGGTGTCGTCCTGCTTGTCCACGGCCTGAGGCTGCATTTGCCAGAGACGCCATTTTCGGGTGACACTTCCTTTTGCTTCATCGGCGGCATCGGCATCTTGCTGTGCATGGGCAGTGTCAGGGGCAGTGCAAAAAATCAAGGAAGGGCGGACTCCGATCCGCCCGGGCCATGAGATGCAAGAGATGAGCGATCCGTTAGCTGGGCGATTCGGAACCGGAGCGGAGATAGCCAGCCATAGGCTGCCCGGAGGGCGAGCGCAGCGAGGCGATGTGGTCACTCCCGACTAACTTGGCTCCGATGGGGCCACACTTAAGGAGCGACGACATTCTTGTCGTCGTGCGGAAGGACAGCCCATGTACAGTGGCTTCAACACGCAATCATGGAACCCGCTTCCGCGACCACCACAGGAATGTGGTGGCTCCTTAGCGCTTTCACGTTACTCTGCGATCCAAAGTCCCCACGTGTTCGGGTTCTCCTTAAGGCACCATCGGAGCCAAGTGATCCGGCAGTGTCAGGGGCGCACCAACTCCGGATAGCGGCGGCGGATGAGTGCCTGGTCTTCTTCCGGCAATGAGGCCAGCGGGATTGGCTTGTCCTGCTGGCGCAGGCCCTTTTGATTGATGCGGTTGATCAGGCTCCAATTGCGGCCCTGGCCTTGCGGCTCCTGCGCGGTGAGGTCGTAGCGGGTGAAGTCGATGACCGTCTCCGGCCCGTTGGCCTTCCAATCGCGCAGCAGCGCGAGCCGGAAATCCCGGTTCATGAACCAGCGGATTTCCAGGTTTTCCTCCGACCCGCCGAAGCCGCTGCCGCGCGCGACGAAGCGATAGTCGAGCTTGGCATTGTCCTTGAAGGCCTCGCGCCAGGCCAGGCCGAACTCACCCTGCGTGACGCACAGTACCTTGGGCCAGCGCTGGCGGACCGCCTGCAGGTATTTTGTTAGATACTGCACTGGATCCTTGATGCCCTGGCGCTCGAATTGTTTGACCAGGCACAGTTCCCAACAATTGGTGACCCAGGCGAAGCCGTTGCGCTCGAAGCCGTTGTCAAAATGTTGGGCGGTGGTCGCCAGCATGTGGCCCAGACCGCCCTCCTGCGACCCGCGGCCTTGCGCCAGTGTTTCGATCGGGCCGACGCCCATGCGGCTGTTGAATTTGTCAGTGGCGCCGGGGTGGCGGGCGCTGATGAAGTCGCAGGTCCAACCGTCGAGGTTCACGCAATCGATGAAGTCGTCCTTGCCTTGGGCCGGTTTGCAAAAGTGTTCGCGGCTCGGATAATACGGGTAGTTGATGGACCCCTCGCCATCGCCGTTGTCGACGGCATATTGGCTCCAGATGTTGCCCTGGCAGACATGGATGCCTTCCTGCTCCGCCAGATAGCGCTGGTTCTCGGCGGTCAGATAGCCGGCCACCACGCTGCGCGGCCGGTAACCGCCGCCGACCATTTTGGAAACCATCGCCAAGGCGTCGTGCAGGTCCTTGTTGATTTGCTCGCGGGTGTTATAGACATTGGCGAAATACCCGCCGGGAATGAAGGTGATCTCGTCACCATACTTGTGGTGATAGCCGGCGACCAACTCGCGAATCGCCTTATAGTTAGGCCGTTGGTCCTGCAACGCCAGCCAGCTCATCGCCCAGGTCATGCGCGCGCCGGGCCAGCCGCGTTCAAACGCGTCGCGAAACGCCTGCACAGCCTCCGGCGTATGGTCGTTGCCTTCGTCCTCGCCGGCGTTGCGGTTGCGGGTCACTTCGATCTGGTTGACACGGATCACCGTGTTGAAGGTGAAAAATCGGTTGCCTAACAGCGACGGCAGAGCGGGGGCGGTCGAGGCAGGCTCGGCAGCCATGGCGCGGGCAGCCCAACCCGCCAACGCGGCCCCCGTGGCGGTCATCAGGAATTGGCGTCGGTCGCTTGTCATGCGGAGAATTCTATCCGCCTTTGCCGGGCACTGCCAGTTCTGTTAGATTAAAAACAGGATTGGCCACAAAGTTCACTATGACCTAAGGACGACGCGCGGATTCAGGTCCGGGATGGTTCCAGTCGATGACGGTCGTGCCGGAAACGAAGCGGTTGGCCTGGTTGGTTGGAGGAGGAGCCGCCGCGGGAATCAGTACGAGCACCGCAGCTGTGTCTGCGGCCAGTTTGATGGATGCCAGGCCGGAGGCGGCCTTGACCAAATAGCTGCGTGAGACCAAGTCATAGACATGAACTCTAACCGGTCCGAGGTCGAGGCGGACGGATCTTGCATCCGGATAGGGATTAAAAACCAGGCGCGTGGGAAAGGCCGGCGGATGGAACCAATCGGTTTTCACACAATCCCAGGACAGGATGCCCGGGACATCGGTGGGGGTCATGATACCACCGAGGAAGCCGATATGATTGCCCATGTAGAGGGAGATGTTGTAGGGTTTTTCGCCGAACCATTGCTTCTTTTGGGCATGATACTCTGCGGGCGGGACTTTGGGTTTGCCGGCCCAACCGTTGAGCACCGGATCGCCGGTGGCATAGGGGCGCAGCGACCGTTGCGGCGACGGATCCCAAGTGCGCAACCCCTCATAGAAGAACAAATTTTTTGGATCGCACTTTGCCTTCCACGCGGCGTGGTCCTGATGATCCGCAGGCAATCCCTCGCCTTGCAGCAGGCGGCAGGAATTCGCCGCGTGAAGGGCGAAGCGGCCGATGGCGCGGGCATAGCGTGGATCATAGCGGGCCACAGGGACGAGCCACGCGGGGTTTTGCAAGCTGCCCATGGTGAAGGCATAGAAATCCTCACCCACGCGGGCACCGTCGAGACCATCACAGGTGATGCCCTCCAAGCGGGTCCCGCGCGTCACCTGCCACGGGCATTGCTTGCGCGGGCCGTCGCCGAACCAGGCGCTGAGAACTTTTCCGAGGTCGAGGTTATTGCCCTCCATGGTATTGAGGCGTGCGGCGGTGAGCGGTCCCATGACATGGGAGATTTCATAGCGGCCGGGGTGATCGATATGCCATTGCATGGCCGCTCGGGAACACTCTAACATATCGCGTGCGCCGGTGGTTGAGCCGCCCACCATGAGTACCCAGGCGATCGCCGGCGCATGCCCGAGACGGTTCATCGGTTCATTGCGTCCGCCGGGGGTTTTGGCGGTGAAGTTCCAGCCTAGATCGCCGAAGCTCGGATTGCCCGGCGCACCCATCCCGCGGGCAATCTGATGAAAGGCCCGGAACGTGGGCACAGCGGCGGCCTTCAAAGCGGGATCGTTCGGATAGAGATCGGTTAGAACAAGGCCCAGGATCGCCGGCCAATAGCCGTAGATATCGGCATGGACCACCGGGCCGCGCTCACCCGCACGGTGGCGGTAGAGGCCGGTTTCGGGATCAAACCATGCCCTGGTGCGGGCGAGGAAGTCGATGCCATGGAGGTGTTGCGGATCAAGGCCGCAAAGCCTGGCGCCGGCCACGGCAGCCAGACAGGTGAACGCCTCGGTGTCGGGCTGCGATTCCAGATAGGACTTCATGCGGAACCGGTCGTTGGCATCGAGCACGACGGCAGGAAACCCTTCGCCTTGACGCTTCGGATCGAAAACCGCCGTGTAATACTCGCGTGCCACCGCTGCCCACGGACGGATGGCCAGCGGCGAGGGCAACGCCGGCATGCGCTCGGTGGCGGCCACCGCAAGCTGCACCACCGGTTCGCTGGGCAAGCGGGCCTTGTCCGGGGGAGTGGCCGGCTTAAGAGATTCCGCGTTGCCATGCAGAGCCGGGGGTGTCGCATCCTCGGCCAGCGTCTGCGACCCGCAACCCGCAACCAGAATCCCAACCCCAACGACACATCGCTTGACGTGTTCCAATACTGTCGCAAGACCTATTGCCAACTTGTCCATGTTTTTCGATGGTCACTACTGACAATTCCAAAATGAATTCATATGCACCTTATAAGGAGGATGGACATTCTTGTCCATCGCGAACTACGAAGAGGCGGACAAGAATGTCCCCCCTCCTTAGTTGGGCACCGTTTCTGCCGGTATGAACCTGTTTTGGAATTGGCAGTAAAGGCAGACCGAATCGGGAGGCATTCATGAGGTTTGCTTGCAGAGGCTTTGAAGCGTGCCTGCAATCGCACAAATTCACCAAAGTCCTTTCCAAGCCACCAGACGTGGTTATCCCTATCCATTTCCAAGCGGCCTGCCAAGCCTGAAAACGGCACCTTCCCAAATCCATAAATGCGTGTAATTTGCCGGATGGAAACACAAACAACCCAACTTGCCATCCGGCGGGCGGACGAACGCGGTCATGCCGACCACGGCTCGCTCAAGTCAAACCACACCTTCTCTTTCGCCGACTATTACGATCCGACGCAGATGGGCTTCCGCTCCTTGCGCGTCATCAACGACGACCGCGTCGCACCTGGCCGGGGCTTCGGTACGCATCCGCATCGCGACATGGAGATTTTCAGCTATGTGCTGGAGGGCGCGCTGGAACACAAGGACAGCATGGGCAATGGCTGCGTGCTCGAACCGGGCCAGATCCAGCTCATGAGCGCGGGCCAGGGCGTGACCCACAGTGAACTCAATCCGTCACCCGACACACCGCTGCATTTTCTGCAAATCTGGATTCAACCGCGGGTCCGCGGGCTCACTCCGGGGTACACCGAGTGGCATCCCAAACCCGAACATGCCGCCGCACCCAAGGTGCTCGTGATCTCAAGCGACGGTCGCGACGGATCGGCGACAATCCATCAGGACGCGGGACTTGCCAAGTCTTGCCCGTTGAGTGAGCAGGCGCGGATGCCTCTTACACTTAAGGAGTGACGACATTCTTGTCGTCATGCGGAAGGATGTCCTTGATAGAGCCTTGAGCACGCCCTCAAGGACCTCACATTCGCAACCACCACAGGAATGTGGTGGCTCCTTATGAAAGGCCGTGGCGGTCATTGGATATGGGCGAGGGCCGCTTGTCATGCGATGATCAACCGTCTTTGCCAAACACTTCCAGTTCTGTTAGCTGGAACCGATAGGGCCGCGCGCCGGATGGGACTTTGTTGAGCTTGGTGGCCAGGACACGCAGGTAACGGCAGCGGGTAACGGGGAAACTGAAGGATTGCGGCCCTAACACAGGGTTCCCGCCGCAATAGCCGGCGCGGGTGTCCACATCCGTCCACTGCTTAAGGTCACTGGACGTTTGAATTTTGAAATCGACCGGAAACCCGCCGCCCTCGGCCCTTTGGTCATCGCGCGGATAGAGTCTGACCGAATCGACCGGCATCACCCGGCCCAGATCCACGCAGATCCATTCGCTTTGGTCGGGGGTGTCGGCGCCGGCGCTGCTCCAACCGAGGGTGCGCGGCAGGCTGTGGGTGATTGCGTCCACCGCGCGGGTTGTGCCCCAGCCCGCTTGCTCTAACGATGAGCTGGCGGTCACCGCCATGGCGGCGGCGTGGTTGAGCTGCCGTTGCGTCCGGGGCAGGGGCAGGATGCCGGGTTGCATGTTGCCGGGGACCGGATCGAGCAGGATTTCCACCACGCCAAAGGCTGGCAATGTGAACGACCGCTTGAAGCTGGAGGTTGCTGTAATGATGCGGCGCTCCATCGGCTCAAGTTCCTCGGTCGGCCCGCCCGGATCGCCGCGGCGACCGGCGTGCCAGGCGTTGAAATAATTGGCATGGTCGGCATCCACCTGATAGTGGGTGAGGCGGACATTCTCGCCGCCGGACGCATACGGCAGGTGCTCGATCGTTAGATCCACTGCCACCGCCTGGTCGGCGTAATTCCATAACATGACCGCGACCTGCCGGCCGGCGTTTTTGGTCACCATGGCATGGGTGGCGTGGTCATGGGTGTTAGGTCCGCTGACCCGGGTCACCACCAGGGTGTCGCCCAAATTGGCAAACATCCTGAACACGTTGTAGATGGCTTTCCTGTGACCATTGACTGTCAGCAAACCCAGATCGCCATTGAAGACGCGATCCGCGTTGTAGCCTTCGATGGGCGAAAAGTAGAAGACCTTGGTCAAGGCCGGATGCTGGAGGGCGTTGTACATCCGGGCGGCGGCACCCGCGGCCATGCGGTGGGTATCGGTGTCCGCGCCCGCACCCGCGTCCATGACCGGCGTCAGATTCCATTCGGTGACGAAAATCTCGCGCGGTGGCAGACCGGACGCGCTGAGCATGGCACTCACCTCGTCGATGTTCCATTCCAAGTCGTAGGGCGGCTTCTCATCCAGCATGCTGCCGCCGTATTTGTGATAGGAGATGTAATCCAGCGGCACCTCCGGATGTTGCTTGATCCAATCTAACAACGGCTTGAGCCTGGCGGTGGTCGAGAGCACGCTGGCGTCGGCGGCACCGCCGACTTTGGCTTTCGGGTCGGCCGCCTTGATGCCCGCGGCGGTGCTGGCATACAGCTCGTGGTATTGTTGGGTGGAACCCTTGAAAAACCCCGGGTTGTCCGGCTCATTCCAGACCTCCCAATACCAGCCGGTGTGGCCGAGGTCCTTGTAATGTTGGACATAGGCCTGCGCGACCTGCCGCCACTCGTCCATGTTGTTAGGCACGCTGCCGTCGCCGCCGCCCGCAGGGATCAGCACATCGGGGCAATAGCTCAGGCACATCAGCGGCGTCATCCCTTTTTGCAGCAGCGGGCGGATCACCCGGTCCAGGCGGCTGAAGTCAAAACATAACTTGCCGCCGCCATCGCGGCCCACCACCCGATAGAACTTGTCGTTGACCAAATGATCCAGGCGGATCATGCGCATGCCGATGGCCGCCAGTTTGTCATAGGCGGCCGGCAACCAGTTGAGGTTTTGCATCGGCTCGTAGCCGCCGACCGAGCCGTTGAGCAGGCGGGCCTTATCCAGTGGGCCGGCAGCGGCGGGATAGTCCGCGCTGATGCTCAACACGGGAGGCGCCGCCTCCGCCATGACGTGCGCACCGCAAGCCGCGGTCATGACACCGCCCAGCCAGGCCAATCGCACAATTCGAGAAACTATTTCCGCCCACCCTATTGACAAATCGGCCATATGCTCCGCCATTAGCGTAACCCCTCGGATCATGCGTGCAACCCAATTCATCCTTCCCTGTGTCTTGCTTGCCATGGCGACCCAGAGCGACGCGGCCAACAACCAGCTTCTGAGTTGGAACAATCTCGGCATGCACTGCATGGACAGTGATTACTCGGTGTTCTCCATCCTGCCACCCTACAACACCATTGAGGCCCA
Source organism: Akkermansiaceae bacterium (assembly GCA_903826205.1). Taxonomy (GTDB): domain Bacteria; phylum Verrucomicrobiota; class Verrucomicrobiia; order Verrucomicrobiales; family Akkermansiaceae; genus Luteolibacter. The sequence continues at coordinate 7,649 of CAIKDP010000099.1, forward strand.
GCTCATCGTCAACGGCAAGCTCGTCAAGACCGGCACCGGCTACACGGTCACTTACCAAGCCGTCGCCGATCCCAGCGGCTCGTTCAATTCAACCGCCATGGGCAAGGGCAATTATTACACCTACGCCAAGGCACTGTTTGGGGCTACGCTGGCGGCAGAGGGCGGCAGAGGGCGGCTTGGCCGGGTGGTCGATGCCCGGCACTTCCAACACGCCGCAGAACATGCTCTTTGAAACCCTGAACGCGCCGGCGGCGGGTGTTACCACCCCGGTGAATTGGTGGCGTGCCGAAGGTATCCCGATTTCGCCCTACGACGATGCCCACAACAAAAACCCGTATCCGCTGATGCGGCTCATCGCCCGCAACAGTTCCAACGCGATCATTGCCTCCAACGATATTGTTTTGCCGGTGTCCGATGAAATGGACTGCCGTGCCTGCCATGCCTCAGGCACGCAGGCCGCTGCCATGCCCGACGCCGGTTGGGTCTGGAACGGACTGCAGGAGCGGGATTTCCGCCTCAACATCCTGCGCCTCCACGACCAACATCAATTCGCCCGGCACGGCACGCTCTATGCCGCCGCGCTCGCCGCCCGCGGCTTCAACGCCCAAGGGTTGTATCGCGGCGTCGTGGCCGACGGCAAACCGGTGCTGTGTGCCGCCTGTCACGCGTCGGAGGCGCTGGGCGCGCCCAGCTACGGCACCATTCCGCAGCTCACCACTTCGGTGCATGCCTTTCACGCCCACGTCCAGGATCCCATTCTAAACACCACCCTCGACAATTCCGCCAACCGCGCCGCCTGCTACCGCTGCCATCCGGGGTCCGCCACCAAATGCCTGCGAGGCGCCATGGGCGCGGCCATCGCCAGCGACGGGTCCATGGAAATGCAGTGCCAAAGCTGCCACGGCAACATGAGTGCCGTCGGCGCGTCTAACCGAACCGGCTGGTTCCAGGAACCTAACTGCCAGAACTGCCACGCGGGCACGGCCAACCATACCACCACCATCCGCTACACATCCGCCCTTGACGCGAATGGCGTGCCGCGAGTGCCGGCGGACAACACCTTCGCCACCACGCCTGACACGCCGGCGGCAGGCCTTTCCCTCTATCGGTTTTCCTATGGCCATGGCGGCCTGCAATGTTCGGCCTGCCACGGGTCCGACCCACGCGGAATTTCCCAGCAGCCACACCAATGACAACCTGCGCAACACCGCCATCCAAGGCCACGCCGGCACCATGGTCGAGTGCACCGCCTGCCACGTCACCATGGCCGCCTCGGCGACCAGCGCAAAAGGCGGTCCTCATGGCATGCACCCCATCAGCCAGGACTGGGTGGAAAACCACCACGACCTGTTAGGCACGGGCGGTTCTGCGTCATGCCAGGCGTGTCACGGCACGAATTACCTGGGCACGGTGCTGTCGCGAGCGCAGGCCAACCGTTCATTCACTGCATTTAACAGTACCGTCAGCTTTTCCCGTGGTGCGCAAATCGGTTGTTACACTTGTCACAACGGTCCGTCTTCCAGCACCCGGAACCCCAGCGTCGCCCCCACGGCAGCCAATACCTCATCTAGCACATCCAACGCTCAATCCGTGGCAATTACCCTGCCTGCCACAGGAACCAACATTACCCTGCGCATCATCACCCAACCCGCCAACGGCAGTGTGGGCGTGATCAATGGTGTGGCCACCTATTTCCCCAATCCGGGCTTTGTTGGCACTGACACCTTCACCTATCTTGCCTATGATGGCTCGAAAAACTCCTTCATCGATGCCACCCACGGCACGGTCAGCGTTGGCGTCACGCAAGGCTCGATGTCTCTCAGTGCCGCGGCGCAAGTTCCGCCATCCTATCCGGCTGGCTGGCCGGCAGCGTTCGCTGTGGTGCCCACTCTAACCAATTCCGCCGCCACACCAGCCTACGATTGGAATTTCGGTGACGGGACGACCCACGACACCCGCCAATACCCGTCCCATGCCTACGCGGCGGCTGGCAGTTATGGTTGGTCGGTGCAGGTGACCGCGTCCGGCGCGACCACCACGGTTACCGGCACCATAGTGATCGACGCTCCGGTGGCGCTCGGCATCCAATCTAACGGAAGTTCCATCACCTTGTCCTGGCCCGGCACCAATGCCGACATGCTTCTGCAATCCAGCCCTGACCTTGGCACACCCACGCCGTGGCAGTGGGTGCCCAACCCACCCACCACCAGTGGCAACACCTTCAGCGTGACACTCCCCGCATCCGGCAGCCAATTCTACCGCATCAGCCGGCCATGGTGAGCCAGGCCCCTATTGACTTATTTGTCTTTTCATCACGGCGCCTGGCGCTAGGCTGCCGCCATGCAAAAAATCCTGATGGCTTCGATCATGGGCGTGTGTTCGGTGCTGGGTGCCCCGCCGGAGGCCCGCGAGTGGACCGCGCCGGACGGCACGGTGGTGAAATACCGCTGGAGCGCGCCGGCAACCATGGAACCGGGCAAGACCTATCCGCTGGTGTTGTTCCTTCACGGTGCGGGCGAGCGCGGCAATGACAACAGCGCCCAACTCAAACACGGGGTCAACCCGATCCTCGATGGCGCCAACCAACTCGGACAACCGTGCTTTCTCATTGCCCCGCAATGCCCGGCTGACCGCTGGTGGGCGCCCATCCACCACGACACCATGCGCCTGAGCGAGGCGGATAAACCGAACGCTTTGTTGGATGCGGTGCTGGCCCTGGTCGATGAAACCATGAAAAAACAACCCGTTGACGCAAAGCGGTTTTATGTCACCGGCCTGTCGATGGGTGGCTTTGCCACCTGGTATTTGTTAGGTCATGCGCCCGGCCGGATTGCCGCCGCGGTGCCCATCTGCGGCGGCGGCGACCCGTCGCGGGTTGGCCTGTTCAAGGACATTCCGATTCACGCGTTCCACGGCGAAGCGGATCCGGTGGTGCCGGTGCGCACGACACGCGAGATGATCGGCGCCTTGGAACAGGCCGGCGGCAAACCCGTGGCCACCTATTATCCCGGTGTGGGCCATGATTCATGGACCCGTGCCTACAACGATCCGGAGTTGCTGCGCTGGATGTTCGGCCAACGCCGGAAGTAAGCGGGACTGAAACAAACTTTGACAAAGCTTGTAGGCTGGCATAGTCTCCGCCCATGCATATTTCGCTCACCCCGGAGTTGGAGCGGGCCGTCAAAATGAAGGTTGAGTCCGGCTTGTTCAACAACGCCAGCGAGGTGGTCAGGGACGCGCTGCGACTGTCCATGAGACATGAAGCCGAGAACGAATGGCTCAAGCGCGAGGCGGCAATTGGCTTCGCCCAGTTAGAGGCGGGCGAGACCGTGCGGATCCGTACCAAGCAGCAGTTTCTTGCGCTTGCGCGGAAACCGTCATGACACTGGACTTTACAGCGGCGGCAGTTGCGGATCTCCAATCGATCCGCAGTTACACTCTGGAGACATGGGGCGCCGGGCAGGAGTGCGTCTATCTTGATTCGCTCTGGAACCAGTTTGAGGCAATAGCCGCCGGCGGTGTGCGAAAGAGGCACGATTCAATCGCGCACGAAGGGTCCTACAAAATCGAAGTTCAGCATGCATTCAGGTCAGATTATTCTGTGTGTTGCCGCCATGGCTGCGGTGGCTGCGGTGTTGCAGGCATGCGGCAAGGAACCGGAAAGCGCGGGGCCGGGACGGGCCGCTGCGGCGGCGGCGAGGGTGCGGCCGCAGCTTGAGGCTGCGCTCAAGGTGCAGGATTTGCGGTTTGGGGATCCGGTGTTTGTGCGGGCCTTCAAGGAGGAGCGCGTGCTGGAATTGTATGTGCTCCGCCGCGCGTCTAACAAATTCGTGGTATTCCGTACCTATTCAATCGCGGCGGCCTCCGGGGGGCTTGGGCCGAAGCTGGCGGCGGGTGATGGCCAGGTGCCGGAAGGGTTTTATTTTGTAACAGCGGCGGCGATGAAGCCCGACAGCACGTATCATCTGGCATTCAACATTGGCTATCCGAATGCGTATGACCGGTATCACCAGCGGACCGGAGATTCGATCATGGTCCATGGGAATGAGGTTTCGATCGGGTGCCTGGCCATGACTGACGCGAAGATCGAGGAAATCTACACCCTCTGTGATGCGGCATTGCGAGGGGGGCAGAAATTGTTCCGGGTGCATGTGTTTCCCTTTCGCATGACCGGGGAGCGGATGGCCAAGGCGCGTGGCAACCGCTGGGAGGCGTTCTGGCTAAACCTCAAAGAGGGGTATGACTTTTTCGAAAAAGCGGGCCTCCCCCCGGATGCGACCGTGGCCAAGGGTGTCTATCAATTCAGCGAGTGAGCGGAGGTCCCAAAATATGCGCTTGAAAATCCCGCGGGTTGCGCGTGGTATGGGGACTCACCCCCCTAACCCCCATGCTCAAAGGAATCCATCCCGCCATCAGCCCCGAGTTGCTCAAGATCCTAGCCGAAATGGGCCACGGCGACGAAATCATTCTCGCCGACGCGCATTTCCCCGGCCATGCGGTCAATCCGCGCGTGGTGCGCTGCGACGGCCTGTCGATCACCACGCTGCTGGATGCCATCCTGCGGTTGTTTGAGCTCGATTCCTATGCTGATCCGTTGGTGATGATGGCGGTGGTGCCGGGCGACACGCTCGATCCTGCAGTGGAGACCCGCTACATGGCGGCCATCCATCAACAAGCCCCGGGCGCCAAGCCCCCGGTGCGCATCGACCGGTTCGAATTTTACACCCGGACCCAACAGGCGTACGCGGTGGTCATGACCGGCGAACTGGCCAAATACGGCAACATCATCCTGAAAAAGGGTGTCACCCCCGCATTCTGACGAATGCGCCTACGAGCGGTCGCACTCTTCATAGACGCGCTGGTCACAACGCGGGAGGGCGATTCCAGGGCGGCTCATGCACGTTCCATCAAAGACGCATTCTAACGAATGCGCCTACGAGCGCGGTCGCACTCTTCGTAGGCGCGCTGGTCACAACGCGGGGGGTGGGGGGCGACAACCCAGCGGGCAGCGGAGTCGCTTTCCCGCATGCTATTTCTTCGGATAATCCTTGCCGTCCCTGCTGCGCTGGACTGATGCCAACCAAGCTTCCAACTCGGCCTTCATCCGCGTGACGACTTCCGGGTGCTCTGCGGCGATGTCGGTCTTTTCGTACAGATCCTTGGAAATATCATACAACTCATACTTATCCCCGGGAGGGCGGCGGTGGAGTTTGTATTGGTTGTCGTTCCAGACGGCAGGGCCGTCTTCCAGACCGATTTCGCCATGATGCCAGAATCCGATCGGCGACGGGCGTTGCTGCATCCGGCCATCGATGAGCGGCACCAGGCTGATGCCGTCGAGAGGCTTGACTTGGTTGGGTACCTCGATTTTCAAGATGTCCATGAGGGTCGGATAGATATCACTGGTCACGGCCATGACGTCGGTGATGACGGGCTTCTTGATGCGGGCGGGCCACTCGATGATGCCGGGCACGCGGATGCCGGCCTCCCAGAGTTCGCCTTTTTTGCCACGCAGGTTGCGATTGGAACCGAAGGCGTCGGGGGCGGCGCTTTCATCGACCCAAGCGCCGTTGTCGCTGTTGAACATAAGGAAGGTGTTGTCGGCGATGCCGAGTTTGCGCAAACCGGCACGCAAGGTGCCCATGGCGCGGTCCACGCCGAGAATTTCACCATAGTAGGGTGAGCCGCCGGCGGCCTTGAGGTCTTCGGGCGTCGGTTGCAGCGGCACGTGCGGGCTGCCGAACCAGACCACCGCGAACACCGGTTTGTTTTGCTTCACCGTGGCTTCGATGAACTTGAGGGCGCGGTCCACGATCACGTCCGACCCGTCGCCGGTGGTTTTTTCCGGTACCCCGTTGTGGCCGAACGTCGCGTCCGGCTCAAAATAGTTGGAGAGCGAAAACGACTCATCGAAGCCGACATTGACCGGCGCGAACTCCTCGGAATTGGCGATGACCCTGCCGGTGCCGGGCTTGCCGCCACTCAGGTGCCACTTGCCGAAATGGCCGGTGACGTAGCCGGCGGTTTTCACCGCTTGGGCGATGGTGATTTCGCCTTTGCGCAGGGTCATGCCCGGCCACAGGCAGTTCATCCGGTATGGATGGCGGCCGGTCATCACGCTTGCGCGGGTCGGCGAGCAACTCGGGTGCGCCGAATAGAAGCGGTTGAAGCGCAGCCCCGCCGCGGCCATCGCGTCGAGGTTGGGAGTCTGGATTTGCTTCAGGCCGTTGTAGCTGACGTCACCCCATCCCTGGTCATCCGTCATGCAGAGGACGATGTTAGGCCGGTTTGCCGGGGCGGGAGCGGGATCGGCGGCCGCCGCGCGGGGCGCGGTGACCCACGCGAGTGCGGCCAAGGCGCCGACGGTCCAGGGATGGAGGAGTTGCATGAGTGGCGGTGGTTAGTTTTTCGCCTTGAGTTCGAGGTAATGGACGGACACCGAACGCTGGTTGGGGGCGGAGACGCGCAACGTTTGCGGGCCTTTTTCGAGTTTGATTTCCACGGCCGGGCTCATGTCCCAGAGGCCGGTCGTCCAAGGGATCTTGACGCCTACCGGTTCGGTGGCACCGACGGTGAGATTGAGGACTTGGTCGACGTTGGCGGCGGCGACTTTCATCACCACCTCGTAGGTTCCGGCGGTGGCGACATCGAGGGAGTAGTCGACCCAGCTGTTATCCACGCTCTTGCCGAAGTTGAGTTGTTTGCCGCCGGTGAAGCAATCAAAGACATTGACTCCCTGCATGCCGGCAAAGGCCGTCGCTTCAATCTTGGTGGTGCCTGCCGCCACCTTGAACGGGCCTTTGGCCGCTGCCGTGGCCTCCTTGGCAGCCGCGGTCACTTCCTTGTCGGCCTCATTTGCCTTCAGGGACGCTGTGACATCGGTCTTGATCTCAGCGAGGGACTTTTGGATCTTGTGGGCGATTTCCATGATGGCGGTGGCTTCCGCGGGCGTGGTCAGCGCGGCGGCCAACCAGCGCAGGTGCTCCACTTGCGTGAACTCCGCGGTGTGCGCCCGGTCTTGCACGCAGGCGAGGAATTCGACGCCACCCATGCCTTCAAGTTTCGAGGCCTGCCAACCGCGGCCGTAGCCGACCTTCCAAGCGCTGCCCGGTTGCGGCTCGGCCATGGGATTGGCGCATTTGTAGGCGACGCAGGCATGGGCGGGCTGGCCGACGCCGATGGCGGGAATGCCGAACGCCTGACAAATAAAGACCGACCACGACGAGCGCGGGCCGCACTTGCCGCCACCGGCCAGCACGTTTTTGAAACTGCCATCATGGGAGATGGGCGAATTGCGGCGCCACACCTCACTGGTGGAGTTGACCACCAATTCGTTGAAGCGGAGGTCCGGACGCCAGGCGTTGATCATTTGCCGGCCCCATGCCAAATCCTCATTGGAGGCGCCGGACTGCACCACCTTGGTCATTTCCCAGACAGTTAGAGTGTCAAAGCTCGGGAACAATTCCTTGTTCTTGTGGGCGGTTTTGAAATGTTGGTAGCGCGACACCGGATCGGCCTGGACCTTGGCCTGGCCGGCACCCGGCGAGCCGGAGCCCGGGGGCGCAATGGAGGTGGCGATGGCCACCTTCAGATACAGGCCGTCTTTGGCATCGGGGTCGGCGGCGAGGATTTTTTTCCAGATTTCAAGTGGGGCGGTGGAGAGGGAGTAGCCGTTATCCTCGCGGCCTCTGAGGCTGATAGGCACGCAGCCTTCCAAGTACAGGTCCAGAGCCTGGGTGTTTTTGAGCAACCAGGACAAGAAGGCCGGGTTGGCGGCATCGGCCTTGGCGAAGGCGGCCAATTTGTCGGCACCGGTTTTGGCGATGAGTTGGCGGACGTCCAGGGTGTTGGCAAACACCGGATCCTTGAGCTTGGCCAGCAGCGGCGCTTCCGCCAGCTTGCCGGATGGAGCGAGCCAGGCATTGGCGCTGGTCAGATAACCGGCAAAATCACCGGTTTGGATAGCCTTGTCCAAATCCTTGGCATTCGGCTCCCATGCTTGGACGGCTGCGGGCAACGCGCCTAGCAGAGTGCCGGCGATGAGGGCTTTGAGGGTTGAGGTGTCAATTGTTTTCATAGATGTGTTTGCGGAGCCATATGGCTCGCTCGGTTACGGGTCAAGGACGATGTTTCTCTCAATTCTTTTGATTGACGCATCGTCGAAATCCCCGCAGCCTCCGGTGCATGACTTCGTTCTTACCTGCAAATTGCGCGTTATTTCTGGCCAATGCCGTCAATCTGGCGCCGGTGGATTACGCGATTCTCCTGATTTATGTGTTTGTGGTGGTGGCCATCGGCTTTGCGCTCAAGCGCTACATGAAATCCTCCGCGGACTTCCTCACCTCCGGGCGTTCGATTCCGGCGTGGGTCACCGGGCTGGCCTTCATGTCGGCCAACCTGGGCGCGCTGGAGTTGGTCGGCATGGCTGCTTCGGGTGCCAAATACGGCATAGCCACTTGCCATTTCTACTGGGTGGGGGCGATCCCGGCGATGGTGTTTTTGGCGGTGTTCATGATGCCGTTTTATTACGGCTCGAAAGCCCGCTCGGTGCCGGAATATTTGAAGATGCGCTTTGATGAACGGGTGCGCGGGTTGAACTCGATCACCTTTGCGGTGATGACCGTGTTTGCCTCCGGCATCTCGATGAACGCGCTCGCCAAGCTGCTCAATCAACTGCTTGGCTGGAACTACCACTGGAGTCTCTGGATTTGTTCCGCGGTGGTGCTCATCTACGTGCTCAAGGGCGGTCTCACCTCCGCGATTTACACGGAAGTGCTGCAATTTTTCATGATCGTTCTCGGTTTTGCGCCGGTCGTCTATCTGGGGCTCAAGGATGTCGGCGGCTGGGATGCCATCACCAAGAACCTGGCGGAAGTCTCCGTCAATCCCGCCGCGCAGAATCTTAACGAAAAAGTGTTCAGCGCGGATGCCTGGACCAGCGCTTGGTCGCCGTTGCTGGCCGGTTCCACGCAGAACCCGATGGGGGTGGATGTCTTTGCCATGGTCTTTGGTCTCGGCTTTGTGCTATCCTTCGGTTACTGGTGCACCAACTTCCTGGTGGTGCAGCGGGCCATGGCCGCCAAGAACATGACCTCCGCCCGCAATACGCCGCTCATCGCCGCCGTGCCCAAGATGATCATCCCGGTGCTGGTGATTCTGCCCGGCATGATCGCCGCGGTCCTCGGCAACATGCAGGGGAAAAACTACCGCCTGCCGCAAGCGGAAATCGCCGCCGACAAGTACCCGGCCATCATCCAAGTTCTTAAAGCCGAGCCCGCACCGGTCGTCGGTGAGGCTGCAGTCAAGAGTCTTTCCTCCAAACTCGCCGCGGCTGCCGATGCTTCGTTCTTTGAGCCCAAGGTGGCCGCGCTGGCGGCCTCCGCGCAGACGCTCGATGACGCGGCGCTCAAGCCGGCGATTCAAGCGGCCGTGAGCAACGACTACGACGGCGTGATTCTTTCGCTGGTGAAGCGCTACTGCCCGACCGGCCTGCTCGGGCTGGCGCTCACCGCGCTGTTGGCGTCGTTCATGTCCGGCATGGCTGGCAACGTCACCGCTTTCAACACGGTGTGGACCTACGACCTCTATCAGGCCTACATCGCCCCTAACAAGAGCGACGAACACTACGCCTGGATGGGCCGCGCCATCACCGTGGTGGGCATCTTGCTCAGCATCGCCTGCGCGTATTTCGCCCGGAATTTCAACAATGCCATGGACATCTGTCAGCTGGTCTTTGGTTTTGTCAATGCGCCGCTGTTTGCCACCTTCCTGCTCGGCATGTTCTGGAAACGCACCACCGGCACCGGCGCCTTCCTCGGCTTGCTCGGCGGTACCGCCACCTCGGCACTGTTCCACAGCCTGACCCTTTCGGTGGGCAGCAACCCGGGCGTCAAGGGTGCCTACCTCGGCCTGGTACAAAGGTTCCCCTCGGAAATGGCCCAGAACTTCTGGCTGGCCACCTTTGCCTTCAGCGTGTGCTTCCTGCTCACGGCCGGCATCTCGCTGGCCACCGCGCGCACCAAGAGCGACGCGGATCTCAAAGGCCTCGTGTATTCACTCACGCCTAAACTGGTGGTCGAAAACCAACCGTTCTACCTCAAGCCTGCGGTGCTGGGATCCGTCCTGCTAGGCATCTGCGTCATCCTCAATTTCATTTTCTGGTAAGACCCGCATCCTACACCCTAACTCCTCACTCTTATGGGACTCGATCTTCGCAAACCAATCGGCATCTTCTTCCTTGTTCTCGGCGTCATCCTGGTCGGCCATGGCTTTTTGACCCGCGGCGCGGAAATGTATGCCAAATCCTTGGGCATCAACATCAACCTCAACTGGGGCGCGGTGCTCATCGTCTTCGGCCTGCTCATGCTCATCCCCGCCCTGCTCAGCAAGGGCGGTGGCGAATAGTGGGCCTGCCTAGTCGTCCAAGGTGCTGACATCGCCCTCCGGCAGGCCTTGGGCCCGGGCCTTGAGCACGCGGCGCATGATTTTGCCAGAGCGGGTTTTCGGCAGTTTATCGATGAAGCGGACTTCCTCCGGACGGGCGATGGGGCCGAGGTGGTGGGAGACATGCTGACGCAGTTCCTCGCTCAGTTCTTCGCTGGTGGCATACCCCGGGTTGAGCTGTACGTAACAGAAGATGGACTGGCCCTTGATCTCGTGGGGCAGGCCGATGGCGGCGGATTCCGCCACCGCCGGATGGGTGATGAGCGCCGACTCCACTTCCGCCGTGCCCAGACGATGCCCGGAAACCTTGATGACGTCGTCCACCCGGCCGATGATCCAGTAATAGCCGTCCGCATCGCGGCGGGCGGAGTCGCCGGTCATGTATTTGCCGGGATATTTGGTCCAGTAAGCGCTGACGTAGCGTGCATCGTCACCGTAGATGGTGCGCATCATGGCCGGCCAGGGGTTTTTGAGCACCAAAAAGCCTTCCGCACCATCGGCCACCGGCTTGCCTTCCTCATCGACAATTTCCGCCTCCTGCCCGAAAAACGGCCGCGTGCCGGAACCGGGCTTGAGCGGCACCACCGGCGTGGGGGTGATGATGAAGGCCCCGGTTTCCGTCTGCCACCAGGTGTCCATGATCGGACATCTGCCTTTGCCGATGACTTGGTGGAACCACTTCCAGGCCTCCGGGTTGATCGGTTCCCCGACCGAACCTAACAGGCGCAGCGACGACAGGTCGTGTTTGTTGGGCCAGGCCTCGCCAAAGCGCATCAGACCGCGGATGGCGGTGGGTGCCGTGTAAAAGATCGAGATGCCGAAGCGCTCGATGAGCTGCCACCAGCGGTTAGGGTAAGGATAGGACGGGCCGCCCTCGAACATGAAGGCGGTCGCGCCATTGAGCAGGGGGCCATACACGATGTAGGAGTGCCCGGTGATCCAACCGGGGTCGGCGGTGCACCAGAAGCGGTCCTCATCGCTGATGTCGAAGACATATTTGAGGGTGGTGTAGGTGCCGACCATGTAACCGCCGTGAGTGTGCATGATGGCCTTGGGTATGCCGGTGGAACCGGATGTGTAGAGAATGAAGAGCGGATCCTCGGCGTCCATCACCTCGGTGGCACATTTGCCATTGGCGATGGGCAGCGCGCACAGGTCGTGATACCAATGGTCGCGCATCGCTTCCATCGGCACCTCATGGGCGGTGCGTTTGACAACAATGACGTTTTCGACGGTGGGGCAATGTCTGAGGGAATCATCCACGATGCGTTTGAGTTCCACCAACTTGCCGTTCTGGAGACTGCCATCACAGGTGATGACCAGCTTCGACTGGCTGTCGGCGATGCGGCCCTGGAGGGCATCGACCGAAAAGCCCCCGAACACCACGGAGTGAATCGCCCCAATCTTGGCGCAGGCCAGCATGGCAAACACGATTTCGGGCACCCGCCCCATGTAAATGGTGACCCGGTCACCTTTGACAATGCCCATGGCCTTGATGATGTTGGCCATGCGGCAGACCTCGCGATTCAGCGAGTAATAGGAGAACGTGCGGTCGAACTTGCCGTCCTCACTTTCCCAGATGAGGGCGAGCTTGTTCTTGCGATAGGTCTTGAGATGGCGGTCGACGGCATTGTGTGTGATGTTAACCTTGCCACCCACATACCACTTGTAAAACGGCTTGTTGGAGTCGTCCAGAACCTGCTCCCATGGCTCGAACCACTCGAGTTGTTCGGCTTCCTTTTGCCAAAACCCTTGCAGGTCATTACGGGCAAATTCAGCGGTCGCTTCCCAATCTTTGAGCACGGCTTGGGCGATGACCTCGGCTGACGGATAGTACACATCACCTTCCATTGGGGGAGTTTCGTTGGACATAGGGGGTTCTTGAGTGGAAAGAGCGGTCACTACACGCGGATTTGAACGATGTCAAAAAAAATCCGCCCGATCATAACACGCCAGACCCGGGATTCCAGCCAGGGCTCAGATGACATGCGCGTCGCCAGGTGCCGGCACGATCACTTCCGTGTCCGGCAGGCGGCGCTGGATTTCCCCGCGGAACCATTCGATGGCCGGGCCGTCGCCATGCACCAGAAATGCCTTTTTCGGCCGCACCTTCTCAATGTAATCCGCGATGGCCTCGCGCGTCGAGTGACCGCTGAAATCAAAGACGCGCATCTCGCAACGCAGTGGCACCGGCGGATAAGCCGGATCTAACAGGACATCGTCGCCCGGCGAGGCTTCCCTGATTCTGCCACCTGGCGAGGCGGGGTCGGCATAGCCTACAAAAAACAGGCCGTGACGCTTGTTCTCCAACACTCCCTGCCGGGCAAAATTGTTAGACACGGTCTTCTCCGTCATCATGCCGCTGGACAAGGCGTAGATGCAACCCGAAACAAACGGGATGGGTCCGCGGTGTTTGCCGCCGCCGGTGGCCAGCTCCATGTCAGTTAGAAAATCGAAGCCGGGGAGCCGGCGGCGGGACACTTCGCTGAAGTTGTCGAAAATGTGGGTCATTTTGGTGCTCAGCCCGCCGATATAGACCGGGGTTTTGTTGGGGATGAGGTGTTGTCTTTTGAAGCGGTGGAGCATCGCCAGCACTTCCTGGGTCTTGCCAATGGCAAACACCGGAATCAGCACCGAACCCTTGCGGGCCAGCACGCGGCTGATGGCGTCGGCAAAGGCATCTTCCTCGCCCAGCCGGGTGTAATCCGCTCTTCGCTCATGGTTGCCACGGGTGGTCTCGACGATGAGGGCATCCACCGGGGCGTCCGGAAACAACGCGCCTTTTTGCAGGGTGGCATCCTCGAAGTTGACGTCACCGGTGTAAAGGATGCGTTTGCCTTCGGCCTCGAGGGTGACGCCCACCGAGCCGAGGATGTGTCCGGCATCGTGGAAGGTGGCGCGGATGCTGCCCGCCGCATCGAGGTCGAAGGGTCGCTCGATACCGCGCCGCTCGAAGGCTTTTTTCAGCGTGTCGAGTTCCCGGTGCTCAAACAACGGATACTCGGTGATGCCAAGCTCGATGCGCTTGGATTGCATCACATTGACCGAGTTGTGCAACAGCGCCAGCGCCAGATCCGCAGTCTCCTGGGTGAGAAACACCCTGGCTTGAGGCTGCGTTTCCAACAAAACAGGCAGGGTTCCCACATGATCGAGGTGGGAGTGGGTGATGATGGCGGAGTCGATGCTGCCGTTATCCAACATTTCATAATGGGGGATGGCCTCGGCTCCCTCATGCTTCGGGTGCATGCCGGCGTCCATGACGATGCGCGCCGTGGAGGTTTCCAGCAGATAGGAATTGGCGCCGATTTCGGCGTGGCGGCAAAGACTCTTGAAAATCATGTAGGGTTGGGCAAAGCAAACGGACCATGGCCGCGCATGCCACGTCTGTCAACCCACCCGTTGAAGCAGATATCCCTGCCTCTGTGGTCTCTGCATAAATCGGATTCACCACCGCTGTCAATTACATAATGACTGGCATTATATACCACCACTGCTGTCAATTATATAATGACTGGCATTATATACAACTCTACCCAGCCAATTCGCAATTCGGGGGCAGAGAGCCAACCCGGACATCTCCGGCACCACAGATTCCAGAGTGCAGGTTCCGCTGCCGCCGGACAAACGCGCCTTTGCCCTGTTGTAAATCCCTGCTATCATGCTGCTGTTTGAAGCTGTTTTCAGTCTGTCACCGCCGCTGGCTCCGCTGGGGTTTGCTCCTCAGCGCGGGGGGGGTGTTCGCTTGGTTCGCGCTGCCGTTTGCCGTGCCGCTGCCGGTTGGATTGTTAGAACAAGCGCCGGTTTCACCGGTATTGCTGGATCGCCATGGCATGCCGCTTGAGCATCTCACCCTGCCGGATGCGACCCGCGCCGCACCGGTGGCTTTGGACGACCTGCCTGCCGAGCTTGTGGCCTGCACGCTAGCGGCGGAGGACAAACGCTTCTTTGCGCACCACGGCTTGGACCTGCTGGCGATAGCGCGCGCGGTCCGCGATGGCATCAGCCGGGGCCACGTCACCTCCGGTGCGTCCACCATCAGCCAGCAACTCATCAAGATTTCCTCCCCGCCACAAAATCGTCACCTATGGACCAAAGTCCGCGAAGCCTTGGCGGCACGGCGGTTGGAAATGACCTGGTCCAAAGCGCAAATTCTCAGCGCCTATTTCAACCGCCTCGATTATGGCAGCCTGCGTTTCGGTCCCGCCGAGGCCACCCGGTATTATTTTCAAAAACCGCTGGCCGATCTGTCGCTGGCGGAATGCGCACTGCTCGCCGGTTTGCCGCAGGCCCCGTCGCGCCTCAACCCGATCAAGCATCCCGCTGCGGCCATCACCCGGCGCAACACGGTGCTCAGCCGCCTTGCCGCGGCGGGAAACTCCGATGAGTCGCGTATTTCCACCGCACGGGCCGAACCCATCACCCTCCGCCCGCTCAAGGAAACCCGGCCGGCACCGTGGCTCACGACGCAGGCCCGGTTCCGCAATCCCCCGGCGCAAATTTCCACCACCCTTGATCTGGGCTTGCAGCGCGCGATCTCAAGCATCGTCAGCGAGGAAACCGCCAAACTCAAATCCGCCAATCTCCGTCATGCCGCCGTCGTCGTCATTCACAACCCGAGCGGAGACATCCTCGCGCTGGTCTCCTCCGCCGCCTGGGATGATCCACGGGGGGGGCAACTCAATGGCGCCATGCTCCCGCGCTCTCCCGGATCCACCCTCAAGCCCTTCACCTATCTGCTGGCACTGGAGCGTGAGCCGCTGACTCCGGCGTCGATGCTGGCGGACATTCCCAGTTCGTTCCGCACGCCGCAAGGACTGGATCTTCCCGAAAACTACGACCGCGCCTACCGCGGCCCGGTCACGCTGCGCACCGCGCTGGCCTGCTCGCTCAACGTGCCGGCACTGCGCCAACTCAATGCCATCGGCGGTGCCGCCCCGCTGTTGGATCTGCTGACCAAGCTCGGGGTCAGCGCTGCCGACGACAACCCGCTCACCTATGGCCTAGGCCTCACCCTGGGCAATGCGCCGGTGCGGTTGCTGGATCTAACCAACGCTTATGCCACCCTCGCCCGCGCGGGCATGCATCGGCCGCCAAGGTTGTTTTGCGCGGTGCCCGGCGCCGCTGATTCAGTTAGGTTATTGGATCCGCTGCACGTTTATCTCATCACCCACATTCTGGCGGATGCCAATGCCCGGGCGCCGGCCTTTCAGTCCGGCGGTCCGCTGGAGTTGCCCTTTCCCTGTGCGGTGAAGACCGGCACCTCCTCGGATTTTCACGACAATTGGTGCCTTGGATTCACCCCGGAATTCACCGTTGGCGTGTGGGCCGGCAACTTTGAAAACCAACCGATGAAAGGCATCTCCGGCGTCACCGGGGCGGCCCCGATTTTCCACCGGGCCATGCTCAGCCTGTATGCGCAACGTCCGCCGCCCGCGTTCACCCGTCCGCCCGGATTGCTCGACATCACCGTTGATGCCCGCAATGGCAAACGTCTCGCCGATGCCGAATTTCCCAACAACCCACACGCCCGCCGCGATCTTGCCCCGACCGACCGGTTGCCACCCGCCGCCGCCGCCGCCGACTATGATGCCACCGGCAAGGCGCTGCTCGATCCCACGTATGCCGCATGGTTTGGCAGCCGCCACAACCTGCGCCGCAGCGAGCTCGCGCTGGACCCCGCACCCGCCGCCCTCGAGCCGCTGCGCATCCTCAGCCCGGCCGACAATGCCACGTTCTTGTTAGACCCGGAGATTCCCTCCGGTTCCGACCGTCTCCGGCCGGTGACCAATCTGCCCGGCATCGCCCGGTGGGAATCGGCCACCTTGCGCATCGAGTCCGGCGTTCCCGAACCGGTCATTCATCTGAGCACCGGCACCCATACTCTAACTGCCACCGACCGCCGCACCGGCAGCCGCCGCACGCTCACCTTGCATGTGAAGCGCTTGTAGGCGTGGGGCCAATCACGGGTGGGCATGGCCCTAGGATCCGTTAGGGAGCGAAGATGATTTTCTCGTTTTTCGGCGCGCCGCGTCCGAAGCTGTCGCCCACGTCCTTGGTGGAGATATAGATAAAGAGGCTGAAGATCATCAGCGCGAAGGCGGTCTGCACCACTTCCAGCACCCGCGCCTTGACCGGGCGGCGGGCGATTATTTCCAAAAAGGCGAGGGTGATATGGCCGCCATCGAGGACGGGGAATGGCAGCATGTTGAGCACCGCGAGGTTGACGTTGAACAACACCATGAAGGCTAACAGGCGCTGCCAGGCATGCTCGGATTGCAGGATTGCGTACTGGTGTTTGGCAATGCCGATCGGGCCGCTCAAGTGGTCGATGCCGATACTGGAATCCCGCGACGCCACCCGGGTGATGGTCGTCCACATCATCGCGAGGCTGTCCACCACCTGTTGCATGGGTTTGGGATAGACAATGGTTTCATCGATGTACTCCACATCGTCGAAACCCACGCCGATCATCGGGCCCTTGCCCGCCGGTGAGGTGGGCACGGCCGGGGTCACCTTGATTTTGAGGTTGGTGCCGGCGCGCTCGATTTCAAATTCGACGGGAGTGAGGGCGGCCTGCTTGATGTGGTCCAGCGCTTGGCTGGCACTGGCACATTTCACGCCGTCCACGGCGATGAGGCGGTCGGCCGGTTTGAGTCCGGCGCGGCTGGCGGGGCTGTCTTTGAGTACGTTGAGGATGGCGATGGATTCGCCTTGGGGGAGGATGCCGACCCGGCGCAAGCCGCTGCGTTGGAACCAGTGGTTTTTGGCGGGGATTTCAAAGGTGGAGACGAGTTTGAGCGGGGCGGGGGCACCGGGCCGTTCGACCGTGAACTCGATCTGCCGGCCTTCGCTCAGGATGATGCTTTCGAAAATGCTATCGAGGGTGCCGGCGTAGCCGTGTACGGGTTTGCCGTTGACCTCGGTGATTTTGTCGCCGGCGAGGAGGCCGGCCTTTTGCGCCGGGCTGTCCGGCATCACCGTGCCGATCACTTGGGTGGGCACGAAATCGTGCGGTTTGCCCACCTGCCACACCACCGCGGCCGCCAACAGCGCCAAGAGCAGTGAAAACAAGGGTCCGGCAAAGGCCACAATGATTTTGTCCAACGGCGTGATCGGCGGCAGCGGCTTGGTGTGTGGGTTGCCGCCCTCAATCGCCTCCATCGGCGCCATCTGCGGCAACGCGACAAATCCGCCTGCCGGGATCCAGCCTAACCCGTATTGCACACCCTTGATCGTCTTGCTCCAGATCGGCTTGCCGAACCAGATTTGGAACCGGTCGATCTGCAGGCCGCGCCATCTGCCGGCCAGGAAATGCCCCAGTTCGTGGGTGAAAATGATGACGTTGAAAATCATCACGACGACGAAAATCATCAGCGCGGCGTGTAAAATCGTGAAAAGCGTGGGCATGAACAACTGGGGGTGGCTGGCAACTTAGCGTCACCGGTCATTCCGGCAAGTGCTTATACTTGCAAGCCGGCTAAAAAATCCTCGTCAGGGCCGCTCATTTCCGGCCTGATTGGGGCGTGATCCATCCCACCGCCATTGTCTCCCCCCTCGCCAAGCTCGGTCGCGACGTCCGGATCGGGCCCTATTGCCTCGTTGGCCCGCATGTGGAACTGGGCGACGATTGTGTGTTGCACTCGCATGTGGTCATCGAGGGCCCCTCCAAGATTGGCAGCGCCAACGAGTTTCATCCGTATGCGCTCATTGGTGGCAAGACCCAGGACCTCAAATACCTTGGCGAGCCGACTTGTTTGGAAATGGGTGACCACAACGTGTTCCGCGAAAACTGCACTGTCCATCGCGGCACCACCGCGGAGATTCCCACGCGCATCGGGTCTCACAATTATTTTCTGGTTGCGGCCCACGTTGCCCACGACTGTCAGCTCGGGGACCACATCATCATGTCCAACAATGCCACGCTGGGTGGCCACGTCACCGTCGAGGATTATGCCATTTTATCGGGCTTGTGTGCGGTGCATCAATTCGGCCGCATCGGGCGGCACGCGATCATTGGCGGTTGCTCCAAGATCCAGCAGGACGTGCCGCCGTACATGATCATTGATGGCAACCCGGCCGCCACCCGCGGCCTCAACCTCGTCGGCCTGCAACGCCGCGGCTTCCCCGAAGACGCCATCCGCGCCCTCAAATCCGCCTACAAAAAACTCTTCCTCAAAAAAGACGCCAATCTCGCCCTGGCCCTCAGTTCGCTTAAAGCCACGCACGCCGCCTCCGATCCGCACGTGGCCCACCTCATCCATTTCATCGAAGCTTCCCAGCGCGGGGTGACGCGCTAGAGACGCAAGACGGCAAGACCGAAGAGAAGAGCCCGCGAGTGGGTCATTTTGAGTTCATCTTATCTTGCGTCTTGCAGTCTTGCGTCTATGCTCTTCCCTCCCGATAACCTTTAACTGATAACCAACACCCGGCGCTTAGCGCCACCCTCATGCACCCGTCCTCACTTGCCAAATACCGACCGTTTCCGCCGGTGGCCCTGCCCGACCGCACCTGGCCAGACCAAACCCTGACCCGGGCACCCGAATGGTGCTCGGTTGATTTGCGTGATGGCAACCAGGCGCTGCCCCAGCCGATGTCAGTGGAGGAAAAACTCGAGTTTTTTGATTTGCTGGTGCGGGTGGGCTTCAAGCAGATTGAGGTGGGGTTTCCATCGGCGGCGGAGACCGAATTCAATTTCCTGCGTCGTTTGATCGATGAAAAGCGCATCCCGGAGGACGTCACCGTGCAAGTGTTGGTGCAAACCCGCGAGCATCTCATCCGCCGCAGCTTCGAGGCGATCGCCGGCGCCAAGCGCGCCATCGTGCATATTTACAACTCGACCTCGCCGCTGCAGCGCCGGGTGACCTTTGGCAATGCCTCCCGCGAGGACATCAAGCGCATCGCCATCGAGGGTGCGCAATTGGTCAAGGCACTGGTCCCCAGCGTGCCTGATACCGAAGTGGTCCTGCAATATTCGCCCGAGTCGTTTTCGGATACCGAGCTGGATTTCGCCCTCGAGTGTTGCAATGGCGTCATTGATGTCTGGCAGCCCACCCCGGCTAACAAAATCATCATCAACCTGCCCGACACCGTCCAGTGGACCACCCCCAACATCCACGCCGACATGATCGAATGGATGGGCCGCCATCTCATCCGCCGCGACTGCGTCATCGTCTCACTCCACACCCACAACGACCGCGGCACCGGCGTCGCCGCCACCGAACTCGGCCTGATGGCCGGCGCCGATCGCGTCGAAGGCACCCTCTTCGGCAATGGCGAACGCACCGGCAACCTCGACATCGTCACCGTCGCCCTCAACCTCAACAGCCATGGCATACCGACCGGATTGGATTTTTCCGACCTGCACTCGATACGCACGGTGTATGAGCGGGTGACTCGGTTGAGTGTGCCGGAGCGTCAGCCGTATGCGGGTGAATTGGTGTTCACGGCCTTTTCCGGGTCGCATCAAGACGCGATCAAGAAGGGCTTGGACCTGCGGGCGGCGGCGCTCAAGGACGGACCGGTGGCGTGGGCGGTGCCGTATTTAACGATAGATCCGCAGGACATCGGGCGCTCGTATGAGGCGATCATCCGCATCAATTCGCAATCCGGCAAGGGAGGGGTTGCCTACGTGTTGGACCGCGAACACGGCTTTGAACTGCCCAAGACCATGCATCCGCAAGTAGGCAAACGCATATACAGCCTCGCCGACGAACTTGGCCGGGAGCTCTGCGCCGATGAAATCCGCGATGCCTTTTTCCGCGAGTTTGTCAATCTCACCAGTCCCTTGGATGTGGTGGATTACGAACTGGTTCATCACACCACCGAACGCGGCCGGGTCTTGTGCAAGGCCAGCATTCTGCTGCGCGGCGAGCGACACAACTGCGAGGGTTTCGGCAACGGGCCGATCAACGCCTTTGTCCAAGCCTTGGAAGCCATCGGCCGCAAGGATTTCAAGGTCACCGACTACCGCTCGCATGCCGTGCGTGGCGGCTCGGATGCCAGCGCTGCCGCCTATGTCCAAGTCCAACACGACGATGGCCGGCTGCTGTGGGGCGCGGGCGTCGATCCGTCGATCGAGATGGCCGGCCTCAAGGCCTTGGTCAGTGCCTGGAATTTGTTGCGCTGAGGAGGGGTGGCGATGTCGCGTCGCCGGCCCGGACTGCCTGAAGTTGGAGGCGTGCCGGAGGCATCCGGCCGCCGGGTTTGGATTATTGCGTCCGTGGAGTTTCGGGCGGCGGCACGGGAGTGGCGCGGGTGGGGCGTACGCGGTCGTGCCGCTTGCGCACCGGCAGGTGTTGCGGCATGAGCACGGAGAACACATGCACGATGGGGTAGGCGCACAGTGCCAGCAGCACGCCCGAGGTGAGCATGCCAAGGATGAAACTCGCCGCATTGAGGGTGCCCACGCCCGGTGCATGAAAGTGGACGTTGGTTAGAAAGTCCGGCATCGGCACCCCCAGCGAGTCGCGCAGCCATTGGCCAAGCCGGAACTGGCCGAAGAGAATGGCCGGCGTGGTGAACGGATTGGAGAACCAGGTGGCCGCCACCGCAAAGGGCACGTTGGCCCGCAGCCGCATCGCCAAAACCGCCGCGGGCAACGATTGGAAGGGCATCGACATCACCGAGAAAAACAGGCCGACAGCCAGCCCGGTGGCCACCGAGTCGCGGCAGGGGATCCACAGCCGGCGGTCAAACATGGGACGGGAAATCCGCCGCCACCACCGCCGGTGGCGCAACCGCGGATGGCGCAGGGTCTTGATCGTCTGGCGCACCAGATTGAGATAGCGTTTCTTCATGTGGGGAGTGCAATCTCCGCCCACAGGATTCACCGCCGCGCCGCCACGCGCAACCGCAAATGCTCCCAAACCATCTAACACCCGCCACCCCCGTCGCGTGCAGCTAACCCGCGCGCAAGCCCATTTTCGATCCATGGAGACCTCTGTGAGGTCCCTGATGCCGGATACAAATTATGATAAATCAAACAAAATTAGATTTGTCAGCGTGTCGGGAAGGGGGTTTATTGCGTGATCATGAGCATGGGAAGAGGGGCCCGTCTCGTGTCAATCCACCTGCAGCCAGTCGTAACCCAACCCCAAACCTGTCGTTATGAACCCAACCCTTGTTTTCTGGCGCCGCGGCACCGCTTGCGCTGCTATCCTGCTCGCAGTCTTGCCAACTGCCGCGCCGGCGGCGACTATTGATAAAAACACCAGTTTCACCGGGTCCGCCACAGAACTCGTTGGCAGTGGCGGTAATTACGGCCCTAACAAAACTCTGCGATTCGGGCCGTCAGCCACAAATCAAACCTTCACCATCAACAGCGGCACGCTGACAGATGGCACGGTTGATACCGGAATCAAGACAATGGACATCCTGGGCACCGGCAACACGGTCACGTTCACTGGCAGTTCAACTCATGTGATTATCAATAACGCAAGGAACTGGCAAAACGGCGGCACCGGCAACGGCTCATTTCACTTGCAAGGAACCAGCAACACCATGAACGTCAACGCTGGCGCCACGTTTTTCGCAAACGGCTGGAGTGGAATTGATGGCTCGGCCAACACGCTTACAGTTGACGGTGACGGTTCAAAAGCCACCTTTAGTGCAGAAGGAAATGATGGATTTGGAAACAGCTCTGGCTCTGACCAATACACCACGAACAGGATTAACATTACCAACGGAGGAGCTGTCTATGTGAATAGCAACGGCATCCATAATCTGGTTGCAGATGTGGGAGCCGGAAACTACGCGGTCAACGTGGATGGTTCTGGAGGTCGATCCGTTTTTGCGATTGCCGGAATCGCGGATATGGGCCCGAGTGGTGGCGGAATCGCACACATACACAATAACGGTGCATTGGAGACGAACGCAGACGGCGGAAGCAATTCAAACCAATTTATCTTAAACGGCGCCAACCAAGCCCAGAAAATCTTCATTGACGGCGGGGTGTTGTCGTACAGGAACGCTTCCGCAGCGCAACTCTCAGAGAGTTCCACAGGAAACGCCTCCAACTTCACCTGGGCTGGCAACAACGCCTTCCGCCTGAACAATTCCGCCTCGACCGACACAGGCAGCTACACCCTCTCCAGCAATTTGACCTCGAAGAATTACACCCGTCTGGAAATGATCAACGGGACGACCTCGGTGGCGCGAGCCATCACGGTGGACGGCGATTGGGACGGCGCGATCCTGTTGGACGGCACCACCGCCACGATCGCCAACGGCGTGACATTGTTAGGAGCGGCAACCCTAACGGCGACGGGCGCGGCTTCAACGCTCACGGGGGTTGTCGGCGGCAGCGGTACGCTGGTCAAGGCCGGGGACGGCAAGCTGACACTCCACGACGCGCCCACTTACACGGGCGACACCACCGTCAACGCGGGCACGCTCGCGCTGGCATTAGCCAATACCCACAATGAGAGCTCCGTGGTCACCCTCGCCGCCGGGGCCAAGCTCGAGCTTGCGGAAGGCGTTAGCGACACCGTGGGCAGGTTGTACTTCGGCACGGATCTGCAAGTTTCAGGCACCTGGGGTTCGAGCACTTCCGGGGCAACCCATACAGACGACACCTATTTTGCGGGCAAAGGCACCCTCACTGTGACGACCGGGGTGATCGTGCCGGTCATCGGCGTCGAACAGGCCGCGGGCTTGCCCTCATCCGTATTGACCCGTGGCAGCAGCAGCGTGCCCTTTGGGGACGTGGTCAAGGGCGCGGCCAAGACACTGACCTTCACCCTCAAGGAAACCGGGGGCTTGGTGGACCTGACCGGAATTGCGGTGAGCGCGATCGGCAGCAGCGACTATACGGTCTCCGTAGTCCCTTCCACGCTGACCAAGGGCACCAGCACCACCTTTGAGGTGACCCTGACGCCCGCGGTCGTGGGCACCGTGGCGGCGACCACCCTGCACATCGTGAGCACCGGTATCAGCGCCTTCGATGTCGCTCTCACCGGCGCGGGAATTGACGGTTACGCCGGCTGGGCCCAGGTCAGCGGCCTCACCGGCAGCGCGGGCTCCAGCACGGATCCGGCTTTTGACGCCGACCCTAACAAGGATGGTGTCAAGAACGGGCTGGCCTGGATTCTGGGCGGCGAGCCGCTTGCCAACGCGCTGGCACGGCTGCCTCATGCCACCACGACCAGCAGCGGTTTGACCCTGACGTTCAAGCGACGCGCCGCGATCGGGACGGCCCACCTCTATCTTGAGCATGGCGATCTCGCCGGCAGTTCGGTGCAAGTTCTGGTCCCTGCCGCCAATGGCACGGATGGCGGCGTCACCTTCACCATCACCGCCTCCAGTGAAACCGGCTTTGACGATGTCATGGCCGTCATCGCCAGGAACGGCTACCTCAGGCGTTTCGCCCGCCTCATGGCCACGGAAAATTGAGGCCGGCTTGCTTGTTAGAGAGGGGTGGAGGCACGCTGGAAGCGTTCCCCCCGCCGGTTCTCACCCCGGTATGTGCGAGGAATAATTTGTCGGCTCCGGCATTGACAGTGGAGACCAAAATGAGGCCTATGGGTTTTGTTATAAACGGCGCACTGCCTCTAAGCAAGCGGCGCCATCCGTGTCGTTTTACCAGGAGTCACTCCCATCCTCCCTCCGGGGACCCCCTATCATGAATATCCAACGTCACCCCCGGCGCCTGACGCTTCGCTATTGCGTCACCCGTCTGGCCGCCCTGCTCTGTCTTGTCAGCGGGGTGCGGGCCGCCGAGCCCGCGGCGCTCGACCCGCTGCGGGCCGAGATGCGGGCCGAGCACTACGAAGCCGCCATCGCCATGGCCGACAAGATCGTTGCGGCCAAGGATCCCAAGGCCGACGAAGCCCATTACCTCAAGGCTCTGGCGTTGTTCCATGCGAAGAAATATGCCGAAGCCGCCACCGCCGCCGAACAGCTTGCCAAGGCGTTCCCGCAGTCGGTCTGGCGCCATAAAGCGACTTTTCTCAAAGCCCAGGCATGGGTCGAACAAAAGAAATTCCAAGCCGCCGCCGCGATCTATCAAAGTGAGGCCGCCCGCATCCTCGCCGCCGGGCGCAAACAGGACCTGGTCGGCGTGATCGTCGCCTTTGCCGACAAGCTCAGCACTCCGCCCGATCCGGCGCTGCCGGATGCCCCCAAGCCGGATTTTCAAAAAGCCTACAACCTTTACACCAAGGCGCTGGGCATGGAGATATCGCGCGATTTGCGCGACGAGTTGTTACTCAAAAAAGCCCGCGCCATCCAACAAGCCGGCAACTTCGACCAGGCGGTGGATGATTTCCGAGCGTACCTAACCGAATACGATCCGGCCTGGACCGGCCCTGCCGGCTCGGGCACCGCCCGCTTGGCGCGGCAAAACCCGCCGCCCGCCGGCAAGCACGTGGCGGCCGCCCGCTACCGCTTGGCCGAGGCGCAGATCCAATCTAACCACACCGCCGCCGGCCGCATGGAGCTTGAGGACCTGCTGAAAAAATTCAGCACCCTCGGGGACAACGTTCCGCTCCGGGATGAACTCGCCACCGCGGACGGCAGGCAGCTGCCGGCCGAGATCCACTGGCTCATGGTGCGCTCGTATTTCACCCAGGACCCGGCCACCATGGTCGGCCGCAATTCGATTGACGCGATCCTCAACAACCCCCAACGCGTCCAACAAATCTCCCAAACCAGCCAAGTCATCGGCAACACCGGTGGCCTGCCCACCACCGACAGCGTCCTCTTCGTCCTGCGCGAGGGTGAGCTGGACCCGTCTATCAAAACCTGCCGCGAGTATCTGGCGGCGTTTCCCGAGGGCAGCCGCGCGGTGCGCGCCGCGTGGATGATCGCCGAGGCCTATCAAAGCGCCGGGCGGGCCGATGACGCGATTGTGGCCTATCAAAGTTTCATCGGCGGCAAGGGATTCCGGCTGCCGCAGGGTGAGGCCGCGCAGAAATTCGAGGAGGAGCTGCGCGCCGCGCCAGCCACCCATTTGGCCAACTTGAAAATGCGCGCCGTGTTCCGTATCGGGGCGTTGTTGGACCGGCAGAAGAAGCGCGAGGCGGCCATCGCCATCTGGCAGGGATATGTGAAGGATTACCCTAACGGACCGCAGTGGTCCGACAGCCAGAATGCCATCATCGACGCCAAGTTCGAGCTGGGCATGGACGCCCTGAGCGACAAGGATGAGCCGCTTGCGCTGAAACGGTTCGACGAGTTCCTGCGCGCCCACCCGCTGGATGAGCGTGCGCCGCGCATCCTCTATCTGTTTGGAGCGGTGCACGAGGCCAAGGCCCGTGCGCTGGAGGATGCCAAGGGCGAACGCGCGGCGGTCGCCACCGCCTACCGCGCGGCCGTCGAGGAATGGACGAAATTGGTCAGCAAGTATCCGCAAAGCGAGGAAGCCCGCAGCGCCCTGATGAAAAGCGCCACCCTCCACGAGGAGAAATTCGGCGAGTTCGACAAGGCCCTCCAGATCTATCGGAAACTCACCAACGAGTTCGCTCATGCCGAGGCCAACGGCCCGATCGCGCGGCTCACCGGCACGTCGCTCGAGCTTTCCGCCGAACGCACGTTCCGCACCAACGAGCCGGCGGTGGTCAAGCTCAAGCTGCGCAACATCGAGAAATGCACGGTGCGTTTGCACGAGATCGACCTGCAGGCGTATTTCCGCAAGATGCACGGCATCACCGGGGTGGAGCGGCTGGATGTGTCGCTGATCCAGCCGGACAAGACCTGGGAGTTCAAGCCCGAGGGCTATGCCAAATACCAACCCTTCGAACAGGAAATCAAAATCCCTTTCCCAGCTAACGAACCCGGCGCCTACGTCGTCACCGTGGGCGATGATGAGTTGGAGTCCTCCGTGCTGGTTCTGCGCTCCGACCTCGAAGTCATCGTCAAATCCAGCCGCCGCGAGGTGCTCGCCTTCGTCCAGAACATGCGCACCGGCAAACCCGCCGCCGAGGTGGATCTGCTCGTCAGTGACGGCAAGGCGGTGGTCGCCACCGGCAAGACCGGCGACGACGGTGTTTTCAAGACCACCCTTGACTCGCTCAAGGAGCTTGCCGACGTGCGCTTCTTCGCCTTCGGCAAAGGCCATGCCGCAGCCTTCAATCTCGATCTGGCAGGGCTCCAGCTGGCGTCCGGTCTAACGGCCAAGGGCTACCTGTACACCGAGCGGCCCGCCTATCAACCCGGCGCGACCGTGGCGCTGCGCGGCATCCTGCGCGAGGTGCGCGACGCCGCGTATGCCGTGCCGGAAAACGCTGAGTTCAAGCTCAGCATCACCGATCCCCGCGGCCGGCTGCTGTCCGAGCAGTCGGTCAAGGTCAGCGCCTTTGGCACCTTCAACTCGTCCCTCGTGCTGCCAGCCGCGGCCGCCAGCGGCCAATATGTCATGGCCGCCCACCAAGAGCGCAAGGGCCTCGAGCCGCTGCATTTCCAAGGCACCTTCGAAGTCCGGGCGTTCAAGCTGGAGAAAATCAAGTTGTCGATGGAGTTCCCGCGCCGCGTCTGGTTCCGCGGCGAAACCATCGAAGCCACCCTGCAGGCCGCCTTCTATTGGGGCGAGCCGCTGGCGGCGCGCCCGTTGCGCTGCACCTTGCCCGATGGTCGCAATCTAACCGTCACCACCGATGCCCAAGGCCAGGCCAGGCTGGCCTTCGATACCACCGGCATGCGTCCCGGCAGCGCCCTTGCCTTCACCGCCGCGCTTGATGGCGACAACGTGACAACCACCGAGACCCTCACCCTGGCCCGCCTCGGCTTCGGCATTGCGGCCAAGCCCAGCCAGCCGGTGGTGATTGCGGGCGAGCCGTTCGACCTTGCTCTAACAACCACTGGCGCCGACGGCCATGCGGTCGGTGAATCCCTCAAGGTCGCGGTGCTGCGCATCGAGCCACCCAAGTCCAGCCCGGTGCTCGCCCTGTTGCCGTGGCGGGAGGATGGCGGCCCGCAACCCGCGGAGGTCAAGGAGTCCGAGGCTGAGGTGACAACCGATCCCGCCACCGGCAAGGCCACGCTTGCCCTGCAATTGGCAAAGGGCGGCATCTATCAATTGCGCAGCACCGGCACCGATCGCTTCGGCCAGAGCGTCACCCACCAGTGCCAGGTTGAGGTTTCCGCTGCCGATGATGCCACCAAGCTCCGGCTCTTTGCCGACTCCTCAACCCTCAAGGTCGGCAATGACACCACCGTGCGCCTGCACTCGCGCCTAACAAAAGGCCTCGCGCTGCTCACCTTCGAGGGCGAGACCCTGCTCCGCCACCGCATCATCGAACTGAAAAGGGATGACAATGAAATCGTCCTCAAAGTCGGCCATGATTTGTTCCCTAACTTCCGTCTCGCGGTGGCAGCCATCGATGGCCGCGCTCTGCGCAGCGCCGCCAAGGACTTCGAGGTCGAGCGTGAACTCAAGGTCACCGTCAAGCCGCTCAAGGACGCGTTCCTCCCCGGCGAGAAGGGCAAGGTCGAACTCAGCGTCACCGACCAGACCGGCCGCCCCGTCGAAGCCGAACTGAGCCTCGCCCTGGTCAACGAAGCCTTGTATGCCGTCTGTCCGGACCCTCTCACACCCATTCTGGACTTTTTCCAAAAGGATGCCCGCCGCCACGCCGGGTTCAATCTCGGTGCCACCTGCGCGTTCCATTACCAAGGCACCACCCGGCCGGTCTCCAAGGAACTCGTGGCCGAGGCCGGGCGCCTGGCACGCATTGACGCCGAAGCCTCCGAACTCGAGACGCTGCGCAACATCGTGGCCGCCAACCAACCGGCACCGGCCAGCCCCGCCGGCGCCATGGGCGGCAGCGGCGGCTTTGGCAACCGGAACGGCGGTGACCACGATGTTGCGGACCCATTCGCTGCGGACCGGGATATTTCGTTAGATTCGTCTGCCGGCGCCGGCGTCCTGAACGAGGAGGGTCTCGGGAATGGCCGCGTGGCCGATCACAAGCCGGTTGCAAAGCCCGCCGCCCCACCGCGCCGTGAAGTGAAAGGTGAGGGCTGCTGGTTGCCCTCCGTGGTCACTGGTGCCGATGGCAAGGCCGTTGTCACCCTGCCCATGCCGGAAACCACCACTGCCTGGCGTCTAACCGCCCGCGGCTGTTCGGTGGAAACCTTGGTGGGTCAGGCCACAGCCCAGACACTCACCCGCAAGGATTTCTTCGTCGAGCTGAAGACCCCCGCATTTCTCCGCGAGGGCGACGAACTCCGCGTGGTCGGACGCGTGCACAATCTAGCCGATTACAGCGGACCCGTGGACTTGCGCCTCCGCGTGCTCGATGCCAAGGACAAATCCAAGGTGCTGGCCGAACGCGAAAAGACCATCGCCGTGAAAGCCAAGTCCGGGGCCGAGGTCGCCTTTGATGCGGTCACCGTGCCAGCCACCTTGGACATCACCACCGAACTCACGGCCACCGCGCGGCCTGTCGTGCTCGGCCTCAAGCCCCTCAATGATGCGCTGGCCCTCAATATCCCCGTCACCCCTTGGGGCCTTTCCTACGCCGCCCACGCCGGGGGCAGCGCCAAGGCCGACACCGCCGCCGTGCTCAGCCTGCCTGCCGGGCGCCCGTATGCCTCGCTGTGGATGAGCGTGGCCGTCGGGCCGGATGTGCGCACCGCCGTGCTCGACATGGCGCTGCGCCGCAGTGCGGCCGGCCCGTGCCAGGACATGGCCCGCCTCATGCCACCCGCCTGGGGCGATACCCCGGCCAACGATTTGTTAGCCGCAGCCACCGCCCTGCGTTACGCCCACACCGGCAAGGTGGACGAAACCTACACCCGGCAACTCGCGGCCCGCGCCCGGACGCTTGTCGCCGCGCTCGTTGCCTGTCAGGCGGCCGACGGCAATTGGAGCTGCCAATCGTTAGGCCACCTCACCACCGCGCGGGTTTTCTGGGCGCTCATCGAGGCGCGCCAAAGCGGCATCGTCGTGGGTAAGGACAGCATCGACAGGGCCGCCGTCGCACTGCTCAAACAATTCGAGGCCTGCGACGCCAACGACAATGACAGCAAGGCGATCATCCTGCACGCCCTCTCGACTGACAAGCGCGCCGATTTTGCCAATTGCAACCGCCTTTACCGCGAGCGCAATGCCTTGGGCAATTCCAGCCTCGCCCACCTCGCCCGCGCCTTCTTCAACCTCGAGCGGCGCGAGATCGCCACCGAACTGGCCACTTTGTTAGAATCCAGGGTCAAGCCCGATGCTGACAAACCCGTGGTCTGGGAGGGTGGCTGCAAAACGGTCTGGCTCAACGACACCGACGAGACCACGGCGATGGTTCTGTTAGCCATGGCGGAAACCCTGCCCGCCGCCAAAGCCACCGCCGCGGCCGCCCAAGCGTTGTTGCAAGCCCACGGGTGCTTCGGCTTCCCCTCGCCCCGTGCCCAGGGACCGGCCGTCGCCGCGCTTGCCATGTGGTTCTCCCAAGGCCTCCAACAGGCCACCGATATCGAGCTGGCCGTGGAGGTCAACGGCAAGGAGATCGGCATCGTCAAGGCCGCTGCCGGTCTCGGCCAACAGTTGCTGGCGGTGCCTGACAAGCTGGTCAAGGCGGACAAGAACCTGGTCGAGTTCAAGATGAAGGGCCGTGGCCGCTACACCTATGCGGCCACCTTGTTCGGTTTCTCGCCGGAGATGAAGGCGACCCCGGAGAATGCCGTTCCATGCATGGAGAATGTGCTGCAGTTGCACGCGCCGCTCGCCTACCGTGACCGGTCGCTCGGCGAGAACAGCCTCTCACCCGTCAGCCACCTCGAGAACGGCCAGCGCCTCCATGTGGTGGTCAGGCCCAGTCACGCATGGAACCAGGACGGACGCCGTTACGCCCTTGAAATCGCCCTGCCGCCCGGTGCGCGCCTCGATGCCAGCAGTTTTGGCGGGGATATGGAGCGAATGACTGGCAGGGAAGTGACGGATTCGACTGTCACGTTCTTCTTCAACCGACGGCAGAATCAGGTGAGCTTCGACCTAACCGGGTATGTGCCGGGCAGGTTCCGCATGCTGCCGCCGGTGGTGCGCGAACTCGGCAACCCGGCCACCATGAGCATCGGCCAGGTGACCGAACTCACCGTGCTGGCCGCCGGCGAAAAGTCGCCGGATCCCTATCAGATGAGAGACGACGAGCACTACGCGCTGGGCAAGTGCTATTTCGACGACGGCGATCTCGCCACGGCCCTGGAACATTTGGCTGTGGTGCGCAAGAACAACCCGAAATACAACGAGAGCGATCTGGCGCGCATGTTGTTATGGATCCACACCAGCCCGCAATTCTATGACGCGCACAAGATCGTCGATTTGTTCGAGGTCCTGCGCGAGCGCTATCCCCAGTTGGAAATCCCCTATGACAAGATCCTGGTGGTGGGCAAGGCCTACACCGACATTGGCGAGTTCGAGCGCTCGTGGCTGGTCTATCGCGCGGCCATCGCCGCGAGTTTCAACAACGACTCGGCCATCAGCGCCGTGCTCGAGGATGAAGGCCGCTTTCTCGGCTCCATCGATTTCCAGGAGCGCATCTGGCGCGAGTACCCGGACACCGCCGACGTGCTCGCCAGTTATTTCGCGCTCTCGCAGTTGCTCTATCAGAAAGCTCCCAAGGCGCACGAGCTGCCCAAGGAGGACAAGGTGCAGCCGGAGAAAACCGCCATGCTCAAGCGCACCGCCGACCTGTTGTTCTCGTTCCTGGCGATGTATCCCAAGGACCCGCTGGCCGATGACGCGGGCTTCAGCCTGGCCAACTGCCTGCTGACCCTGAAGAACCACCCGCTGGTGGTGGCGTTGGGCAACGAGTTCGCAAAAAAATTCCCGGACAGCCCGCTGGCCCCCGGCTTCCAATACATGACCGCCCTTGGCTTGTTCTGGCAGAACGAATATGCCGAGGCCCTGGCGGCGGCCAAGGTGGTGGCCGATGGCGACAGCAAGGACCGCGATTTCGCGCGCTACATCCTGGGCCAGATCTATCACGCGGAAAGCAAACCCAAGGATGCCATCGAGTGGTATGACAAGGTCAGGGATATCTATCCGGACGCCGCCGAGGCCATCGCCTATTTCGAGAAGAAGAGCATCGCCCTGGATGAAATCACCGTCGTCAAACCCGGCGAGCCCGTCGAACTCACCCTCAAATACCGCAACATCAAGGAGGTCTCGCTGCAGGTCTATCGCGTGGACCTGATGAAGCTCTATCTCCAACAGAAAAACCTCAGCGCCATCACCCGCGTCCAACTCGCCGGCATCCGCCCGGAACTCGAACAGACCACCGCGTTGGGCGACGGCAGGGACTATGTGGAAAAAGAGCGCAAGCTCTCCCTCAAGTGGAAGAATGAGGCGGCCTACCTCATCATCTGCCGCGGCGACGA
>CAIKDP010000100.1 GCA_903826205.1 Akkermansiaceae bacterium
GGATGGGCGGAGGCGGGGGCGGGTGGGTTGGAAGAAGATTCGGCGGGATCGGAAGAAGATTCGGCGGGATTGGAAGAAGGAGCGGCGGGATCGGCAGAAGGGGCGGCGGGATCGGAAGAAGATTCGGCGGGATTGGAAGAAGGGGCGGCGGGATCGGCAGAACATTCTGTTATGTCAGAAGAAGGTGCCTTTAGGTCTGAAGAGGAAGAGTGCTCGGCAGGATGCCGAGCACTGCCTGCGGGACGCAGGCGCTCCCCATCAGAGAGTCGGCGCTTCCCATACTTATTTCCCCAGCGCAGGATACGGATGGACGCCCACGGGGTAACGATGAAGGCGACCAGCAACGACCAGAACATGGCCGCGCTCGCGCCGATCGGGATCGGTCGCATGTAAGGACCCATCAGGCCGCCGACAAACGCCATCGGCAGCACCGCGGCAATCACCGCGAAGGTGGCGAGGATGGTCGGATTGCCGACCTCGTTGACGGCCTCCACGGCGATGACCGACCAGCTTCTATCCTTGTTAGCCGGCAGGTGGAAATGGCGGACGATGTTTTCGACCACGACGATGGCATCATCGACGAGGATGCCGATGCTGAAGATCAGCGCGAAGAGCGTGATGCGGTTGAGGGTGAAGCCATACAGATAGAACACCAACAAAGTGAGAGCGAGCGTGGCGGGAATGGCCACCGCCACAATCCCCGACTCACGCCAGCCGAGCGTCAGCCAGATCAACAGCGAGACACCAAAGATGGCTATGCCCATGTGCAATAACAATTCGTTGGATTTTTCCGCCGCCGTCTCGCCATAGTTGCGGGTGACGTCCACTGACACATCGGCGGGAATGAGGGTGCCCTTGAGCGACTCGACCTTGCGCAGCACCTCGCTGGCGACGGCAATGGCATTGGCACCCGGGCGCTTGGCGATGCTGAGGGTGACGGCGGGTTCCTCAATGTGGGAAAGGCGGTGGGCGGGCCGCCCGTTCCCCTCTTGGGCTCCCGACCCAAACAACACATACTGGCCGGGCTCCTCGCTGCCATCCACGACGTCAGCCACCTCGCGCAGATAGACCGGGCGCGCGCCGAACACGCCGACGACCACGTTGCCGACCTCTTCGGTGGATTTCAGGAAGGCGCCGGTTTCCACCAACACCTCGCGGTTGGCGGTGGTGAGGCCGCCGGCGCGGAACTGGCGGTTGGCCTGTTGCAACATCGGGATGATGCCTGCCGGGCTGAGACTGCGGGATGCCAATCTAACTGGATCAAGGATCACGCGCACCGTCTTGCGGGCGCCGCCGATGAGGGTGGTCTCGGCCACCAGCGGCACTTGTTTGACGGATTCCTCCACCTGCGCGGCGAGCCGGCGCAAGGTGAGATGGTCGTAGCGGGTGCTGTGAAATGTGAGGCCGAGGATCGGCACGTCATCGATGCTCTTGGGCTTGACCAGCGGCGCGCCCACTCCGGGTGGGATGCGGTCGAAGTTCGAGCGCAGTTTCTCGGTGAGTTTCACCAGGCTGGCTTGCGGGTCCTCACCCACTTTAAAGCGCACGATGAGCAGACTCTCGCTGTCCCGCGAGGTGGAATAGATGTATTCCACACCGGACAACTCCCATAACAATTTTTCCATCGGGCGGGTCGCACGTTCCTCGACCTCCTTGGCGCTGGAGCCGGGCATGGCGACCATCACATCAACCATCGGCACCTTGATCTGCGGTTCCTCCTCGCGCGGCAACAACACGATGGCCGCCCCGCCTAACAAAACTGCCGCGACGATGATGAGCGGGGTGAGCTTGGAGTCAATGAAGGCGGCGGCAATCCGGCCCGCGATGCCAGGCCCATGGGGCGCTGTGGGTGAGTGGCTCATGGCTGTGCGGGCGTCACGGGTTGGCCGTCGGTGAGCAGGGCTGCATCACCGGTCACGACGGGGTCACCAGGCTCGAGGCCGGAGAGAATCTCGAGCTTCTCACCCAACAATTTTCCGGTCTTCACCAGGCGCAGCAAGGCCCGGCTGTCCCTCACCACGAACACCGCCTCGATCTGGCCGCGTTTGAGCACCGCCTGGCGCGGTACTAACAACAACTTGGCTTCCACCACGGGCACGGCGACGCGGCCGAACTGGCCCGGGCGCAGGCCGGCGGCATCCGGCAGGTCGAGCTTGACGAGAAACGTGCGGCTGAGGGCATCGGCCACCGGGGAGATTTCGGAGACGGTGGCGGCCAGCGGCTTGGGCAGGGAAGGGATGGTGATCGCAAGGGTGGCACCCAACTGGATGCGGTTCAGCAGGCTTTCCGGCAGGTCGGTTTCGAAGCGCAGCACGGTGGGTGCCTCGATTTCCAACAGTGGCTTGCCGGGCATTGCCAGATCCCCGACATCGGCGAGCTTGCGGGTGACCACCCCGTCGAAGGGTGCAGTGACGCGGGCATAGCCTAACATGGTTTCAGCCTCGCTGAGTCCGGCGGCGCCCACCTTGGTGCGGGCGGCCGCGGCATCGAGTTCCTGCTGGCTGGTGGCCTTGTTGGCGATCAGTTGTTCCTGGCGGGCCAAATCGCGCTGCGCCTGGTCTAACAAGGCTTTGGCCTGCTCGCGCCGGGCGCGGATTTCCTGCACATCCAACTCGGCCAGCAGCTCGCCGGATTTCACCAATTGGCCGGGGGCGGCGAGGTATTGGACGAGGCGGCCGCTGACTTTCGCCTCGATGACGGCGCGTTGTTTCGAGCGCACGGTGCCGACGACGTCCTCGGTTGCCTGATGGGTTTCGAGGGTGGCGGGTGTGAGGTGAACCGCCACGGGCTGGGCGGTGTCCGGCGGCGGCACGGGGACGGTCTTCTTATGGCAGGCTGGGGTTAGCGAGACTGCGAGGATGAATGTTCCGGCGAAGCGGCGGATGATGCGATCCATGTTGTAGGCTTGGTGGATAGTTAGTGAAATTAGACAATCCGATTGAATTGATCCGTCTGTTTTTGACTGAGCCGCGAGCGGTCTGGAAGTTACAGGATTTATTCGATCCGGGAAATATCCAAGCGGTTTTTCCGTGCGGTGCGAGAGTAGACCCCAAGGAATCAAGCCAAGGCGATGAGCGGATCCGCATGGCACACCACAGGGTTCCTCCCATTGCGGGTGGCGCTAGATCCTCACTCCAAACCCGCATCCACCCGGTAGATCTTAGGGACGAAGCCGGGCGGGTTTTTCAGGTCGAACAAGTCCTCGCCCACATGAACAAGGTGCCAGCCGTGTGCCAACACCGCCTGCCGGGCCGCCGCACTGCCCTCCACGCATGCCACCATGCCAAAGTCCGCCCGCAGGATGCGCTCGAAGGAAGAAAACGCCAGCCCTTCCGCGAACGCCCCGAACTTGTTCCCCAAGCCACCGATTTGCTTGCCAAGTTCCTTGAGTTTGCGGTCCGTCTCCTTCATCTGGCGGTCGGTCTCCCGATGGATTCGATGAGTTGCTTGAGTTCAGCAGTGGACATACCGGATGCACGCACCCAGCCGTTGTATTGTCAAGGCGGCGGCACGGCAGGTAACTCAATGAGAGGAGATGATGAGTCATCCGTTCTCCCTGATCACTTCGCGGAGAATTTCTCTTTCCACCGTTCGCGTAATGCTTCGTACAACTGCTCCTGAAACCTAACTGGCAGTTCATAGGGTTGGCCGTTTTTATAGAGCGTGATGGTCTGGCGGATATTGTCCACAACCACCTGGCACGGATTGCAGCCGGCCATGTGCTGCTCAAATTCCGCGCAGATGGACGGATCAATCGTGCTGTCCACGTATTCATTGAGCACTGCCAGCATGTCTTCGCACTTCATAAAGAGACTCCACTCCAACCGGGCCGCGAGCGGCGGGAAAGTTACAATAAAACCGCAAGTATTTTTGCGGTGCGGTGGGCGACGAGACCAGCGCCTCAGCCATGGTGATGAGGTGCGCGGCCGACGCGCGATTGGGGATCACCCAGGGTGCGCGTCAGCAGCTCGCGCAACTGCAGCCGGGCGCGCAGCAAGCGCACCTTGACATTGGCTTCGCCCAAGCCGAGCGCGTCGGCGGTATCCCTCACGGACAGGCCCTCCACATCGCGGAGCAGGAAAACGAGCCGATGCTTCTCGTCCAAGCTGGCAAGTGCCTCATCCAGCAGGCGTCGGGTCTCGTTGCGTTCCACCAATTGTGCCGGCGACTGTCGCCAATCCGCGATATATTCCGGGTGCGGGATCGGCTCCTCCGGCTCCGTGGTAGCGGTGGCCGCATCCAATGAAACCATATCCAAGCCGCGGTTCTTGCGGAGGGTTTTGAGCGCGGCGTGAGCGGCAATGCGCAGCAGCCAAGTGGCAAATCCGGCCTCTCCACGAAACCCGTCCAGATGCTCCAGCGCGCTGAGGAACGTTTGCTGGGTCACGTCCTCGGCGTCCTGCTCCTGCCTCAACATGCGCCACGCCAGTGAGTACACCCGCTTCTCGTGGCGCTGGACCAGATTCTCGAAGGCAGACAACTCGCCCGCTTTGGCGCGTAACACCAACTCGTCGTCAGAGGGATCTGGAGCCGTTCGGGCAGTCATGGGAATTGCGCGCTCGCTGCACCATGACTCTGGCGACTGAAGGTGTCAGTTGTACCGGGGCGTGCGAAACCAATCGCTGGATCCGGCACGACCCAAGGCAGAAAGAGGCGACGCGAGGTCACGTGCGGGCAATAGATTGGCAGGAATCCGCAGCGGCGCAAATCAAAATTGTCAGACCGCGCCGGCTTGAAAATAACAAAAATAGTTCTTGGCGAAAACGGGTGATCTGTTATCAATACGGTAATGAATAAACCGATGAGTTCCGCATTCATGCTTGCGGTTTCACGGGTCATTCATTTTCAGCAATCCAACCCAAAACATGCCATGAAAATGAACCACAAGCGCAGGGATTCCTCAGTCGTCAACCTCGGTTTTCAAATCGCACCCATGGTCGATGTGGTGTTTGTGATCATGCTCTTTTTCATGGTGATGGCCGGGGCGGTGCAAGTGGAGAACACCCACAACACCCGCCTGCCAGGCCCCCTTCAGCAGGACCCCAAGCCAAAGGTGCCGCTGCCTGACGAAATCGCCATCCGCATCGAGGACGATGGCCAGGTTCTTCTCAATGACGATGCCCTGGACACGCCGGCGAGCCAGGCGTTGCCTGAGCTTGCCAACAATCTCAAGCAACTTCGCGCGAGCAGTGAGGCTGCCAACGCCGAAGTGCTGGTGACCATCTATGCCAATGAGTTGGCCCGCTACCAGCGCATCGTTGATGTCCTTGACGCGCTCAGCCGCGCAAAAATCAGCAATGTGACCTTCCAGGCCTCAGCTCCGGAATAGTCACCCGTTCTCCAAGCAATCTCCCAACCCAACCCAATCCAACCATGAACTCATTGAATGATTCAGACCCGCATGCGCCGGAGGTCACCCCATTGACCCTGTGGGACAAACTCGGCGGCAGAGCTCTAACCATCGCGATCGTCGTCCACGCGCTGGTCATCGTCCTTGGTGCCTTCTGGATATTCCAGATCATACCCCAACCGGCCCCCGAGACGAATATAGTCACCATCCCGCCGGGCAATGGTGGCGGCGCGCGCAATGTGGAGCATCAACTGAAGGAGAAACAAATGAGGCAAATCGTGCCGGTAAGTGGCACCCGCCGGGTGGTGGCGGATAATGCCCGTGCTCCATTCATCATCCCCGAACAAACCGACGTCTTTGGCCCGATGAACGCACTGGCCTCTCCCGGCAGCGGCATGACCGGCGGGCTGGGCGGCACCGGCATGGGTGATGGCTTCGGCAAAGGCAATGGACGTGGGCGCGGCATCGGCGATGGGGATGGCATAGGCCACCTTATCGGCCCGCTTCTCCCGCTGACCTATCACAAGCGCTGTGTTAGGGAAAACCGGATGCATAGCATCACCGACAACGGCGGCAATCCTGCCAGTGAAGAGGCGGTGCTCAAGGGGTTGCGGTGGCTCAAGGCCAATCAAAATGCGGACGGTTCATGGAATGGTCAGAGCAAGGTGGCCATGACCGGTCTGGCCCTGCTCGCCTACTTCGGCCACTGCGAAACGCCAGCCTCCCCGGAGTTCGGCGAATCCTGCATGAGCGGTATCGTCTATCTGGTCAATCTGGGCATGAGAAACGACGGTCGGATGGCGGATAATCTAACTGCCAACCCGTGGTCCTACGAGCACGCCATCGCCACCTACGCGCTGGGCGAAGCCACCACCTTCTGCAAGGAAGTGGGGCAGCCTGTCGATTATTTGGCGGAAGTCACCCAGAAAGCCGGCCAGTTCATCATCGACAACCAACACACGAATGGCGGCTGGGCGTATGCCTATGCCAAGGAAGGCGGCCATACCGATGTGTCTGTCACCGGGTGGCAAATCCAGGCATTGAGCGCGTGCAGTCACACCGGCATCAAATACCAAGGGATGAACTCATGCATCACGCATGGCCTCAAATACCTGGCCGGCTGTCAGAATGCTGACGGTGGCTACGGCTACACCGGTCCGGCCACTGGTGTGGGCGATTACTCCACCCTCACGGGGGTGGGCATGCTCTGCAACCAAATGTGGGGCAAGGGCAACAGCCCGCAGGTGCGCAAGGCCGCCAAGTATGTGCTCGACAACACCCAGTTCAATTACAACGGCAGCACCTGCGACCTTTACGGTCACTACTACGAATCGCAAGCCATGATGCAGAGTGGCGGTGAGGATTGGAAACGCTACAACGCCATCTTCCGGGATCAACTCCTCGGCAACCAAGAGGCCGACGGCTCATGGAAAGTGCCCGGTGGCGGCCAAAAGATCCGCGCCGCAGCACCCACCTACGTGAGTGACAAGACCTACCGAACCTGTCTCTGCGTCCTGATGTTGGAGGTGTATTATCGTTTCCTCAGCACGGGCGGCGGGGGCACCGGGCACTCCGGTCTCTAGCATGAAATCCGGATGGCATGGCTGGATGAATTCCGCATGCCATCCTTGCGGGAGGCGGGTGGATTGGGTAGGATGTGCCCGTGGCCCAGCTAAGTGACGTTCGAGAAGTTCTCCAATACATTCCGCAATTCCGCGGCAAGGTGTTTTTCGTGTTGATTGAGGCCGGGCTGTTGCCGGAGCCGGCGATTGCCGAAACCTTGCTGGATTTGGCCGTGCTGGAGGACTTGGGGGTGAAACTGGTGCTCGGGGTCTTGGGTGGCGATCTCAAGGACCTCTACGATTGGACGCTGGAGTGCGAGATCAAGGCGGCGCGGGTGGCCAAGTCCATCACCGACCCCGGGGCGGTCCGCGAAACCCTCGATATCCTCGCACGCGGCCAGTCCGCCATCATCGATGCCACGGCCACCGGTCCGCTGGATCATCCGGTGGTCGATTTTGCCAGGGGCATCGGCGTCGCCAAAATCATTGCTTTGTTAGAAGAGGCGATCCTCATCGATGGCGAACCGGTCCATGCCATCCGCGCTGCGGAAGCCGAGACCCTGGCCATCCGTGCGAGTGGTGCCGGGGCGGCGTTGCTGCGGGCGGCCGCGGCCGCCTGCCAGCGCGGGGTGCCCCGCGTGCACGTGCTCAATGGCCGGCGCCAAGGCGTGCTGGTGGATGAGTTGTTCTTCAACGAAGGCGTGGGCACCATGATCCATGCCGACAGCTACCGGGTGATCCGGGAATTGCGCGAGGAGGATATTCCTGAGTTGTTAGGAATGATCGGGCGGGCGGTGCGGCGCACCAAGCTGGTGGCACGCACGTATGAGGACATCCAATCCCGGATAGAGGATTTCCGGGTGATGGCCATTGACGACAACGTCGTCGGTTGCGTGGCCCTGCACGAATATCCCGCCGAGGGCTGCGCCGAGGTGGCCTGCCTGCATGTGAAACAATCGCATGCGGGCAGGGGCTATGGCATCGAGTTGGTGCGGCACGCGGAAGCGATGGCCCGGGAGCGGGGGATTGCGCGGGTGTTTGCCCTGACCAACCGCGCGGCGGACTTTTTCAACCAGCGGCTAGGCTACAGTCCGGCGACGGTAGAGGATCTGCCGCCGGCCAGGAGGTTGCAATTCGAGGCCAGCGGGCGGGACTCGCTGGTGTTTTCGCGGGTGCTTGAGGGGGGCTGAGTCCGCCGCTGCTTATCCCCCCGCGTTGTTACCAACGCGCCTACCAAGAACGCTGCGGCGTATTATCCCACGTAGGCGCATTCGTTAGAATGCGGGCGGGTGAGTCGGTCGGTCCGCTACTTGTTGCGGAGGGCTTCTTCGCGGGCCTTGGCGGCGGCGATGACTTCCTCGGCGATGTTGCGCGGGCAAGGTGAATAATGCAAAAACTCCATGGAGAATTGGCCACGGCCGGAGGTCATGGTGCGGAGGTCGCCGATGTAGCCAAACATGGAACTGAGCGGAGCTTCCGCCTTGATGCGCACGCCGTGGTGTACTGTGTCCTGACTCTTGATCATGCCGCGGCGGCGGTTGAGGTCGCCAATGACATCGCCCACCTGTGCCTCCGGGGTGAAGACATCGATTTTCATGATAGGCTCGAGGATTTGCGGGGCGGCCTTGGGCATGGTCTGGCGATAGGCGGCCTTGGCGGCGATTTCGAAGGCGATGGACGAGGAGTCCACCGCATGATAGCCACCATCGGTGAGGGTGACCTTGAAATCGAGACAGGGATAGCCTGCCAGAGGTCCTTTGAAGATCGAGGTGCGGAAGCCTTTTTCGACGGCGGGGATATATTCCTTGGGCACGTTGCCACCGACCACGGCGGATTCAAACACGAAGCCGGCACCCGGCTCGAGCGGTTCGACCGTGTATTCGATCTTGGCAAACTGACCGGAGCCACCGGATTGTTTCTTGTGGGTGTAGAAATCTGTGACCGCCTTGGTGATGGTTTCACGGTAGGCCACCTGGGGTGCGCCGACAATGACCTCCAC
Source organism: Akkermansiaceae bacterium (assembly GCA_903826205.1). Classification (GTDB taxonomy): domain Bacteria; phylum Verrucomicrobiota; class Verrucomicrobiia; order Verrucomicrobiales; family Akkermansiaceae; genus Luteolibacter. The sequence goes on from CAIKDP010000100.1 coordinate 8,912, forward strand.
CTTGTGGGTGCGCTTGAGGATGTCGATTTTGATGTCGAGATGAAGTTCGCCCATCCCCTTGAGGATCAACTCGTTGGTCTCGTCATCGGTTTCGACGTGGAACGACGGGTCTTCCTTGACCATCTTGCTGATGGCGATGCCGAGTTTTTCGGCGTTGGCACGGTCCTTGGGTGCCACCGCGATGGAAATGACGGGTTCGGGAAAGACCATCGGTTCCAGTGTGGCCGGGAAGTCCACGTCGCAGAGCGTGTGGCCGGTCTGCACGTTTTTGAGGCCGACGATGGCGATGATGTCGCCGGCTTGGGCGGTGTCGATCTCGGTGCGGTCGTTGGCATGCATTTCGACCATGCGGCCGACGCGTTCGGTTTTGCCGGTGAAGGTGTTGAGAACGGTGGTGCCTTTCTTGAGTTCGCCCGAATAGATGCGGGTGAAGGTCAGGGCGCCGAACTTGTCGTCCATGATCTTGAATGCCAGGGCACGGAACGGCTTGGTGGCATCTACATAAGCATACTCGCCGGTTGGATGGCCCTCAAGGTCCACCTCGGGTTGGGGCTTGACTTCCGTCGGGCAGGGGAGGAAGTCCACGACGGCGTCGAGGATGTTTTGAACCCCTTTGTTCTTGAAGGATGAGCCGCAATAGGTGGGGAAGAAATCCATGGCGATGGTCCCTTCGCGGACGCAGCGTTTGAGAGTGTCGAGATCCGGTTGGTGGCCATCGAGGTATTTTTCCATGACCTCGTCGTCCTGCTCGATGGCGGTTTCGACGAGCTTGGCACGGAATTCCTCGACCTTATCCACCATGTCGGCAGGGACGGGACCCACGGTCATGTGGTCGGGCAGGCCGGAATCGTCCCAGATATAGGATTGGCGGGTGAGCAGGTCGACCACGCCGACGAAGCTGCCTTCGACGCCGATGGGCAGGACCATGACCAACGGCTTGGAGCCGAGGATGTTTTGAATTTGATCCACCACGCGATAGAAATCCGCACCGATGCGGTCCATTTTGTTGATGTAGATGATGCGCGAGACGTGGGAGTCATTGGCGTAGCGCCAATTGGTTTCGGATTGGGGTTCGACGCCACCGGAGGCACAGAAGACACCGACGCCGCCGTCGAGAACCTTGAGGGAACGGTAAACTTCGATGGTGAAATCGACGTGGCCAGGGGTGTCGATAATATTGAACTGATAGTCATTCCAGAAGCAAGTGGTGGCGGCGGACTGGATGGTGATGCCGCGCTCTTGTTCCTGTTCCATGAAGTCGGTGGTGGCAGCGCCATCGTGGACCTCGCCCATTTTATGGATCTTGCCGGTGAGCTTGAGAATGCGTTCGGTGGTGGTGGTCTTGCCAGCGTCAACGTGGGCGAAAATGCCGATGTTGCGGTATTTGGAGAGGTCTTTCATGCCTGGGGAGGGGATACGGTTTGAGCGCCAACGGGTCGTGGCGGGGCGCATTCCTAGTCGGAAGATGAGGTTTGGCAACCCTAGAGTGGCGATTATTGAGCGATTATGCGGATTTTTTTGGATAAAGGTGATATTTCGCATGCCTTGGGGCGGAAAATGGCGCCATCGCTGTGTGAAAGACCGGCGGGCGGGGTCACGTACGAGTGGCGTTTAATACATCCCGCAATCGCCTATCCATGAAACCGTTCGTCATGATTTGTGTCCCCCTCCTCGCTGCGTCCGTCCTCTACGGCCAGGCTCCCGCACCTGCCGCCCCGAGTGCGGCGCCTGCCCCTGTGGCCAAGGTCACCGGCGAGTGGCAGCCTCTCTTTAACGGCAAGGATCTGAGCGGTTGGATGAATGCGGCAGGCGGGGACTCGAAGTGGGCCGTTGAAGAGGCCGCTCTAACAGGTCAACGGGGCACTGGCGATATTTGGACCAAGGCGCGCTTCAGTAATTTCGTGCTGTATCTCGAGTTCAAAACCACCGGCAACAGTGGTGTTTTCATTCGCACCGACGAGCCCAAGAACTGCGTTCAAACCGGCATCGAAATCCAGGTGGAAAACCCCGGCGGACCCGACACTCACAGCGTGGGTGCCATCTATGACCTTGTGGCCCCGAGCAAAAACGCCGCCAAGGCCGGCGAGTGGAATAAATATGTCATCACCGTGCAAGGCTCGCGCATCACGGTGGAACTCAATGGCGAAACCGTCAGCAGCATGGACCTCGACCAATGGACACAAGCCGGCAAGAACCCCGATGGCAGTGGCAATAAATTCAAACGCCCACTCAAGGACTGGAAACGCGAGGGACACATCGGTTTGCAGGATCACGGTGCCAAGGTTTTCTACCGCAACCTGCGCATCAAGCCCCTGCCCTAACTGGCCAAAGCCGGCGGCTTGTCCCGCGGTGGCGGTTACGCCAGGGGGTACTCGCCGTTTTCGTCCATGCCGTGCCAACCGAGTTTACGGAAGGCGCGCAGGATGGAGGTGATCGGCTCGCCTTCCTCTTCGCCCTCGCCGTGCTCGATGGTCGCGGCATGCGAAATGCCGTTGACGCATTCGAGGCTGATGACCGTGCGGAAGCCATAGAGATGAATCCAATCTCCCCAGGCCTTGCTGACATAGCTGGGCTCAAAGTGTGCCTTGCGGAGAGCCTCAAGCAGTTGTGAGATGGTGCTGGGTGCTACCGAGTGGGGGACGATGAGTTGGGTTTCCATGATTTGGTTCGAGAGGTAGAAAGGGGAGCGAGTTAGGGAGCATTGCCAGAATCAGGCGGTGCATGTCGAGACCGAATTAAGGGAAGGTAGCAGAAATTTTTATTTGGGCGAAGTTTTTTTGCTGCGCCGATCCAATTGCCGGGCTGCCGTGAGAAGATCGGGGATTGATGAATACGGAGGCCCCGGATTATTCGGGACGCGGTGCTGGGGGCTGGATGCCCCCCGGGTTGCTGCCCATGCACGTTAGAAGAGCGAGCATGCGGCACCAGAAGCCAAGGCGGCTGCGCCACGGTCGGGCCGGTCGGACGATTTGCCAGCCGGAGGCATGGCCCAGTGTGGCGAGGGCGGGGGCAGGATTGACGAGGGTGGCGGTTTGGCAGAGCGCGAGCATCGGCAAGTCCGCACGACTGTCGGTATAGCCGTGGGCATGGAGCAATTTGCCGGCGGCGAAGTAGCCGTCGGGCAGGAGTTTGCGCAGTCGCTCGACCTTGGCTGCGCCCTTGTGGTTTTGGAGGGCGGGAAAGAAGGGGCAAACGGGAGACGTCACCACCGGAGTGCCAAGCGCGAGATGGAATCCCAGGGCCCGTCCGATTTCGGTGACATAAAACTCCGGGCTGGCGGAGGCGAGAATGAGCAGATGCCCGTGGCGCCGCCGCTCATCTAACATTCCAAGCAGTTCGGGATAGAAGGCGGGCATGAGGGTGGCGGCGAACGCCCGCGAGTGGGCGGCGAGGGTGGCCGGTTGCATGCGCCAGAGGAAGCTCAGGAAGACGCGTTTCATGCGGTGGGCCCTGAGGAGCGGGAACAGCGGCAGCAACACCCAAAACACCGGCAGCAACAAGGCGCGCCACGGCTCGCGATGGATCACGAAATGTCGGAACAATAACTGGCAGTCCCACGCCAGAAGCGTGCCATCCAGATCCACCAGTGCGATGCCACACGGCGGGTCGTTTGACAGAACAGGTTTCAATGGCGGCACCTATGTTAGATCTCAGACATAGTGCAATTCAACGGCCTTGGCATCAATTGCGGCCACATTGTCGAGTAATTCCTGAATCGGGTCCCAGCGGCCAGAGACGAGCGCCTCACGCGCGGACTCCGGCAGGGTCACGGGAAAATCCAAGCCCCCGGCACTGCGCGCGCGCCGCGCCACCACGTCAATGGTGACCACCGTGGCGGGGTCGTTGTCCACTTCCTTGCGCAAGGCGGCCAGATCACCGGCACTGGCAATCACGCAGGGCATGGCCAGGGTGGTGGAGTTGCCGAAAAAGATCTCGGCGAAGGACTCGGCGATGACGCCATTGAAGCCGTATTTGCGGAGCGATTGCGGGGCGTGTTCGCGGGACGAGCCGCAGCCGAAATTAAGCCCGGCGAGCAGGATGGAGGCCCCGGCAAACCGTGGATCGTTGAGCGGATGGCCGGTCTTCTGGCCGTGCTCGTCAAAGCGCACATCGTAAAACGCGAACTCGCCGAGTCCATCGAAGGTGATGCATTTCATGAAGCGTGCCGGAATGATGCGGTCGGTATCAATGTCCGCACCGGGAATGTATACGGCGCGACCGGAGACTTGGGTGACAGGGGCTAGGGGCATAACGAGTTGTTGGATTATAAATGTTAGATATTAAACAATGCTGGCATCGGGTTCGAGCGCGAAGACTTCCCGGGCATCCGCGATGGAGCCGCGGACGGCGGCGGCGGCGACCATCAGCGGCGACATCAGGACGGTACGGCCGGTGGACGAGCCTTGGCGGCCTTTGAAGTTGCGGTTGGATGAGGACGCGCACAGTTGATCGCCGACGAGTTTGTCGGGGTTCATGGCGAGGCACATGGAGCATCCGGCATCGCGCCACTCAAAGCCCGCATCGCGGAAGATCTGCGGCAGGCCTTCCTGTTCGCATTGGACGGCCACGATTTGGGAGCCGGGAACAGCGAGCGCCGTCACACCGGGCGCCACCTTGTGACCCCGCAAGTATTTGGCCACCTCGCGGAAATCCGAAAGCCGGCCGTTGGTGCAGGACCCGATGAAGGCCACATCGATTCCAACGCCCTTGATCGGGGCGCCCGCGGGAATTTTCATGTAAGCCAGGGCTTCCACAATGGAGTCCCTCTCCCCTTGGGTCGCGGCGGCGGCGGGGTCGGGAATCATCTCGGAAATGGCAATCCCCTGATCGGGCGAGATGCCCCAGGTGACCGTCGGTTCAATCGCCGCCGCATCGATGCGGACGATGTCGTCATAGTGGGCATCCGCATCGGAGGCAAAGGCGAGCCAGCCTGCGGCGGTGGCCTCAAAATCCGTCATATCGACGTAGGGCCGGCCACGGAGGTAGGCCACGGTCTTGGCGTCGGGATTGACGTAGCCGCAGCGTGCGCCGCCTTCGATGGACATGTTGCAAACGGTCATGCGTTCTTCCATCGACATGCGCGCGAAAACGTCGCCGGCGTATTCATAAGCGTAGCCGATGCCGCCCCGGGCGCCTAACAAGCGGATGATGTGCAGGATCACATCCTTGGCGTACACGCCGGGCGGGAGTTGGCCATTGACTTCGATGCGGCGGACCTTGAGGGCTTCCAGCGCGAGGGTTTGGGTGGCGAGCACATCGCGGACCTGGGTGGTGCCGATGCCAAAGGCGATGGCGCCGAAGGCGCCGTGGGTGGCCGTGTGGGAATCGCCGCAGGCAATCGTGGTGCCGGGTTGGGTGATCCCCTGCTCGGGTCCGACGACGTGAACAATCCCTTGTTTGCCGGAGCTGAGATCGAAGTAGGTGACGCCGAACTCATCGGCGTTATCCCGCAGCGCCGTCATCATGGCGGCGGCGAGCGGATCCTGCGGCGCATCCTGATTGACCGTGGGCACGATGTGGTCCACGGTGGCGAAGGTGCGCTGGGGGAATTTCACCTTGAGCCCGAGGTCGCGGAGCATGCCAAAGGCTTGCGGCGAGGTGACCTCATGGATGAGGTGGGTACCGATGAAGAGTTGCGTGCGACCATCGGCCAGCGTGCCGACGCGATGATTGTCCCAGACTTTTTGGAAGAGGCTTTTACCCATGGTGGTTGGCTCGCCGAGGTTTGTGGGCGGGCGGCGGAACCATGAAGTCAGCCCGGCAAAATGTCAAAGCCACAACCCGGAATAACGCGAAAAAGCCCAGGCGGGCGCCGGTTCAGCCCCTGCCTAACTCAATGACCAAGGCGGCGAAGATGCCCCCTAGCGCGAGGAGGGCAAGGATGATGATGATGAGCTTGAGCCAATTTCTCTTGGGTCGGGTGTGGGTGCCTTCTCCGTTCACCCATTCATCCCAAGAAAAGCGCTCGGGAACGGCACGTTGACAACTTTTGATACCACCCTTGAAACGGGTTGTCTTCCCGGTTGACGACATGCGCTTCATGTCAATGAATCAGTGTAGCCCCAGACAAGTGACGACGGCAACGAGGTTCCCAGGAAAAGTCCACGTATCCGGCATGGACAACGCGTCCCTCCGTGTGTCGAAGGGCGCAACGTCATCGCGTTGGAGAAGTTTGGGAAGTTACTTCTCGGCGTGCACTTCCACCGGTGCTGGGGTGGCGATTTCGATTTCATGGAATTTGGGCAACGGACGCAGCGGCGGAGCGCTGGATTCACCGGTGCAGCAGCAGGACACGGAAATGAGCGCGATGGCAGATGCGCAGGAGGCAATAAGGATACGGATCATGGAATCTAAAACAAAAGGTTGGTAATACGCTTGGGGGCTGTTTGGGGATGGCCGGGGAGGGTCGGTGTGGGAAGCACCGTGCCCGTCCCATGGAGGGTCCCGGAATTGACAATTACTTGGTGGGGGCCACGTAAACATGCTTCGGCGCGGCGGGGGCCGCGTTCGGGCAGCAGGAAACGGCGAAGACAGAACCGCCGGCAACGACAGCGAGAACGGCAACTTTGACAAATTTCATCATAGGAGGTGCTTTGGATTGGGGTTGTTGTCCAGCATGGCAGTCATGCGAGGTGGGCTGATGCTAGTAATCTGATGCGCGTCTGCAAGGAAAATTGCAAGAAGGGGCGGGGGCGGTTTTTCGGCGGGCAGAGTTGGTGGCCGGCTTGACCTTTCCAAAGGATCCGCCCTATCACGAGCGCGGCAATAATGCCTATGGCGCTTGCCAAGCGCCGTCACAAACGCTTGCATCCGCGCCGGAGATCGTTTAAGAAATCCGAAACATCATCCCATGGCCGCGGATTACACAGAAGCAGACATCAAGTCCTTGGATTGGCGCGAGCACATTCGCATGCGCCCGGGCATGTATATTGGCAAACTCGGTGATGGTGCGTCGCCGGACGACGGCCTTTACCTGTTGCTCAAGGAGGCGATCGACAATTCGATCGACGAGCACATCATGGGTTACGGCAAGGAAATCCAAGTCACCATAGATGAGGAGGGCCGCGTGGAGGTCCGCGACTTCGGCCGTGGCATTCCGCTCGGCAAGCTCTTCGACTGCGCCGCCCAAATCAACACCGGCGCCAAATACGATAGCGAGGCGTTCAAGAAATCCGTCGGCCTCAATGGTGTCGGCATCAAGGCGGTCAATGCGTTGTCGTCGTTTTTTGAAATCCAGGCCTGGCGCGATGGCCTGACCAAGGCGCTGGAGTTTTCGCGCGGGGTTCTGACCATGGACATGAAAAACCCGCGGCGCGACGACGGCATCAATGGCACGCGTCTGGCGTTTGAGTTGGACCGCAGTGTGTTTCCGGCCAAGGCGAAGTATCGCGACGCCTTTGTCGAACACATGTGCCGCTACTATTCCTATCTGAACCCGTCCCTGACAGTCGTGTTCAACGGCAGGAAATTCCGCGCCAAGGATGGATTGTTGGATCTGTTGCGCGAGGAAATGGAAAACGAGGCGCTCTATCCGCCGATCCATCTGGTGGGCAATGACATTGAAATCGCCTTCACCCACAGCGCCGAGAGCGGCGAGGAATATTACACCTTTGTCAACGGCCAGAACACATCCCAGGGCGGCACCCATCTGGCCGCCTTCCGAGAACAGCTCGTCCAGGTCATCCGCGGCTTCTACAAAAAACAATACGAACCGGCCGACATCCGCGCCGGGATTGAGGCCGCCGTGAGCGTGCGCATCGTCGAGCCCGTGTTCGAATCCCAAACCAAAACCAAGCTCGGATCGAACACGATCACCCCGGATGGCGAGTCCCTGCGCACCTTCATCGGCAACTTCCTCAAAATCAACCTCGACAACTACCTCCACAAAAACCCCCAGGTGGCAGAGTCGATTCAAAAGCGCATCCAATCCGCCGAGCGTGAACGCAAGGACCTCAAAGGCATCCAGAAAATCGCGCGGGAACGCTCGCGCCAGGCCAAGGTGCACAACAAGAAACTGCGCGACTGCCGCGTCCGCTACGATAGCAAGCACAAGCGGCGTGAGGAATCCACCCTTTTTCTAACCGAGGGCGACTCCGCCTCCGGATCGATCACCAAGAGCCGCGACGTGGAAATCCAGGCGGTCTTCTCCTTGCGTGGCAAACCGCTCAACACCTTCGGTCTGCCGCGCAAGATCGTCTACGAGAACGAGGAGTTCGCCTTGCTCCAGGCCGCGCTCAACATCGAGGATGGCGTCGAGGCCCTCAGATACAACAAGGTCGTCATCGCCACTGATGCCGACGTCGATGGCATGCACATCCGCCTGTTGCTGCTCACCTTCTTCCTGCAGTTTTTCCCGGAGCTGATTCGCGACGGGCATTTGTTCATCCTGCAGACGCCGCTCTTCCGGGTGCGCAACAAGAAGGAGACGATCTATTGCTATGACGAGGACGAGCGCAAGCGGGCGCTCGCCAAACTCGGCAAGGCCGCCGAAATCACCCGCTTCAAAGGCTTGGGTGAAATCTCGCCCGACGAGTTCAAGTTCATGATCGGCCCGGACATGCGCCTCGATCCCGTGGAATACGAGGAGGGCAAGGGCGTCAAGGAGTTGTTGGCTTTCTATATGGGCAAGAACACCCCCGACCGCCAGGACTTCATCATCGAAAACCTCCGCGAAGACGTCGACCGCCAGGTGGCGTGAACCGCCGCCCTGGAGTGCGGCAGCTTGCTGCCGCCGTGGGGAAGCCAGCTTGCTGGCGCTGGCCAGTGTGCCCTCCCTCATGGAGCAAGCTCCATCCTCCGGGCGGGGGCGAGCCCCCGCACTCCAAGCTCATCACCCGAACAGCGCCCTGAGCAAACCCCTGACAATCCGATAGGCCACAAACAGAACGCCGAGGCACAGCCCGAGTGTTAGAAAAAGCGCCAGCACGAAGCCGCCGCCGACAACCAGCAGCGGCCACCACAACGGGTGCAACGTGCGGACCTGGCCGGGCCAGTTCTGCCAACCGGCCCAGGTGCGGCGGGCCTCCGCGTCGTCGTCGTCCTGATAGAGCATGTCCGGATTGCCGTCGGCGTCCCTGGGCGGCGGCGGCGCGGCACCGTCGATTTCGAGCACCTCAACTTCGATGGCGGGTTCGTCGTCGCGGGTCATGGGTGACGGCGGGAGGCGCGGTGCCCGGATCAGCCTTTGATCTCGAGAAGCATCTGCGGGTTGTTAGGAAATTTCTTCAGGAAGAACAACAAGCGCTCCATGGCCTCCACCGGGCGGTGGCCGGAGAGGCCGCGGCGGATGAGGTGGATCTTATGGAGCATGTGTTCCGGCAGCAACAGTTCCTCGCGGCGGGTGCCGGACTTGAAGATGTCGACTGCCGGATAGATATAGTTCTCGGCGATTTTCCGGTCGAGGACGAGTTCCATGTTGCCGGTGCCTTTGAATTCGAGGTAAATCGCCTCATCGGCGCGTGAGTTGGTTTGAATGAGAGCGGTGGCAAGAATGGTGAGAGAGCCACCGCCGCGGGTGTTGCGGGCCGCAGCAAAGAGGCGGCGGGGGACTTCCAAGGCCCCGATGGTGATGCCGCCGGAGCCGGTGCCGCGGCCGACGTTGTTCATGGTGGCATTATAGGCACGGGCCAGGCGGGTGATGGAATCCATCAAGAGGAACACATCCTTGCCCGCCTCGACGAGGCGCTTGGCGCGCTCGATGGCCAACTCGGCGATGCGGCAGTGGTTGCGTGCGACTTCATCATTGGAGCTGGCGTAGATCTCCGCGCCGGGCAGGGCGCGCCGGAACTCGGTGACTTCTTCCGGACGTTCATCCACAAGCAGCACCATCAGGTGGAGCGAGTCGGCGTATTTCTCGCGCACCGCCTCCGCCGTGTGCAGCAGCATGGTGGTTTTTCCGGAGCGCGGCGGGGACACGATCAGGCCGCGCTGGCCGCGCCCGACCGGCGTCATGATATCAATCACGCGCGTGGTGAAACGGTCCGGTGTGGTCTCGAAGCTGAGGCGCTTGTTCGGGTTGATCGCCTTGAGTTCATCGAAGTGGGGGAGCTTGGCGGCTTCCTCCGGTGTCAGGCCGTTGATCTGGGTGATTTCCACGAGCTGCGGGCCGCGCGAGCCATCCTGATAGAGACCGTGCAACCACTGGCCCAAGCGCAGGTTGTGACGCCGGATCATTTCCGGTGGCACAAACACGTCATCGCGCGCTTGCTCGAAGTTTTTCTTCGGAACACGCAGAAATCCAAAGCCCTTGGGTGCGAGTTCAAGCATGCCATTGGCCTCGACCTTGGGTCCTGTTAGGACAAGCGGCCGGTTGGCCTCCGGGTCCGTCCGGTTGGCGTCGGGATGGTGGGGAGGACGGTTTTGTCCCTGGTGGCGGTTTTGCCCCTGATGGCGGTTTTGTTTGCGCTTTTCGCGGCGGCGTTTGCTGCGGCTGACCCCGCCGGGGTTGTTGGGATTGTTGGGGTGTCCGTGTGGCGCGTAAGGAGGTGGCGGCGGTGCCGGGGCGGGTGGCGGGGCCGCCATCCCACTGGCTTCGAAAGCGACCGGTGCCGCAACGGGTGCCGCGTTCACAACCGTCGCGGGTGACTCCGCAGTGGCTTGGGGGCTGGCGGATGCTTGTGGCTGCGGCTCTTCTGTTAGAGACTGGGTTCTGCGCCGCGGGGTGACGGCGCCACCACCGGGAACGCGTCCGATGCGCCGTGGGGCAACGTCGGGAGTGGGTTCGGGCGAAGGCGCAGCGCCACTGGGTGTGGCGGCCAGCGGCTCACTGCTGCTGGAAGCAGCAGCTACTTTTGCGGCCGGCTTGCTCTTGCGGGTGACGGGAGCGGGTTCACTCTCGTTGCGGATGACCACGGCCGACTCATTACTGGCCGCCGCCGCGGCTCGGGTGGCGGTTTTCGCCGCGACCTTGCGTGCGGATTTTTTTGCGGGTGCGGCCTGGGTCGTGGCCGTTGGGTCCGCAACTTTTTTGGCCGCCCGTTTGCGGGCGGGTGCCGGGGTCTCGCCGGTGGCTGCCGGGGCGGGTTGGTCGTGGTCGTTGTTAGTCATCCGGAATCGGGTCTGGTAGTGCGTCTGACGCGCGGGGTAAAATTGGCAAACAGGTGGAGGTGTGGTGGCGGGCACTGCGCATGCGGCCCTGTGGAATCAGGACGCAAGTTGATCTAACAACTCGTCCGCCACTTCGAAGTTGGTGAAGACGTTGAGGGTGTCCGCGTAGTCGTCAAGCAGGTCGTAAAGCCTGATGACCTGACGGGCGATGGTGGCATCTGAGACGATGCTGGGGATTTGCGGGACGGATACAAGCTTTTCCGAGGTGAGTTGGAAGCCGGCCAGGCGGAGGGCGTTGGCGACGGTGCCCAGTTCGTTGGGCGCGGTGAGGATGAGGTGCTCGTCCGGATCACTCTGGACATCATCGGCACCGGCGTCGATGGCGGCTTCCATGACCTGATCGTCAGGCAGGCCGGCGGCCGGCAGGCGGATCTCGCCTTTGCGATCGAATTGGTAGGAGACGCTGCCAAGCGTGGCGATGCTGCCGCCGTTTTTGGTGAAAATGGAGCGCATATCCGCGGCGGAGCGGTTGAGATTATCCGTGGCCATTTCGATGATGAAGGCGATGCCGGCGGGACCGTAGCCTTCGTAGGTGACCTCCTGGATGGCGTCGCCGCCGAGTTCGCCGGTGCCTTTCTTGATGGCGCGTTCGATATTCTCCCGCGGCGTGGAAACCGCCTTGGCATTGTCGATGGCGGTGCGCAGCCGCGCATTGGTCGCCGGATCTCCGCCACCGGCGCGGGCGGCGAGGGCGATTTCATGGGCACACTTGCTGAAGACCCGGCCTTTGATGGCATCGACTCTGGCCTTGATATGTTTGACCTTTGACCACTTGTTGTGACCGGCCATGGGTGTGTTTCTGGAATTGGGGGTTGAAGCGGGATTACGGAATCCGACAAGCAAGATCAAAGATCATCGCGCCGGGGTGACGGTGTGGCTAACAATCGGCTGATGGGTGCGCCGAGGTGGAGGAACAAATGGGTTTGGACCCTACCGGTGGTTCGGCAATACGACACGAACCAACGCTCCGTCGTCCCTACGCCGCGGACTCTGGGGCATCTTCGGGTGCTTGGCAAACGAATTTTTCAGGGATTTTTTCCCGCGCGTGGCCACCCTGTTGGCCATATTTGCAGGTTGCGCACTCGCCTGGACCATGGCAGAGTGCGGCCGTGAAACGAATTGTGCTTGGGATGGGGGGGGTTCTCGTGGCGCTTGCCTTGCCCCTGGCAGCGGCCGCAGAGAGTTCGGCAGCAAAGGCCGCGGCGAAACCCGTGGCCCCGGTGGCAGCCAAGGCCGTCAAGGACAAGGGTGAGGTGCCCGAAGATTTGTTAGACGACCCGCACCGGCTTGAGGAATTGGCGGTCAACGAGTTCACGGCACCTTCGATTGCCAAGTTGTTTGACACCTTGCAATTTCTCATGCCGATTCCGATGACCGATGTGGAGCGGAAGATGCCGGCGCGGATGCCGTTGGACCGCGCGGATCTGGCCATCGAGCTGGGCTTCCTCATCGCCGATGGCTTCCTCGTGGTGCAGTCCGGACAGATGGAAAAGGTCGAGGGGCTGGCCAAGGATTTGACGCGCTATGGCAAGGCGCTGGGCGCCGGCGAGCGGGTCAACCGGCATTCGGCTGGTTTGTTAGATAGCGCGAAGAAAGGCAAGGTCGATCAATTAAAGATGGAACTGCGGGCGACGCAGAAGGATGTGGAAATTGAGCTGGTGACCTTGAAGGACGCGGATCTGGCGCACTTGATATCGCTGGGCGGTTGGATCCGGGCGTTGGAGGTGGCGGCGGCGGCGGTGGACAAACAGTTTTCCGAGGAGCGGGCGAGCAAGTTGATGCGCGAGGACATCGCGGACTATTACACCGAGTCGCTGGCAGGCCTGGAACCGCGGATTTCCGAGCGTCCCAATTACCTTGAAATGCGCGACATCCTCGCCGGCTTGCGCCATGAGATGGTCATTGAAAAGGGCAAGGATCCCACCAAGGAACAGATCGTCGAAATTCGCAAACAAGCGGCGAAATTGGTGAAGCTCGCCCTCCTGCGCCAACAATGACGCTTGGCGCCCGGTGTCGGACGGGTGCACTCTTCGTAGGCGCGTTGGTGACAACGCGGGCGGATGACGCCCGGTTACTCATGGACGCTCCACCACCCAAGACGCATTCTCACGAATGCGCCTACGAGCGGAAGCACTCTTCGTAGGCGCGTTGGTGACAACGCGGTTCTTCAAGCGCAATTTTTTCATAGGCGAGTGGCGGCGCGACCCGCTAGGCTCACTGGCGTGCCCCTGATCTTGGCAATCGAGTCGTCATGTGATGAAACGGCCGTGGCGATCGTCCGCGGTGAGGTGGGGTGTGCCATGGACGTGCTGGCCTCGGAAGTCGCCTCGCAAATCGAGCTTCACCGGGAACATGGCGGCGTGGTGCCGGAACTCGCGTCCCGCAACCACTCACTGCATTTGCGCCCGCTCGTCGAACAGGCGCTCGGCCATGCCGGCGTGTCGGTCTCACAGATCGATGCGTTCGCCGCGACCACCGGGCCGGGGTTGGCGTCATCTTTGCTCATCGGCAGCACGGCGGCCAAGGCGATGGCCTGCGCGGCACGGCGGCCGTTTCTGGGCATCAACCATTTGGAGGGGCACCTGCTGTCGCCTTTTGTTAGAGAAACGCGGGTGCCGCCGCATCTGGCCTTGATCGTTTCCGGCGGGCACACGCTGCTGTTGGATGTGACCGCCGCGGGCCGCTATGAAAAGCTGGGTGGCACGCGCGATGATGCGGCGGGCGAAGCCTTTGACAAGGTCGGCAAGATGTTGGGGTTGCCCTATCCGGGCGGGCCCGAGATTGAAAAGTTGGCGCGCCACGGGAATCCGGCGGCCTGGGATTTCCCGCGTTCGATGGTGCACGACCCGCATCTGGATTTTTCATTTTCCGGCTTGAAAACGGCGGTGCTCTACACGTTGCAGCGGGAGTCCGGGAATCTATCCGCCGCGGATCTGGCGGCTTCGTTCCAACAAGCGGTGATTGACATTCTCATCGCCAAAACCTTGCAGGCGACCCGCCGCACCGGCCGCCGGATCGTCGCCCTCTCCGGCGGGGTTAGCCTCAACCGCGCCTTGCGCGATGCCTGCCGGCGCGCCTGTGAGCAGGCCGGCTTGGAGTTGGTGGTTGCGGCACCGGAGTTATGCACCGACAACGCGGCCATGATTGCCTTTGCGGCCTTGCTGCGGCATCTGGCCGGTGAGGCGTCGCCTCTGGAGGAGGACATCCACCCGAATTTGCCCCTGGTCTGACTTGGGATTCGGGATTGGGGATTGACTTTGAAAGGGATCGCATTTGACACGGGCAGGGCCGTCGGTTCAGTCTCCCGGCATGCCGGACACCCACATGCAGCCCAACGGGCAGGAAACCACCGATCCCGCGTCACAAGGACATCCCGGCGCCGCGCCCGCCACCAAGCTGACGGTCACGCCGACGCAGGCGATGATTCTGGTGATTGTGGCCCTGCTGTTGGTGCTCATCGTGCTGAAAGTGAAAACCCCCACGGAGAATCAGAAATTGGCCCCATTGCGTGCGGAAATTGAAGAATTGAAACGACGCAGCGGGTCGGTCGGCCTGCCTACGGCGGGCGGCGGCGAGCAACTTGAGGATATCGCCGAGCGCATGAAAAAGGACGCGGACAGCATGGTGCTGCTGGCCGGGCGCTACAAACAATTGATAGACGATGGCAACGCGGAGTTGCTCAAGAAAAACGCGGACCTGCTGCGCTCGGAACAATACCGGCAGGTTCTGAGCAACGATTATGACCGCCTGAAAAACGATTTGCAGCAGGCAAAGTCCGGTGGCTATGAGGCGGATGCGCTGCGCCGTGAGGTGGAGACGCTCAAGACCCTGCGCGAAACCCAGAGCGCGGAGATGGCCATCTTGAAGCAGCGACTCGCCGCTGCCGGCGAGCAGGCACCCAAGGCGGACTTGGAAAATCTCCAGCGCCGCCTGGAGGAAATCACCCGGGCCAAGGAGTTCTTTGAATCCCGCGCCAAGGAACTCGAGGGTGAGCTTAACAAAGCCCGGCTCTTTGCCCGTTCGGAAAACGAATTGCTGCCTGCCGCCGTCAAGCTGTTCCAAACGTTGCGCAAACTCGAAAACCAGAGTGAGCCGGAGATTAAAAAAGCGTACACTCAGATCGGTGCGGACCTCGCCGCCAATGTCCTCAAGACCCTCGCCTTTCCCACTGGCTCCGCCAAAATGGACGCCACGGATGAGGATCCCGTTCGCCAGCTCCTCACCAACGTGCCGGATGGCGATCTGGTGTTGGTCATTGGTTACGCCTCGGAAACCGGCAATGTCGATGGCAACCGTACGCTCTCATCGGATCGTGCCACCGCGGTGGCCGAGTTGCTCACCAGCGTGAAACGTCCGGGCCAACAGGTCCAGGCGGTCTATCTGGGACAAACCGACCGCTTCAGCAGCCGCGCTCCCGAACGCAACCAATTGTGCGAAATCTGGCAGATCCGCAAGCAACAATAGGCGCCTTGGCGCGTAGGCGCATTCGTTAGAATGCGGTCTGGCAAATGGCCCGCCCGTGAGTGGGCCGCCCGTGCATCCCCCCCGCGCTCTCACGAGCGCGCCTACGTGGCAGACGCGCATTCACTCACTCCTTCGGCTTGATGCCGACGAGCAGGGCATTGTCCGGTGCCAGGTATTTTTTCGCCAGGGCGTTGATTTCCTTCACCGTGATTGAGGCGTAATCCGCATCGCGGCCGCGCACCAGATCGAGGCGTTTGGGATCTAGCTGGCACTGGCTCAGGGCGATATTGAGCCAGTATTTGTTATCGCGCAGCGAGTGCTTGAGCTGGCTGAGGGTGGGCTTGAGGGCGCGGTCGAGCTCATCGGCGGTGGCGCCTGCGGTGGCGAGTTGGTTGGCGAGCTCGCGCATGGTGTTGAGCAGCAGCGGGATGTCGGAGGGTTGCTTGCCAATGCTGTGGCCGAGGATGAAGCCGAAGTCCTCCAGCGCATCGGAGCCTGAGGCCATGCTGTTAGGGCTGTAGGAGGCGCCGAGCTTCTCGCGGATTTCCTCGCGCAGCCTGTCTTGATAGATTTCCGCCAGGATGTTGAGGCGGCGGAATTCCTTTTGGTTGTTGCGGATGCCGGCGGTTTTCCAAATGGCATAGGCGACACTCTGCGGGATCTTCGAGTCATAGGTGTAGGTTTTTTCCGCGGGGGCGTTGGGGAAAACCACGCGCCGCGCCTCAGCCGGCTCCGGCTTGCTGCGGTCGCGCTTGGGCAGCGCGCCGAAGCTGGCCAGCAGCTCGGGCAGCAGCGCGTCGATTTGGAAATCCCCGACGATGGACAGCTCGAGGTAGCCCTTGGTCAGTTCCGGCGTGAGCCAGCTTTTCGCGTCCTCGAGGGTGTAGGACGAGAGCTTCTCGACGGGTGCCGGCACGTAGCGGGAATCCCCGCCGTGAAGCCAGCCCTGCATTTCCTGCTGCGGGCCCGCGGGCGTGTGGTTGAGTTGTTGATAGATCATGGGGATCTCCTTCTGGAATTGCCAGAGGCCTTCCTTGCGGTAACCCGGATCGGTTAGCTTGGCGCACATCAGGCGCACTTGCAGGCCGAAGTCCGCCGGTGTGGTGCTGCCGCCGAGCGTGAACGCGTCTTCCGCGATGCCCAAGGTGGCTCCGACGTTCCTGCCGGCGAGGATTTGTTGGAGGTCATCGTGGGAGTGTTTGCCCAGGCCGCCGCCCTCAAACACGGCGCTGGCAAAGTCATCCAACATCGGGGTGTTCTTGGGCTGGCTGAGCTGGCCGGAACCGATCCGGGCCAGCAGGTGGATGCGGTTTTTCTCGAAATCGGTGGGCTTGAGATTGATGCGCACGTTGTTGGAAAACACCAGCTGGGTGATGCCGAGGTCGGCCACTTGCTTGCGGGTGGTGATCGTGCCGGGCTTGCCGAATGTCGTGTAGGCAAACTTGCGGGCGACGTTGGCGGCAGGGGCGGTCACCGGCGAGCCGGTGGATTCCTGATAGAGTGCGGCCAGGGTTTTTGCGGCGTTTTCCGGCGCTTCCTTGGTGGTGAGAATCAGGTGCATGCCGGGGCTGTCCCAGAACTTTTTCAGGGCCGCATGGCAGGCCGCCACATCCACGGATCCCAAGCCCTTGCTGACAATTTCAAGGTTGGTTTCAGGGGTGGAAAACAGCACCTCGTCGTTGATGGATTTAACCAACTCGCGGGCGATGTCCTCGGACTTGCGGGTGGATTTTTGTTTTACCGCCTGCTCGTAACCGTTGAGAATGTTGGCCTTGGCTTCGGCGAGTTCCGCCGCGGTGAAGCCGTGTTCCAAGGCGCGGCGGAATTCCTGCTCGAGCACCGGCACCGCTTCCTGCCAGCGGTCGTCGCTGGCCACCACATCGATGGAGCCAACCTCCGCATAGTTGAATTCATCATCGTGGGTCGCCGTGCCCGCCGCAATCGGCGAATTCTCCTTTTGCGCCTGCCGCTCCAAGCGGCGGCTGATCATCGCGTGGGCAATCTCCAGCGGCAGATGTTCGATCCGGGTGGCGCTGGTGTCCGGCTTTTTCTGATAGGGTCGCACCAGGGTCAGTGAGAGGCTCGTGGAGGTCACCTCCTTGTCGGTGAAGACTGCGGTGTCGAGTCCCTCGGGCGCCTTGATCGGCCCGAGGTCGGGGTCTTTGCCGGGGTTGGCCGGGTTGGTCATGGAACCAAAGACGGCCTCGATCCGCTGGCTCATGGCGGCGGGGTCCACGTCACCGACCACGATGAAAGTCATCCGCGCCGGTGTGTAGTAACGCGTGTAGAAATCCGTGAAGGATTCGCGCGGGGCGGATTTGATGACATCTTCAAGGCCGATGGGAAAGCGTTTGGCGACCAATGAATCCGGCAACAGTTGCTTGAATTGCTGCAGCATGAGGCGGTAGCCGACGGTGTCGCGGCTGGCTTTTTCCGCGAGGATGACGCCGCGCTCATTCTCGATCTCTTCGGCTTGGAGCAAGGCGCCGTCGCCGAAGTTGCGCATGACGGTGAAGCCGAGTTTGAGGGTTTCCTCGGCGAGGTCCGGCAGATCCAACATATAGGTGGTTTCATCAAACGAGGTGCCGGCATTGACGTCGGCGCCAAAGCCAATCCCGAGATGTTGCATGCGCGGGATGAGGTCCTTGGCTGAGTAGTCTTTCGAACCGTTGAAAACCATGTGTTCGAGGAAATGCGCCAGCCCTTGTTGGGTGTCGGTTTCCATCAGCGAACCTGCGGCCACATGCAACCGCAGCGAAACACGCGTGGGCGGCTCGCTGTTCGGATAGATGATGTAGCGCAGGCCGTTTTCGAGGTGGCCGAAGGAGGCGCCGCGGTCCGGGGCAATGTCGGACACCGCTTGCGGCCATGGCCGCGGCGCGACCTTTTGGACGACGGGTTCGGTCTTGGTGGCGGGTGGCGGTGTTTCGGGGGCTGGGGCCGGCTTGGCTGGCGCGGCAGCGACCGCTGGGGGCGGTGGCGCGGGCGCGGGCGGTTTTGAGCGCAGGGAAAGGATCATCGCCATCACGGCAAGCGCGAGCGCGAGAATGAGCGGGGTGGCCTTTGGCATGCGCGGAGAGTGCTCGGGATTCGGCCTGCATGGCAACGATGAAAATCGCCCCCGCCTATCGGTGGCACGGGAAAAATGCCGGTTTCTTGAATTTAGGGTTGAAAGGCAGGGGCGAACATGCTGTTTTTCCTCTCCCGGCTTGCCGGGACTCAGTGCGCGCGTGGCGGAATTGGTAGACGCGCTAGATTCAGGTTCTAGTGGGGGCAACCCTGTGTAGGTTCGAGTCCTATCGCGCGCACCACATTGAATACCAACAACTTAGGGAGCTTGATACGCTCCCTTTTTTGTTGCTAGAAATAGGGCTTTTGGCCATTTTCCGGCCACTTTTTTAGGAGGGCCTGGTTGAGGGCCTGGTGAATGGCTGAAATTAAATCGCGACTTCATTGTGAGCTTCTCTCCATTCCTCCATTTGGAAAGAACCGTTCAGTCCGAGTGTCGGAGTTGTCCAGGGTTGGCCAGATTCTCTGCAAACGAAAACGCCGCACCGGGCTTCATCCTGACGCGACCAACTGGTTTAGTTCCGCAGACCGCTGCGGGCGATTTTCAGAATTACTCCCTCGATCTTTTGCCGGACTGCGCTTCCTGGGTCGTGGCAGCAGCCTTGCGCTGCTCCTGCAAGCCTTCCACCCACTCGAGGATTTCAGTAATCGGATTCGCTCCGCTTGGCAGTTTGACACCGTTGTTTAGGCAGGCGAAGATCTCGTCCTCGACTAACTTTGCCACGGCTTGGGCAAGTTGCCTGTAGGTAGAATCCGCCGGATCGAGTTTCGGATGCACCTTTGCCAGGTTCATGGAGATCTCCTTATGGATCCGCGTCAATACGTCGCTGTGTTTCAAAGGCCCACCTTCAGTCGAAGGAATTTCCTTCCCGTCCACATCGTCGAGCATCAACCACTCTACCGAGGCCCCGGTTATCGCCGAGAGCAACTTGGCAAGTTTCCTGCTCATCGGGAATCGCCCGCTCTCAACTGCACGTATCATGCTCTCAGACCGGCCGACCAGTTGAGCAAGCCCAAACTGGGTCGAGGAGTCACGCAATTCCTTTTTCTGCTCCAGAAAGTTTCTAAGTACCTTGATTGGCGTCACGCGTATGATTTAAGCAGAAACATCAAAGGTGTCAACCGCTAATTTGTGGAATTTTCAACAATTCCAAACCAGATGGTCCTCAAGCGGAACCATGTCCCAAGAATCTCCGCATTCGTCTCCGGTCAAAATGGCCGCTCTACCGGAGAAGATTCCATGAACATTTGGCCGTTATCTGAGCAAATATCGCGGGTCTGAACGAGGTCGCATACTTTCTTTCCCCTGTCAGTAGGTCCACTGAGGTCCACTGAGGTCCATAAAGGGCCAAATAAGACCAAGGCAAAAATTAGCGCGAGTAAGCGATGATTTTATTTGACATCGCCCAGACATTGCAGCAACTTTCCGCCGCCATGCCATTTGATTCCAATGCACAACATCTCAAGGAACTCTTACAATCAGCCGACGAATTGTTTAGCCGCAAGCGACTCTGTTCGCGCTGGGACTGCTCAAACTCCTCGCTCAAGCGATACGAGGGCAGGGGCCTCAAAGTCACCCGGATCGGGCCGCGAATGGTCCGGTACCGCCTCGCAGATGTCGAAGCATTCGAACGCGTCCGCTGAGCCGATGACTCCCACCTCCCTAACCAACATCTCCCCTACTAACACCAACTCAACCAACACAAACCACACCCAGCTCTAAGTCCATGAAAAAATACAAATGGGCCGGAACCCCCGGCAAACACAACAAAGACATCGGCCTCAATCCCTGGAGTGATCAGGCTGGCAGTATCGGACAGACTCCCCAAGCGCACACCTCGATGCATCCTGAGGCCTTGCCGCCCGAAGGTCAGTCCCCCGACGTCAAGGCACTCCCTCCCTGGCCCTGCAGCCAGATCGATGTTCGAGATATGACCACCACCAACAACAATACCGGCAACACCGGCCACCCCACCGAAAGCACCGACCTCAATCCCTGGCGCAAACATCCAGTGAATACCGAACAGACCCCAGAAGCGCAATCCTCGATGCTGGCTTCAAATATGTCGAATAATCATCAGACGCCCGCCACATCGGACGAAAGCTTCATGCAGACTTGCATCTCTATCATAAACGCGGCTTATCTTTCAGCAAACGCAAAAATGGCGATGAACAAGATTTTATCTATGCCAGATCATTTTCTGTGCACCAAACCGGCCAAGCAGTTCAGCGAGTGGTTCCGGTGGGATCGCGACAGGAGCAAGCGCTGCCTGCAGGAGTTGCGAGTGGCAGGACACGCTTTTGAGTGCCGGGTACGCAATGTTGCGGACACCGGATATGTCCGTTTTTGGAAATTCTCGGTAGATTCGTACGGGCTGCCTCCGCGGGTTTTTACACTTCACACAAAGCAATATGCTGTCCATGGATATGCGGCGGTGGAGGCTGAGATGAAACAGGAAAACGAATCCAAGTACCGCGCGTGATGAATAATCTTGAGAAAATTGCACCTTCTGGTTCGGAAATGGGACCAAAATCGGATGTGTCGAATTACCTTACGTTCAATCCCGCCGGCTTCCCTCCAGCACTTCAGGATCATCCGCATTGGCTTGTTGCCAATAGTAAGGGGAAGCCAGTCGAGAGATCCGATGTCGGTAACTCCAAGACAAATCCTGAGCATTGGACGAACTTCGAAACCGCCTCCCGCCTTGCCCTGAGTGAATCCGGACTCTGGCCATACATGGTTCTAACAAACGAGACTCGTTTTACGGTGTTTGACATCGACTTCAAGCCGCTGAGGCCTGAGGAGACGCAACAAGCCTTCAGGGCTCGCATTCAACGGGCAGCGATGGCCATTAATCGGCTGCGCAAGGCATTTCCCCGGCGCTATGAGTCCCGGTCCAAATCCGGCAGGGGCTACCACATCATCGTCGTCGGGAAATTCAAAGGCCCCGGTGGCAAGGGGAAGGGCGACTGGTCCGAGGTCGAAATCTACACCAGTGTCCATGGCATCACGCTGACCGGTCATATATCCAATGGGTGCTCTGACATCGTTGTATATTCAAATAGGTTCATTCAGGGTATTCGCAATTCTATCAAGGGCAGCGGGCGCACGACGGAGGACGGGGATGCGGCGGAACGGCCAAACCAACCGGTGACGGCCGAGACCCAGGCCGTCATCCAGCGCCTCAAGGAGAAAAACAGATTGATTCCCAAACTACTGGCTGGTGAGTGGGAAGGCCACTGCTATCCCTCTCAATCCGAGGCTGACTTTTCGCTGGCCTGCTCCATTGTCGAGGAAACGGCCAACCACGAGCAGCAGGTGGAAGTGTTCAAGAATTCAGGTTTATACCGGTGCGATCGCAAGATGTTACTGGCGTTTGTAGCGGCGCGGAAAAGGGTGGCTGAACAATCGGCGGCGAAACCGGATATGTCAGAGAACACGGACGCGGACGAAGCCGATGACCTTGTTAGCCCTGGATTTCCCCTCGACTGTCTTCCCGGCATAGCCAGGGAGATGGCGGAGGAATTGGCACGCGTGACCACCTCCCAGAATTTGCCCATTGCCGTCGCATGCGTGCTGGGCATCCTCTCGGCGGCCCTTGGTGCGGGGCTTGAACTTAGCACTGGAGGTGAACGGCGCACCCGCGGCAATCTCTTTATTCTCGTCATCGCCGAATCAGGCACAGGGAAAACCGAAGCATACATGTTGGCCGCCGTTCCATTCGAGGCTGCCGAGGCGGCGGCCATTGATGATTTTGAAAAACACACGAAGCCCGGCTTGCTTGCAGAACTGAGGGTGGCCAAGGCACAAGCCAAAAAGCTTGAGAAGGCAGTCGCTGAATCCAAGGATGGTGCCTGTCCCGCTCTTGAGAGCTTCAGAAAAGCCGAACAGGAAATCGCGGACCTTGAAAAGCGCATTGATGCAACACCGCGCCTGAGAGCGTCCGATGTGACCAAGGAGGAGCTTGCGGTTACTTGCCGATGCCGGGTTGGTCCACCGCGATGTTAAACCGGACAATATCCTGTTTTTCGGCGGTCAGCCTTGCCTGGCTGACATCAGTTTGTTGGACGAGGACTCGGCCACGCTCACCCGGCGCGGCACGCCGGGCTATCTGACTCCCTCGTGGTATGTGGGCGGCCACCCGGACATGTTCGGGGTCGCTGCCACACTCTACACGCTGCTGACGGGCAACCAGCCGGATCGCATGGGCCGCGGGGCATACACCGGCCCACCGCAGGGCGAGGCCTCCCTGAGCCCGCAGGAGGCGGCGGAACGCAAACGCCTGCACGCGGTGATCCGGCGGGCCACTGACGAGCGGGTGA
>CAIKDP010000101.1 GCA_903826205.1 Akkermansiaceae bacterium
CGAGATGATGCGGATCGACTGGAACGATGGACTCGTCACCTCCAGCGGCGACGAGGAAATGGAAGCCGGTTGCGATGGATATTCCTCCAACTACTACAATATCTAACCAATGAATGTCGCCGTAATCATGACCGACGCCGCAGGGTATCCCAACCGCGCCGAAATTCTTGACCGCGCCATGCGGGCCGCCGGCATCCGGTTTTTCCGTGTCTCCCCGGTGGATCGCCCCCAGCCGGGAGCATTGCCGGTTGATCTGCCGTCCGGGTGGCTGCCCATCGACGAGCGCCCTCTCCACCAGAAGCATTGGTATCGCAACCACCTCCACTGCCTCGCGGCCGTCAGGCGATACGAAATCCAGGCGGATCATGTCTGGTGCGCGGAGGCCGATGTGTCCGCTTCGCCCGCCACTTGGCTGCGTCTGCTGGAAACCACCGCCGACATGCCGCACGACGGCCTTTGGACGCGACTCTCCCACCGCAGCGACAGCCCAGGCAACGGATGGTTCAGCCATGCCACAACGCCGCCGTGGGCCGATTGGTATTGCCTCGGGGCGTTGTTCCGCGTCTCTGCCCGCGCACTCGACTGGTGGGAAGCATCGGCCATCGAAACCCGCGAGGTCTTCACCGAGATCGCGGCGCCGAGCATTATTGCCAGGGAAGGCGGCACCATCAGCCGCATCAACCGCCCGCACCATCCGTCGCTCTATCACTGCGGCACGATGAAGTTCAACCCCGGCCACGAGACCCGCACGCCGCCGATCCATCACCCGCGGATGTTCCGCCACCCTTGCAAGTTTGACGAGCGGTTGACAGCCGCACAGGAGGCGTGAAGCTCTACGTCGATCTCGAAACCCTTGAACTGATTGAGGGGCCAGGATTCCGCAACCCGGTCACCTCACTGCGGTTCAAGCGGGGCGACGCAGCGAAGTTGGTGGTCGCTTTTCTCGCCAACGGGTCCACCCATGAGAGCATCGGCGATCCCGGCACCCTGGAGATTCGCTTCGGCGTCAAGCCGCGCAACCGCTACGACGTGGGATACCTCGTCCACACCGCCGACTGGACGATGCCGGACCCGGAGGCTGACAGCCCGGTCTATCAATGTTCGCCCAGCTTCAACACCACCGAACTCGACTCAGCGCTACAGGTCGGTTCATCCACCGGCACCGAGCTATCCGAAATCACGCTCATGGGGGAAATCACCTGGCGCGAGGGGGCCGGCCAACCGACATCCACGCGCACCTTCGTTGTCGTGGTTGAAAACGACGTGAACCGGGGGACCGAGGGCGTTCCCACCAGTGCCGAGCCTGCCTATCCCGCTGCCGGGTCCATCGCCCTGAAATCCAACGAGGGCTACACGGTCACGGTGAGGAACACGCTCAAGACATTCAACGCCAACACCGCGACCATCGACCAAATCACGGATGTCATCGCGACTCTTCTAACCACCCTCAAATCAAAAAACGTCATCTGATGAAACGGCGCATCATGCTTCTAACGCTTGTCCTGGTGGCGGGAATCTCCCTCGTCGCCAACGGGGATCGTCTTGGCAACCTGAACAGCAACTCGACGGTTTTCACGCCGACCGATGACGTGGTCGCCGCGAGTGTCACGACGAAAGACGGGTTTCCGGTTTTCGAGATTCGCGTGCCGGACGGCTTTGTCGAGGTGCAGGTCCGCGCCAGCCTGACAAATTTCGAGCCGGGGTTTCTCCTGAAGGATGGCGCGAATTTCGTGCTCAACTACATCCCGACCGGCGCGACGGTTGCAGGCCGCAAGGTTTATCGCGCCATGGGGACGACCCATGTGGCAACGTGGAATGTAGGCACCAGTCGATGGACCTTCGGCTACAAGAGCATTTACAGCACCAATACCGCCATCGCGCCGTGGGACATTCCGGGCGCGTCGCTGGTAGGGACGCCCACGGGCACCTTCCTGCTTCAAAAGGAATACTTCGTCTATCGGTTCTGCACCACGGGCATTCCGTCAGACCCTCAGTGGGGGACCGGATCGGGCGACCCTGACG
>CAIKDP010000102.1 GCA_903826205.1 Akkermansiaceae bacterium
AGCAATATCACCGGCACCGCCACGGTTTCGGCCAACTTGTTAGCCTATGGTTCGGCCGGCTTGACCATGAGTGGTGCGGGGACACTCACCCTGTCCGGAGCGGGCAACACCTACACCGGCGGCACGAGTGTCAATGGCGGATCTGTCGTCATCAGTGGCTCCGGCAAACTCGGTGCGACCACGGGCGCGCTGACCTTGGGCGGTGGCATGCTTGATTTGGGTGCGACCAGCCAGACTCAAGGCGCGGTGAGCATCACCGCCGCAGCAGCCAGTGGCAACACGATCCAGAACGGCAGTCTAACAGGATCATCGTATGCCGCGAGCAACTCAACGGGCAATGCCATCGTTACGGCCAACCTGCTGGTCAACGGTTCGGCGGGCCTGACCAAGTCAGGCGCGGGCACATTGACGCTCTCCGGCACCGGCAACACCTACAGCGGCGGCAACATCGTGAACAACGGGACCTTGGCCGTTACCACCGGCAGCACGCTCGGCGCGACCACCAACGCGCTGACGCTGGGTGGCGGTGTCCTCGACCTGGGGACCACCAGTCAAACCGCAGGCGCGGTGAGCCTCACTGTGGCGGCGGCCAGTGGCGACACGCTCAAGAACGGCAGTCTGACAGGCACATCCTATGCTGTCAGCAACAGCAGCGGCAACGCCATCATCTCGGCCAATCTGTTAGTGAATGGAGCGGCGGGCCTGGCGATGAGCGGTGCGGGCACCCTGACACTTGCCGGTGTCAATACCTACAGCGGTGGTACGGATATCAGTAATGGTACCGTGGTCATGAGCGGGTCCGGAACCCTCGGCTCGACCAGTGGCAGCATGACCGTCAACAGCCTCGCCACGCTCGATCTGAATGGCACGAACCAGCAGGTGAATGCATTGACCGGCACAGGTGGCACGCTCCTCAACAACGCCACAGGCAGCGCTTCCACCCTCACTGTGGCCAGTGGCACCTATGACGGTGCCATTACCGACCATACTTCGGGCACCGGCACGCTGGCCCTGACGAAGACCACCAGTGGCACGCTCACCCTCAGCAACACGAGCACGTATACCGGTGCGACGACCATCAACGGCGGTAAATTGGTTCTAACCGGCTATTTGGGCGACACCGCCATCGCGGTCAATCCGGGCGCAACCTTCGCCGCGAATCCCGCCAGTGGCGGGACTCTCTATGCGGGCAACAGCACCACCTCCGGCACCTCCAGCATGACCCTGCACGACGGCGACTTCACCATGGTGAACAATGCCATTGGAACCTTCCGGCTAGGGTCCGGTGGATTGACCACCATCACCAGCACCGTGTTGCCGATGCTCAGCTTTGATATCGGCAACAGCGCCGGCAGCATCGACCTTCTTGATTTGGGCACCATGGGCGGCAACGCAACGATTGCGGCCGGTACATTGCTGGACTTCTCGCCGCTGTCCGGTGCCACGGGGCTGGCAACAGGTGATTACACCTTCCTGACAACTTCCTCCGGTGGCTTGGGGGCGTCCGCATTCACGTTGAAGAACAGCACCATCACGGTGAACGGCCACGGCTACACCTTCTCGCTCGCCAATTCGACATCAACCCAGCAGGTTCTAACAGTCGCCAACGCGATCACCACCATCGGGACCACCTACACGCTGGCAGCCACGGCCAGCGCGCCGAAGATCCACGTCGGTGGATCGTCCACGGTCACCGCCACCATCACCAACACCGGGTTGAGCAGCAGTTATGCCGACACTCTGGACTACACCAATCTAACGGTCTCTAACGCGGCTCAACTGAACGGCACCTGGCCGAAGGCCGCGAACGCGTCGCCGATCGCCAATGACGACGGCACGGATGCCCATTCCGGGAGTATCACGGGTTTGACATCCGCGGGAGCTTACACCTTCACGCCGACGGTGGCATCGGCCACCAATCACACGATTGGCAACGGTAGCGGGGTTCCCGTGTTGACGGGCACCACACCAGTCACGGTGGATGTTTACGCGCTGTCCTCGCCGGACACGGTCAGCGGCAATATTGGCAACTATCACGTCGGCGTCGCCAAAGCCTTGAGCCTGACCAACGGCACGGCCGGAACTCACAACGAGGACCTGAACGCCGGCATCACCGCCGGAACCAACACGACCGTCAGTGGGTCCGTGACCGGGTTGCTCGCCGGAGCGACCAACAACAACCACCTGTGGGTAACCCTTGGTGGCGGTGCCGGATCGCAAACCGGTGAGGTCACCGTGGATCTGACGAGCGCCGGGACGGTGGCCGGGATCAGCAACACGCTGGGGACCACGTCTCTAACAAGTCAGACGCTTGCCGTCAGCGGCACCGGCTACTACTTGGCGACGGCGGCATCGACCCAGACGGTGAATATCGGGGCGATCCACGTGGGCGGCACGGGCAGTGCCCCGGTGACGCTGACCAACACGGCTCCGGTGGATGCGACCTACACCGAAACCCTCGGTAGCAACGGATTCAGCAGTCCGTCTTCGGGCATTACGACCAGCGGTTCCGTGTCCGGCATCGTCGGCGGTGGCAGCGGCAGCGGCACGCTGACCGTGGGCTTCGATAACTCATGGACCGTCGGTGCCGGCAAGTCCGGCACCACGACCCTGGCGTTGAATTCCACCGCGGTTAATGGCAGCGGTCTCGGCACGACCAGCGTGGGCTCGCAGACCCTCACGGTGACAGGCGATGTCTTCGATGGCTCGGGCAAGTGGACACTTGCCTCCGGCACAAGCGGCAGTTGGGGCACCCATGCCAACTGGATCGATGCCAATGGGGCCACTGGCGCGCCCGGCACCTTCGCCGGCTTCGACAATGTGGACACCGCGACCTTCGACGGCACCGGCTCCACTGCCACGATCAACCTGGACTCCGCCGCCCCCAGCCTCAAGGCTCTCACCTTTAGCGGCGCCACCAACTACACGATCGGCGAAGGGAGTGGGTCTAACAAGCTGACCCTGAAGATTGCCACCGGCACGGCAACCGTTACGGTCGGCGGTAGCCACGCAATCACCGCACCGGTAACCTTGGCCAGCAACAGCACGTTCGGCACCGCGCTTGTGTCAGACGCTCTCACCATCAGCGGCAATGTGGACGGCGCGGGAACCTTGACCAAGACGGGCATCGGCACGCTGACACTCTCCGGTATCAGCAACACCTATAGCGGGGGAACCACAATCAGTGGCGGAATGCTGAGCTTTAGCACCAGCCTGCCCACCAGTAACCAGGTTACGTTCAATGGCGGCGTACTGGAGTATACCGGAACTTCGTCTTTGGGCACCTACACGATTAGTCCGGGCTCTGCGAGTGCCTATGTCAATGTCACCAACGCGGCTGGTAATCTCACCATTGTCCGGCCACACGGCAATTATGGCGCGTTGATCAAGGATGGAGCGGGGATCATCACGATTGCCAACGGCAACCAGGATTCCGGCAGCCTGAGCGTTTATGCAGGCACTGCGATACTGGCTGGCACCACCAATGATGGTCACTACAACTATTTCGACAACGTCGGGAGCATTAACGACGTGCGGACCGGGGCGACCGTCAAGTTGGGCAATACCAATCAGTGTCAAATTCTCTGCACGGACACGTTCCACATGTCTGGCGGAACCTACGATGTGAATGGAAAGGTGTTCGCTAATACCACAAACGTGATCTACAACGTGCCCGCGATCGACGGTAGCGGCACGATCACCAATAGCGTGGCGGCAACGACCGGTATGGCTCTCTTCTATATCAACGGGACCAAGACGTTCAGCGGCAACATCATCGATGGGGCCTCGGACGCCAAGGTGCAGCTGATTTTGTCGAACGCGGGAGGGGCGGGAACCTGGATTCTCTCCGGCGACAACACTTACAGTGGTGCGACGAGGCTAACCAACGGTACCCTGCAGGCCGGTTCGAGCACCGCCTTCTCGCCCAATTCAGCCTATGCGGTGGCGAGCGGCAAGACTTTGAACCTTGCTAATTATAACAACTCGATCGGATCTCTGACTGGAGCCGGTAACGTGACCCTCGGGACCGCGACGCTGACCCTTGGCAATGACAACACCAGTCCGGCGGCATTCTCTGGTGCGATCTCCAGCACGGGTAGTCCGGTGACCAGTCTGATCAAGACTGGCAGCGGAATCCAGACGCTCTCCGGCACCAACACCTACACCGGTGCGACGAATGTCTCACAGGGCACGCTCAAGCTGGCTTTGGGGACTTCCACTAACAATATCGCCGGTTCCTCGTCGATTCATATTGCCAGCGGCGCGGCGCTTGACGTGTCGGGGCTGAGCGGCACGCATCTGGCGCTGGCCAGCGGGCAGGTCCTCATGGGCAGCGGCAGCGTCACCGGCGGCAGTGTCGCTCTGGGTACCGGCGTGATCGAGCCAGGCGATCGCACACTGGTCACCCCGGCCAAGGGGACTCTAACGATTGCCAATGCGCTGGACCTCACCGGCGGCACCACCAACATCCGGCTCTTCAGTGACACCGCCAACGACAGCGACAAGCTGGTGCAGAGCACCGCGGGAACCATCACCTTTGGTGGCACCCTGAATTTGACCGAGGCGAGCAACTTCACCGGGACCTTTGCCGCCGGCAACTCCTGGGATCTGTTCGACTGGACGGGTACGGCCACGGGTGAATTCAGCTTCCTGAATTTGCCAACCCTCAGCGGCCTGAATTGGGATACCACCAGCCTCTACACCAGCGGCGTCGTTAGCATCGCTTCCATCGGAGCGCCGATCCCGCA
>CAIKDP010000103.1 GCA_903826205.1 Akkermansiaceae bacterium
ACAACGCGACGCCGAAAGTCGGCTCGAACGTGGTGTTCACGCTCAAGGTCACTAACAAGGGACCGTCCACCGCGACCTTGGTGAGCGTCACCGACGTTCTTCCCAGCGGATATACCTTTGTCAGTGTGCCGCCGTTGTTCGCCTATGTGCCTGCGACCGGGGTCTGGACGATCGGCACCCTGGCCATGGACGCCAGTGCCGACCTCAAAATCACCGCCAAGGTTCTCGCCACCGGCACCTACCTCAACACCGCGGATGTCACCGGCAAGGAGGAGGATCCAAACACCGTCAACAACACCGACAACGAGGCGACCCTCCCGATCCCGCTTGGTTACCTCACCGGTTTTGTCCTTGCCGACACCAACAACGACGATATCGGCGAAGGCGGCATCCCCGGCGTGGTCCTCACGCTGGTAGACAGCGCCGGCAACCCGGTTGACAGTGATTCTAACATCTCAGGAGTGCAGCCGATCGCCGCCACCACGGCAGGCGATGGCAGGTACAGTTTCGACAACATTCCACCAGGCACTTACGGCGTGCTTGAGACCCAGCCGTCCGGCTATCTCAGTGTGTCTGATGTGGACGGTGGCAATCCTAACGAAATTCGTCCGGTCGCCGTCACCCCCGGAGGCACGACTTCCGGCCAAAACTTTGTTGAGGAGCAGCCCGGTGCCATCGCCGGTCATCTCTACATTGATACGAATGGCAATTATACCCAGGACAGCGGTGAACCAGACCTCACAGGCGTGGACGTGATGGTCACCGATTCCAAAGGGACGGCGCATACCGTGACCAGCGATACGGAGGGTAACTGGTTCCTCAGCGTGACGCCAGGCATCACCAAAGCCGACATCGATAATACAGACCCGCATTTCCCGATGGGTTCGTATGATGGGGTATCCTATCCCTATATCCAGACGGAAGGAACCGATCCGACCACCGTGACAGTGCTTGCCGGAGCACCACCGCCGATCGACAATGACGGGTACCACGATCCTCACTGGACCGACCCGGCATCAGTGGGCAGCATCGGCAATCTGGTGTGGTTCGACTCTAACCACAACGGTCTTGCGGAACCCGGGGAGCCCGGGCTGCCCGGCATTACGGTGGAACTCTACAGATCGATTCGAATACCGGGAGTGGACACGCCGCTGGCCACCACGGTGACCAATGCGGCTGGCATTTACCTTTTCTCTGATGTGGCGCCTGGTGATTATGTGGTGTACCTGCCGACTGCTCCCGACTTTCCACCCGGTGTATGTACCCAGCAAAATCCTAACGATGACCAGATCGACAATGACAACAATGGCAGCCAGCCCGTCTTCGGTGGGCCGGTGAGCAGTCCGGTCATCACTCTTGGCTGGGCCGGGAGTGACATGACCATTGACTTTGGTTTTGCCTGTCACGGCACCTGGCAGGAATGGCAATTTCTCAACCCGCTTGACGGCAACAACCAACCCGGCGCCAACCCGGATGGGGATATCTACGACAACCTCATTGAATACGCGTTTCGTCAACCGGCGGGCAGCGGGGCAGGGGGAGCCTTCAGCATCAAGCCTTCCACCACAACGCTGGGTAATATCGAAGCCACCTTCACCCGCCCGTTTGGTGCGACTGACAACGTCACCTATTATCTTGAATATTGCCAAGTGCTCGGCAAGCCGACGACCTGGATCTCCATCCCGCTGAATGCCATCAGTTCCAGGAATCTGGTGGTCACTCCTATCAGCTCCTGCACGGAATCTGTCACCATCCGCAATTTTGAGGCCCGCAAAGGCTTCGTGCGTATCCGCGCCGAGCTCGACTTGAATGGCGACCATGTCATCGACCACATCGCCCGCACCGAGACGGAGGGTTGGACCGAAACGGCTCTGGGACTCGGCAGTCGCACCTACAACAATCCGTACCTGCGCAATGCCGCCTTCGCCGGAACCGTGGATACCATCGGTGGAGTCAGCGGACAAACACTCCATTTCACCCAAAGTGTGGGCATGGCGGACCTTGCCACCTTGT
The DNA here is from genome assembly GCA_903826205.1 of Akkermansiaceae bacterium. Lineage (GTDB taxonomy): Bacteria > Verrucomicrobiota > Verrucomicrobiia > Verrucomicrobiales > Akkermansiaceae > Luteolibacter. Next base: position 2,014 of record CAIKDP010000103.1, read on the forward strand.
TGCCGCCCGGAGGTGCCTACTACCTCGAAGTAAGCTCCGGCGACAATGAGGGCCAACGCTTCGATGTGGTCTCCAGCAACGGCAGCGCGGTGACCCTCGCCACTGCTGGTGACTTGCCCGCCAGCCTCGCCGGCGACCGGGCGGTGATACGCCGCCATTGGATGTTGGGTGAGTTGTTCCCGGTCAGCGGGTTCTTGGCCGCGGGGGTTCCCGCATCCGCCGACCAGGTGCAAGCCTTCACCAACGGCGCCTGGACCACCTATTGGCTCTATCGCAACGGCGGGTCTCCGAAGTGGATCGACGTCAAGGACGGCACCATGGCAGACCAGGCCTTCACAGTACTTGCCCCGGGCCTGGGGATGTTTGTTCTCAAGCGGGGCGTTGGCACATCGATCATCGCTTACGGTGAGGTGCGGGACAATGCCTTCATCCGCCCGCTCTGCGCCGGTATGAATCTGGTAGGCGGCGGTTATCCGGTCGACCAATCTCCCACGGGAGTTGCCAGCCGTCAGATGACCCCGGCGGCCGGCTTCTTCGGCAGTCCTGACGCAAATGCCGCCGACTCGTTCTTCGTCTGGAAGGGTGATGCGACCATGGGGGCTGGCGGCTATGACAGTTACTTCCTCTATCAGGTGCCGGCGCCTGGCGCGCAGCTCAAGTGGGTGAAGGCGGGGGATGCCGCCCTGGCGCCGCGGGATGCGGAGAAACTCATGCCGGGTGACGGCGGCGTCTTCATGCGGATGAAAAACGCCCTGCCCACCTGCACCGTGCCATGCCCCTGGACTCCCTAACATTCGGTAACTGAAAAATCCAACCTGCAACCATCATGCAACATCAAACCACACCGCTTGTATTGCCGTCGGTGATTCCATCAAATCCGATGGCTTCGCGCCTGGCCTGTCTTTGGTTGTTAGTTTGCTGGCTTGCCGGGGAACCCGGCCGTGCGGATACGATCGCCTGGTTCAGTGCGGCAGGGTCCACCAATTTGACCAGCACCAACCTGCCGATCAATGCCGTGTTCAACTTTGAGTTGGGCGTGTTCAGGGGTGGATTTGTGCCGGACGCGGGCAACACCGCCCAATGGGCTGACTATTGGGTGCCCGCGCAACGCGTCTCTTACAACGCGGATAACAAGTTTTTCACCGGTCAGTTCACCGTGGTGGATAACACCGCGCCTTTCACCATAGGCACGCCTGCCTATATTTGGGGATTCCAAGGGAGTTCTCCCACAGCCGAGTGGATCCTGCTAAGCAATGCCACGTGGACTTGGCCGGCCGCTGGCGTGATGAATCCGCTGGCGCTGAATTGGGACGCCAGCACGGCCACCGCCGTCTTGGGGGCAATCGACACGGATGGCAGCCCGTTCCTGATGCAATCCGCCGCTTTGCCAGACACCACCGCCAGTTGGGAGCAATGGCGGTTGGCCGAGTTGGCCGGAGAACCACTCAGCGGGCCGGAAGACGACCCGGATCACGATGGCACTCCGAATTTGTTGGAATTTGTGTTTGGCACTCTGCCCAAGGTGGCCGGTGCGCAGGTGGTCACGCCGTTAGAAATAGTGACGATTTTCGGGCAGAGGTTCCTGCAGATCACGATTCCGCGCATGGGTGCACACCCGGCGACGTTGGATGTGCAGGTATCCTCCAATCTGATAAGCTGGGACACTGGCCCGGATTTTACCATGGAAGTATCTAACACCCCTACGGCTTTGGTGGTGCGGGATCTCACTCCGCTCGGGCCCGGCGTGCCGCAGCGCTTCATGCGGCTGAAAGCGGGGTTGCCTGCCCCGTGAACCGGGGCCGTGCAAGGGCGCGCTCGTCGTCGGTCGGAAAGTTGCCGGCGCGGATGATTAAGCTACGCCCTCCAGTGAATGGTATTGCCCGGCGCGGCTAAGGAGGTTATATCAGGCGCATGGACTTCGAGACATTGAGCCGCTGGGCGGATGAGGAGGTGAAGGCATTGGTGAAAATCCTGCCCCCGGATGTGCGTGCGGCGGCGCAGCGCTGCACGATCAGTTATGAGCCGCAGCCCGGCCTTAATCCATTCGACAGCGAGCTTGAAGGCGATGAGCTCGGTTTGTTTGAAGGCACGTGCCTGCTCGACGAACCGGCGCCGGAAGATATTCCGAGAATCCGGCTGTTCCTGGAAAATCTTTGGGAATGGGTGGAAGAGGATGAACAAGACTATCGTGACGAAGTGGGAACCACCCTGCTCCACGAACTCGGTCACTACCTGGGCTGGGACGAGGATGATGTGGCGGATCGCGGGTTGGAGTGAGATGCCATGCCGACTTCAAAAAACAACGTGAACTCGTGGCGGTTATAGGTCAGGTGGGTTTGTGCTAACAGACATAGGCCACCTGCGGCAGCGCGCTCGATGACAGATGCGCACAGGCGTTGCATGCCCTCCAGGGTGTCAACCCCGGCGGTCTTGAGCGTGAAGATTACCAGTCCGCCGGGCTGGAGGTGTTTTGACAGGCGGAGCAGCGCTTCGATCGAGTTGCGGGCCGCGCCGTTCATGTCGGACAGAATTGCGTCGTAGCGGGTATTGTCCCGCGGAGTGAAAGTGGCGGCGTCCCCGGGGATGAAGATCAGGCCGGCGGATGCATCCAGCCGGGCGTCGAGCGGTGCGCGGTCCACGGCGGTGACGCGGTAGCCTCTGGCCAGCAACTCGGCGGTCATGCCGCCGGGGCTGGCGCCGAGTTCCAGCCAGTGAGCCTGTGTGGGTGGCGGGGGCCGGTGGAGGCGCAGGTAATGGAGGGCTTCGGCAAGCTTGGCGCCGGCGCGGCTGATGGTGGCGGCGTTCCGGCTGATGAATTTGGTGCCACCCGGATAGAATCCGTTAGATAGTCCGGGGCTTTGGACGCCGCAAAACAGCCCCTCTTTGCCAAGCAGGCAGAACAGGGTTGCTGCGTCCGGGTCTTGATCTTCCGCTTCGGGTCGTGGCTGTGCAGGCGGCGGAAAAAGTTGCAATGCCCGCCCGCGCAGGTTGGAGGCGAGTTTTTTGTAATAGGAATCGCGCGATCCCGGTTGGAGCAGGCCGACGAGCAAGGTTTGCGGATGACAAGTGCCGAATTTCCGCAGCAACGCCTGCGCCGCCTTTTCCACAAACCCATCCATATCGCGCGGGCAGCACGGCCAACTGTGATGGAGCGGCAGATTCCACCTAACAAACATGGCGATTTCCGGCCGCCGCAGGACCGCAGGATCGGCGGGCCGGATCAGAAAATACTCGTCGCCCAGCTGGGTGCAGCTTGGGGAGTTGAGGAAGCGGATGATATCCGGGGCGGCATCCTCAAAGGTATGGGAGATGCGTATCAAGCACGATGATGCGGAGGCGGGCACGGCGGCGGGAGAGATGGAGAGATGGAGAGATGGAGTGGGGTTCAATAGGGCTGGTGGCGAGGTCCGTTGCGAGTGCGAAGGCTGTGGCGAGTCCGGCGCGCTCACCGATGGCGGTCACGGCTTAGGTGTAGCCGCAGTGGACGCTGCTGCCAACTTTGTTTTGGCTGGTCCGCCACGACAATCCGGGGGCACCTATCAGACCCCCCACCCAAGTGGCATGAAATTCAGGTTGCTAGGCGGCGCGGCATAGGCTAGGTAATACGCATGGTCCGCCAGCAGGCTGGCCGCCAACCTAACAAACACGCCCATGAAAACCAAGGACACGAGAAAAGAAACCAAGAAGATGCCGACCAAGACGGCCAAGGAAAAGAAGCTTGCCAAGCAGGCGAAAAGGGACAGCAGGTGATTGTCGTCACGGCTTGGAGTAGCGGTTTCTTGAGTAGTGCCGGGAGAGGCCGGTGACTACGCCGTCGGTGTATTCGCGAAAGATCGAGTGCTGGGGTTTGCCGGCGATCTGGCGCAGGCCCTCATAATCGCCCGCCAGGAGGCGGGTGTAGTCGGTGGTGGAGTTCATGACGTAGGGCTCGAGGAAAATCACCGGACATTGATAGAGACGGTTGGCCAGGAGATTGCGTGCCCAGAGATAGGGCTGGTTGGGGATGGGGCGGACGCTGGCGGAGGTCGGCGGATATTGGAATGCAGGCAGGCCGGTGGCGGCGGCCATGGCCTCGGCCACGCTGGCGCCCACCCGGACTTCTTCCTCATGGCTGTGTTGGAGCAGTTTGTAAAGCAGTGCGAAGCGTTGGTCGGCCAGAAGGATTTCCTCGTCGCTGTAGGCCCCGTTGACCAGCAGGTGGAGGTGCGAACGATCGACCATTTTCGGGTTGTTAGGGTCGCCCCAATCGGCGGCATTGAAGTGGAGGCAGAGGACGAGGTCGGGGTGGAGGGATTGATTGATGAATTGGGCGCGGGCGTGGATTTCAGCGGTGCGGTAGAACAGGCGTTCGGCGAGTCTTTGGGGTGAGGCGGTGGAATCGGGAGGCGCGGTGGCTTTGGCGAGGGTGAGCAGATTTTCCGGGCGCAGCGGGGTGAGGGGTTCGGAGGTGTGGCGCACGAGGGTGACTTTGGCACCGAGGGCTTCGAGGCGGGGTTTGAGGAGCTTGGCCACCTGCAGGGTGAGATCGCCTTCGCACACCGGCGGGTTGGAGCCGAGCGTCAGGCGGCGCTCTTCCATGGTGGCCCAAGTACCCCCGATATGGCCGGGATCAATCGCGAGATGGAGGCCGGCGAGGGGTTTTCCCGGCGGAAACGGCGGCAGGTCACGGGTGGCACGCCAGCCATGCGGGGTGGGGGAGGCGGTGTTGGCGCTGCTGAAGGCGAGGTGGAAGATGGCATTGGGAGCGGGGAGTCCGGTGCGGATGCGGGCTTCATGCTCATCGATTTGGATCAGGTCGCGCCAGGCTTCGCCGGTGGTGAAAACCGTGGTGAGAAGGGATTCAAAATCGCCTCGCGTGATCGTATGTTGATAGGGATTGAGCTTGGACCAGTCCGGAGCTTCGGCAAGGGCGGAGAGTGCCAGGTCGTGGGGCGAGGCTGGTGATTTGAGTGGCTTTCCGCGCCACAGAACCACCGACACCGCGAGTCCGGCGAGGGCTCCGGCACCCAGTAGAACGAGCAGACGCATTCGGGAACGAGGCATTTTTTGGAAATTGGATTGTCGGCCGGGAGGGGATGTGTCTAGTTGGAGGCGGTCGCGATAGCGCGTTTTACGATCTCAATTTTTATGTCAACGGTCCGTATTATGTTTTTGGGTGACATCGTGGGTGAGCCTGGCCGGAAGGCCGTCATCGAGCAATTGCCATTGCTAAAACAAAGCGAGGAACTCGATTTTATCATTGTGAATGGAGAAAATGCTGCCGGTGGCCGGGGCATTACACCGCGCATCGCGATTGATTTGTTGAGGGCGGGTGCGGCGGTCATTTCCACGGGCGATCATGTGTGGGATCAACCCGAGATTGTCGATTACTTTCCCACCGAGCCGCGCTTGTTGCGCCCGTTGAATTATCCACCGGGCACCCCGGGTAACGGCAGCGTGGTGCTGGAGACGGCCAAAGGCCGGATTGGCGTGGTACTCGTGCAAGGGCGCTCGTTTATCCAGCCCCCCTTGGATAATCCCTTTCTCGCAGCGGAATCCGAGGTGGCGCGCCTCAGCGCCGATGGCGTGAAGGTCATCGTATTGGAAATACACGCGGAAACCACCAGTGAGAAAATTGCCATGGGCCGTTTGCTGGATGGAAAGGTGGCTTTGGTCGTGGGAACCCATACCCATGTGCAAACGGCCGATGAGACGATTTTCCCGGCGGGAAGCGGCTATTTGACTGATGCCGGAATGTGCGGACCGGAAGAATCCGTGCTCGGCAGAAATATCGAGTCCGTTGTTTGGCGCTTTAAATCCGGCATGCCCACGCGCTTCCCTGTCGCCAAGGGGGCGGTTCGTCTGTGTGGGGTGATCGTGGACGTCGAGACGGATTCCGGGCGTTGTTTGGCTATCCGCAGGTTGTCGATGCTGGTGCCGGAGGCAGGCGTGGAGGTCAGCTCTCCCCCGTTGCCATCAGCAAATCCTTGAGAATTCCGTTTTTTTTTCATTTCATTGATATTTTTTTTGACAGAGCCGCCTATTCCGCTAAGCTGCGCGCGTTCTTCCCCAAATCTCGTCAGGGGTACCGCGCCCGGTCCATTCATTGGCACAGGACGCGGTGTTTTTGTCGGGTCGAAGGAAGGTAACGATTAAGTCACATGGCTCGCGTAGCTCAGGGGTAGAGCGCATCCTTGGTAAGGATGAGGTCGGGGGTTCAATTCCCCCTGCGAGCTCCAGGGCTGCGTCCAAACCATCAGAAATCTCACGCGAAACAACAACCACCATGGCTAAAGAATCATTCCAGCGCAACAAACCCCACGTCAACCTCGGCACCATCGGCCACGTCGACCACGGCAAAACCACCCTTACCGCCGCGATTACCCTCGCCCTTTCGGAAAAGGGTTTGGCTAAAGTCAAAAACTATGCGGACATTGACGCAGCTCCCGAGGAGCGTGAGCGCGGTATCACCATCAACACCGCCCACGTTGAGTATGAAACCATCAAACGCCACTATGCTCACGTGGATTGCCCCGGTCATGCCGACTATGTGAAAAACATGATCACGGGTGCGGCGCAGATGGACGGTGCCATCTTGGTGGTGTCCGCGGCGGACGGTCCGATGCCACAAACTCGCGAGCACATCCTGCTGGCGCGTCAGGTGGGTGTCCCCGCGCTTGTGGTTTTCATGAACAAAGTCGACCTTGTGGACGATGCTGAATTGCTCGAACTCGTCGAAATGGAAGTCCGTGATCTGCTTTCGGTCTATGAATTCCCGGGCGACGAAATTCCGATTGTGATGGGTTCGGCCAAGGCGGCCCTCGAAGGCGATGCCGCGCAGAAGGAAAACATCTATAAACTGATGGACGCGGTGGATTCCTACATTCCGGAGCCTGTGCGTGTGACCGACAAGACTTTCCTCATGCCTGTGGAAGACGTGTTCTCGATTGAAGGTCGTGGCACCGTCTGCACCGGTCGTGTCGAACGCGGTATCATCAAAAAGATGGAAGAAGTCGAAATCGTCGGCATTCGCGACACCCAAAAGACCACCGTCACCGACATCGAAATGTTCCGCAAGCTGCTCGACGAAGGTCGTGCCGGTGATAACCTGGGCCTCCTGCTCCGCGGTTTGAAGAAGACCGATGTGGAACGCGGTCAGGTCATCGCCAAACCCGGCACCGTCAAGGGACATATGAAATTCAAGTCGGAAATCTATGTGCTCTCGAAGGAAGAAGGTGGTCGCCACACCCCGTTCTTCTCGAACTATCGTCCCCAATTCTATTTCCGTACCACTGACGTGACGGGCAGCATTAAGCTTCCTGAAGGCGTCGAGATGGTCATGCCGGGCGATAATGTCGAGCTTGAAGTGGATCTCATCACTCCCATCGCCATGGAGCGCACCATGCGTTTCGCCATCCGCGAAGGCGGACGCACCGTCGGCGCGGGTCGTGTGGGTGACATCCTTGACTAAACTCTCAGCAGGCGTCCGCAGCCCATGTGGATGTCTGACCCCTTGACTATGGGGCATCCCGACTCACCCGGGATGCCCTTGAGTCGCCTCAAAACGGCAGTAGTTCAATTGGTAGAGCATCGGTCTCCAAAACCGAGTGTTGGGGGTTCGAGTCCCTCCTGCCGTGCCAGCTCATTTTTCGCTTAACGTAACAAATTCATGCAGTTCTTGGAGTTCTTTAAAATTGGCGGCAGCTGGATCACCTCTGGGATTGTCTATGCGCTCTTGGTGGTTGGTGTGGTGGTGGTGGTGCGCAATTACGGCAAAATTTCCCGCTTCACCGGCGAGGTGAAGAGTGAATTGCGCAAGGCAAGCTGGCCGTGGGAATCCGATCCCAAGATTAAAGGCTTTCGCAAATACAAGGAGCTGACCGATTCGACCGTCGTGGTGCTGATTGCAGTCATTCTGCTGGCGGGCTTTGTGCAGTTTTGGGATTTCTTCCACGTCCTCATTGTTTCGTTCTTCACCAATCTCGGCCGCTGATGCGGTCCGCGTGAACTTGTTATACTTTCAGAGTGCTTCCCACCATGTCCGAATCCAATCCAACCGCAAGCCAGTGGTATGTCGTTCAGGTCCTCTCTGGCCAGGAGCAAAAAGTCCGTGACCGGATTCACCGTCAGGCTGCGTCTGAGGAGATGACAGACTATATTCACGAGGTGCTGGTTCCCACCGAGATGGTTTCCGAAATCCGCCGTGGCAAGAAAACCGAAACCAAGCGGAAGTTCTTCCCGGGTTATATCATCGTGAACATGAACCTCATCACCTCGGACAACCAGCTTGTCGAGAAGACCTGGTTCTTCATCAAGGAAATGGAAGGCGTGATCGGGTTTGCCGGGACCAAAGACCGGCCGATCCCCATGCGCCCGCGTGAGGTGGAGGCCATGCTCGCCCAAATCAAGGAGCGTGAAGAACATACCCGCCCCGCCATCAGTTTCGAAGTCGGCGATTCCGTCAAGGTCGCCGATGGTCCCTTTCAAAGTCAGAACGGAATTGTTGAGGAAATCGATCCGGAACGTGGCAAACTGCGCGTTTCAGTCAGTATTTTCGGCCGCAGTACACCGGTTGAACTTGAATATTGGCAGGTTGAGCGCGCCTGATGGCCTCTCATATTTCAAATCTCAAATCTCAAATCTCAAATCACAGATTTTAAATCTCCAATCTCAGATTACAGGTTTTAAATCTCAAATCTCCAATTCGCACCCCACCCCCGCACAATCATGGCCAAGGAAGTCGTCAAAGTAATCAAGCTGCAAATCCCCGCAGGAGCCGCCAATCCGTCGCCACCCGTGGGTCCCGCCCTCGGTCAGGCCGGCGTCAACATCATGGCCTTCTGCAAGCAATTCAATGCCGACACTCAAAGCCAAGTCGGCGATGTGCTGCCGGTGGTGATTTCCGTCTACAAGGACAAGTCTTTCTCCTTCATCACCAAAAAGCCCCCCGCAGGCAACTTGCTGAAGAAGGCCGCCGGACTTGCCTCCGGCTCGAAGGAGGCTAACAAAATCAAGGTCGGCAAAATCACCAAGGAACAATTGATGGACGTCGTCAAAATCAAAATGCCCGACCTCAATACCCGTGATCCCGAGGCGGCCGCCCGCATTCTCGCCGGCACCGCCCGCCAAATGGGACTCGAAATCGAAGGCATGTAACCCCTCTCCGCCGGGCTTTCCCACCAGAGAGTCCGGCCCCCCGCAGGAGGGTGCCGCATCCGGCGGCATCCGAACGCACTGCAAACCAATAGCAACCAATGGCCAAACACCGCAGCAAACGCTACCAGAAAGCCGCAGCCCTTGTCGAACCCGGCAAGAGTTACTCGCTCAATGACGCAATCAGCACCGTGAAGCAATTCCCGGCGCCCAAATTCACCCCGACCGTCACGCTCTCCTTCCACCTCGGCGTGGATCCCCGCAAGAGCGATCAGATGGTTCGTGGATCCGTTTCCCTCCCTCACGGCACGGGCCGCAACGTCCGTGTCGCCGTTTTCGCCCAAGGGTTGGCGGCTGAGGCCGCCATCGCCGCCGGTGCCGAACACGTCGGCTACGAGGACCTGATCAAAAAGGTGCAGGAAGGTTTCACCGACTTTGACTCGGCGATCGCCACCCCCGATGCCATGGCCGAAGTCCGCAAAATCGCCCGTATCCTCGGTCCGCGCGGACTCATGCCCAACCCCAAGACCGGCACCGTCACCGATGATACCGGCAAGGCCGTGCGCGAAGTCAAGGCGGGCCGCATCGATTTCAAACTCGATAAAAACGGCAATGTGTCCGGCTCCATCGGCAAGGCCACCTTCGAACCCGTGCAGCTTTTTGAAAACGGCCGCGCCTTCGTCGATGCCGTGGTGCGCGCCAAGCCGGCCGCCGCCAAAGGCAACTACATCCGCAGTGCCACCCTCGCCGCCTCCATGCTGCCAGGTGTGCCGCTGGAAGCCTCCACTTACACCAAGGCCACGGCCTAACCCCCAGCCTGCCCAAGACATGAATCCTGATAAACAAATCATCATTACCGGCCTGTTGGAGCGCGTCAATGCCTCGCCGTATCTGATCGTCATTGATTACACCGGCCTCAAGGTCAAGCAGTTCAGCGAATTGCGCAACCGCCTCTTCGGCATCGGCGCATCCTGCATCGTGGCCAAAAACAGCTACATGCGCAAGGTGCTCACTGAAGCCGGCCTCCCGGACATCGGCGACGCACTCGTGGGTCAGACGGCCTTTGTTACCGGCGAAAGCGAAGTGTTTGCCGCAGCCAAGGTCATCAAGAACTTCGAAAAGGAGTTCAAAAAACCCGAAATGCGTGTGGGTATCCTCGGCAACGCCGTGCTCGATACCGACAAGCTCAAGGCCATCGCCGATATCCCGTCCCGCGAAGCGGTCCTGTCCCAATTGTTGGGCACTATCAACGAGCCTGCCGCCCGCATCGCCCGCGTCATCAAAAACAAATTCAACCCCGAAGAAGAAGCCGCCCCCGCGGCTGAATCCAACGACTAATCTGAACTGATGGCGGCAGCGTCTCCGCGCCACCGCCTGAACACCCAATGGTTCCTCGTCGGAGCGGCGGCTGCCGCGCTGAAATCCCCGGAGGCTCCGGGGGCGACGATACCGCACATGGAGAATACACAATGTCTAACATCGAACAACTCGTAGAACAACTCGGCAAGCTCACCGTACTGGAAGCTGTCGACCTCGTGAAAAAACTGGAAGAAACTTGGGGCGTCTCCGCCGCTGCACCGGTCGCCATGATGGCGGGCCCGGCCGTGGCCGCAGAGGCCGTCGAAGAAAAGACTGAATTTGACGTCGTGCTGACCGACGTCGGAGCCAACAAAATCGCCGTCATCAAGGTGGTGCGTGAAGTTGTCCCCGGCCTGGGTCTTGCGGATGCCAAGAAACTCGTTGAAAGCGCTCCGGCGAAAATCCTTGAAGGCGTCAGCAAAGATGCCGGCGAGGCCGCCAAGAAGAAGCTCGAAGAAGCGGGTTCCAAGATCGAACTCAAGTAACTCACCCCAGCGGATTTCCCCAGGGGTGGAGCGATCCATCCCTGGGATTTCCCCCGCCGGGACCGGCTCGAGATTTCAAATTATACCTGTGCTTTCGCTCCGATCCCGTCACTCCCCTCCAACGTCTGAAAACCACCCTTGCCTGAGACCGTTTGCGGCTCGGGCTTAACTTGTAAGAAAGAACACCACTAAACGCCATGGCTGAACGTCTCTATTTCGGGAAATTTGAGGAGGTCATCGAACCGCCCAACCTCATTGAGGTGCAAAGCAGTTCTTATGATGAGTTCCTGCAGAAGGACGTGCCTCCCAGCGAGCGCTCCGATACCGGCCTGCAGGCGGTGTTTCGCGAGGTTTTTCCTATCAGGAGTTACGACGAGGCGATCGATCTCGACTTTGTTAGCTACGATATCGAGAATCCGAAGATCACTTCGCTGGACGCGCTGCGCAACAGCGAGAGTTACAGTGCCGCCCTCTATGTGACCTTCCGCCTTAAGGATGAGACCGGTAACAAAAAAGAGCGCGTTTATATGGGCGAACTGCCCATGATGACCCGCCGCGGCACCTTCATCATCAATGGCGCCGAGCGCGTCATCGTCTCCCAGCTCCACCGCTCACCCGGCATTTGCTTTGAGATCTCCCAGCATCTCAACGGCAAGCTCCTGCATTCCTTCCGCATCATTCCGGACCGCGGTTCCTGGCTCGAAGTCCAATTCGACACCAACGACCTGCTTTACGTCTATCTCGACCGCCGCCGTCGTCGTCGCAAGTTCCTTGCCACTACTTTCCTGCGCGTGTTGGGCTATCCCACGGATCGCGACATCGTCAGTCATTTCTACTCCATTGAGAATCTCACTCTCAGCGATAAGATGGACGAAGGCGAACTTGGTCACAAGGTCCCCTTCGAAGATGTCATCGATGGTGAGATGGTCGTCGCCAAGGCCTATGAGCCGCTGACCATCGGCATCGTTCGCCAGTTGCTCGCACTCGGCCAAAAGCAGGTCGAGGTCATCGACGGCCGCGAGGATGAAATCCTGCTCAAGTCCCTGCGCAAGGATCCCGCCCGTGATGAGGAATCCGCCCTCAAGGACATTTACCGCAAGCTGCGCCCCGGTGACCCGCCCACCGCCTCCAATTCCCGCGCCCTGCTCAAGCGCCTGTTCTTCGATCCGAAAAAATACGACCTCACCCGCGTCGGTCGCTACAAAATCAATCAAAAACTCGGCATCCAGGTCGATTCCAACCAGCGCATCATGGTGCCGGAGGATTTCCTCGCCGCGGTCCGTTACATCCTCAAACTCAAAAAGGGTGACGGTGTCATCGATGATATCGACCACCTTGGCTCGCGCCGCGTCCGCGCCGTCGGCGAACTCCTCGCCAACCAATGCCGCGTCGGCCTCGCACGCACCGAGCGCCTGGTCAAGGAACGCATGACCCTCTTCGATGTCAACATCGAGGGCATGACCCCGCAAAAGCTGATCAATCCCAAGGCGCTGTCCGCTGTTGTTAGGGATTTCTTCGGGCGCAGCCAGCTTTCGCAGTTCATGGACCAGACCAACCCGCTGGCCGAACTCACCCACAAGCGCCGGCTCTCCGCCCTCGGGCCCGGCGGCCTCAACCGCGACCGTGCGGGGTTTGAAGTCCGTGACGTCCATCCGTCCCACTACGGCCGCATCTGTCCGATCGAAACCCCGGAAGGTCCCAACATCGGTCTCATCAACTCGATGTGCACCTACGCCCGCATCAACGAGTTCGGCTTCATTGAGACGCCTTACCGCCGCGTCGCCAATGCCCGTGTCACCAATGAGATCGAGTATCTAACGGCCGATCAGGAGGAAAACTATCACATCGCCCAGGCCAACAATCCGATCGACAAGGCCGGCGTTTTTCTAACGGAACGCATCACGGCCCGCGAGAAAGGCGGAGAGTTCATTGAAGTCGCGCCCGCGGATGTCCACTACATGGATGTTTCGCCCAAGCAGCTTGTGTCGGTTGCCGCCGGTCTCATCCCGTTCCTTGAGCATGACGACGCCAACCGCGCGCTGATGGGATCCAACATGCAGCGCCAGGGGGTGCCGCTGTTGGTATCCGAGGCACCGCTGGTGGGCACCGGTCTGGAAGGCAAGGCGGCCCGCGATTCGCGCGCCGTGGTGGTTGCCGAAGCGGACGGGATTGTCGCCGCCGCCACGGCGGAAATCATCGTCACCACTCCCGATGGCACCATGCCAGTGGCTGATGAAAAATTCCTCAGTGACACGGAGGCGGTGAAAACCCATGTGGAGAAGGGCATCATGGCCTATCCGCTGCGCAAGTTCATGCGCTCCAACGCCGGCACCTGCATCAACCAGAAGCCGATCGTCCACAAGGGCCAGAAAATCAAGAAGGGCCAGGTGCTTGCCGACGGTCCCAACACCGAGGATGGCGAACTGGCCATCGGGCGTAATGTCCTTGTCGCCTTCATGCCATGGAACGGCTACAACTTCGAGGATGCCATCGTCATCTCCGAGCGCGTCGTCAAGGAGGACGTTTACACCTCCATCCATATCTCGGAATTTGATGTTGCCGCGCGCGATACCAAACTCGGGCCGGAGGAAATCACCCGCGATATTCCCAACGTCGGTGAGGATGCCCTGCGCAACCTCGACCACGACGGCATCATCCGTATCGGCGCCGAAGTGAAACCCGGCGATATCCTCGTCGGCAAAATCACCCCCAAGTCCGAGACCGAGCTCGCGCCGGAAGAACGGCTCCTGCGCGCCATCTTCGGCGAAAAGGCCGCGGATGTGAAAGACACATCGTTGCGCGTGCCCTCCGGTTGCATGGGCATTGTGCAGGACATCCGCGTCTCGTCCCACGGCTTCGCCAAAAAACGCATGGAAAAGGTCGATCCCAACGAGCTCAAGAAACAGCTCAAGAAGATCAACGACGAGCATAAGAAAAAGGCGGACAAACTCACCGATGATCTAACCGAACGGTTGTCGGATATCCTGCTCGGGGAAAAAATCCCGCTGGATGTGGTCAATGCGCAGTCCGGTGAAATCATCATTCCAGCCAACCGCAAGATCACCAAGACCCTGCTGCGCAAGCTCGCCTCGGTCCATGACCACATCGAGATCGATCCCTCGCCCATTCGCAACAAGATCATCGAAATCATCACCTCCTTCGAGCTCCGCTTCCAGGAACTCGATACCGAGCGCGAACGCAAACTCGACCAACTTGAGTCCGGTGACGAAATCGACCCCGGCGTCATCAAGGAAGTGAAGGTGTTCATCGCCGCCAAGCGCAAACTCTCCGTCGGTGACAAGATGGCCGGCCGCCATGGCAACAAGGGCGTCGTCGCCACCATCGTGCCTGAGGAAGACATGCCATTCCTGGCCGATGGCACCCCGGTCGATATCTGTCTCAACCCGCTTGGCGTGCCGTCCCGCATGAACGTCGGGCAGGTGCTCGAAACCCATCTCGGCGTTGCCGCCAAGGCCCTCGGCTTCAAGGTGGCCACCCCGATTTTCGACGGCATCAAGGAGGAGGTCATCTGGGACTTCATGTCCGAGGCCAAGAAAGTCGATGGCATCAACATCATCGGCGAGGCTGGCAAGGCCCGCCCGCGCAAACCCGGCGAGCCGGAAAGCCGCGGCTTCACCTGGATCGGTGATGGCAAGGATGGTACCACGGGCGGCAAATCCACCCTCTATGATGGTCGCACTGGCGAAGCTTTCCACAACCCGGTCGTCGTCGGCATGATCTACATCCTCAAACTCGGCCACTTGGTCGCCGATAAGATCCATGCCCGCGCCGTGGGTCCCTACTCGCTGGTGACCCAGCAACCGCTGGGCGGCAAGGCCCAGTACGGTGGCCAGCGCTTCGGGGAAATGGAAGTCTGGGCGCTGGAAGCCTACGGCGCCGCCTACACCCTGCAGGAGTTGCTCACCGTCAAATCCGACGATGTGTTAGGCCGCACCCGCATCTACGAGGCCATCGTCAAGGGCGACAACAACCTCGAGGCCGGCACCCCCGAATCCTTCAACGTCCTCATCAAGGAAATGCAATCCCTTGGCCTCGACGTGCGTCCCGGCCGCAAGGGCTCCACGCATGGCTCCGGCATGACCGGCGGCTTGGATGATTACTCCTTGGATGATCTCACCCTTTAATCCGAGCCCGCGAACCCCAATCCCGATCCTAACAAATTTGTTCCCATTATGAGTGTTGACACCAACCTTCGCGAACTCTTCGGCGTTGACGAACGCCCGGAAGCCTTTGACCAGGTTTCCATCACCGTGGCCTCCCCGGAAATCATCCGGTCCTGGTCCAAGGGTGAAGTCAAAAATCCGGAAACCATCAACTACCGGACGTTCAAACCGGAAAAAGGCGGCCTCTTCTGCGAGCGCATCTTCGGGCCCACCCGTGACTGGGAGTGCGCCTGCGGCAAATTCAAGCGCATCAAGCACAAGGGCGTCATCTGTGACCGCTGCGGCGTCGAGGTGACCCTCAGCCGCGTGCGCCGCGAGCGCATGGGCCATATCGAACTGGCCGTGCCCGTGTCCCATATCTGGTTCTACAAGTGCATGCCATCGCGCATCGGCCTGTTGCTCGATATCAGTGCCCGCCAGTTGGAACGCGTCATCTATTACGAGGACTACATCGTCACCGAGGCCGGCAATACCGCCCTCGAACTCGGCCAGCTTCTAACGGAAACCGAGCTGCGTGAGGCGGAGGATACCTATGGCGACGGCTCGTTCCGCGCCGGCATGGGTGCGGAGGCCTTGCAGGATCTGCTCAAGCAGGTGGATCTGGTTGCGCTGGGCAAGACGCTGGAAGAGGAGTTGGCCACCACCCGCTCCAAGCAGAACCGCAAGAAGTTCGCCAAGCGGCTCAAGATCGCCCAGGGCTTCGCCGCTTCGAAGTCCCGTCCGGAATGGATGATTCAAACGGTGTTGCCGGTCATTCCGCCGGACTTGCGCCCGCTGGTGCCTTTGGAAGGCGGACGCTTCGCCACCTCCGACCTCAACGACCTCTATCGCCGCGTCATCAACCGCAACAACCGCCTCAAGAACCTGCTCCTGCTCAAAACGCCGGAGGTCATCATCCGCAATGAAAAGCGCATGTTGCAAGAGGCGGTCGACGCGCTCTTTGACAATGGCCGCCATGGCCGCGCCGTCACCGGTGCCGGCAACCGCCCGCTCAAATCCCTCAGCGACATGCTCAAGGGCAAGGGCGGCCGCTTCCGGCAGAACTTGTTGGGCAAACGTGTCGATTACTCGGGCCGCTCCGTCATCGTCGTTGGTCCCGACCTCAAGCTCGGCCAGTGCGGCTTGCCCAAGAAAATGGCTCTAACGCTTTTCGAACCCTTCATCATCCGCCGCCTCAAGGAGCTTGGCTATTGCCACACCGTGCGCTCGGCCAAGAAGATGATCGACCGGAAAACCACCGAGGTGTGGGATATTTTGGCCGAAGTCACCAAGGGCCATCCCATTCTGCTCAACCGTGCGCCCACGCTGCACCGCCTTTCCATCCAGGCGTTTGAGCCCAAGCTCATCGAAGGTGAGGCCATCCGCGTCCATCCGCTCGTGTGTACCGCCTACAATGCGGACTTCGACGGTGACCAAATGGCCGTGCACGTTCCGCTTTCCGTGGAGGCCCAGTTGGAGTGCCGCCAGTTGATGCTCGCACCTAACAACATTTTCTCGCCCGCCTCGGGTCGTCCCATCACGGTGCCCTCGCAGGACATCATTCTGGGCACCTACTATCTGACGTGGGCTCCGGTGCGCACCCAGAAGGACCGCGAAAAACAGGAACATCTCCCGCTGTTCGAAAACGCCTCGGAGGTGGAGTTCGCGCTGGCTTCACGCAAGATCGAATACCACTGCTGGATCCGCATCCGCAACCCCGATTATAACCGCGACACCCGTTTGGGCGACAAGGAGAGCAAGGTCATCGAAACCACTCCGGGCCGCGTCCGCTTCAACGAAATCTGGCCGTCCGGCCTCGGCTTCGTCAACTACAACGTCGGCAAGAAACAGATCGGTGAAATCATCTGGCGCTGCTATCAGGTTTCCGGCCAGAAGAAGACCGTCGAAACCCTCGATCTGCTCAAGACCCTCGGCTTCAAGGAAGCCACCCGCTCCGGTACTTCCATCGGGATTGTGGACATGGTCATTCCCGAGGAGAAAAAGGAGGTGATTTCCAAGGCCTACGAGGACGTCGATAAAGTCACCAAACAATATCGCAACGGCGTCATCACCGATGGCGAGCGCTATCAGAAAGTCGTCGATGTCTGGACCCACGCCACCGATACCATTGCCAACGCGCTCTATCGCAAGATCGAACACAACGATGGCAAGGCCAAGGCCAGTCCCTTGTTCATGATGGTGGATTCCGGCGCCCGCGGTAACAAGAGCCAGATCAAACAGCTCGGCGGCATGCGCGGCCTGATGGCCAAGCCGTCCGGCGAAATTATCGAACGTCCGATTATTTCCAACTTCCGCGAGGGTCTCTCCGTGTTGGAATACTTCATTTCCACCCACGGTGCCCGCAAGGGCTTGTCGGATACCGCGCTCAAGACCGCGGACTCCGGCTACATGACCCGCAAGCTGGTCGATGTCGCTCAGGACGTCATCATCACCCGTCAGGATTGCGGCACCGCCAATGGCATCACGGTTGCCGCCATAGTCGATGGCGATGAGGAAGCCGCATCGCTCACCACCCGTATCTATGGCCGCGTTTCATGCGAGCAGATCAAGGACCCCGTTACCGGTGATATCATCGTTGAGGTGGATGACATCGTCGATGAAGTCCAAGCCACAGCCATCGAGCGCATCGGTTGCTTGAAACTCAAGATCCGCTCGGTGCTCACCTGCGAATCGGACCGCGGTTGCTGTGCGAACTGTTATGGCCTGAATCTGGCCACCAGCAAGCCCGTCAAGATCGGTGAAGCCGTCGGCATCATCGCCGCCCAATCCATCGGCGAACCCGGCACCCAGCTCACCATGCGTACCTTCCACGTCGGGGGGGTCGCGGCCGCGACCTTCAAGCAACCGATCATCAAGGTGAAACACGCCGGACAATTGGTTTATAAGGGCCTGCGCACCGTGCAATCCGCCGACGGTCATTGGGTCGTGCTCAACAAGAACGGCACCATCTCCATCCGCGGCAAGGACGGCCTCGAACTCGAAAGCCATAACATTGTCATCGGCTCGTTCATCTCCGTCAAGGACGGCGAGGATGTCAAGAAGGGCGACACCGTCGTCACTTGGGACCCCTATAACGTGCCTATTCTAACCGAAAAGGCGGGCCGTGTCGAACTCCGCGACATGATCTCCGGCATCACCGTCGCCAACGAAACCGACAAGGAAACCGGCAAGAAGGGGGTGGTCGTCACCGAGCATAAGGAAGATCTTCACCCGCAGGTGGTTATCGTCGATGAAGTCACCAAGGAAATCAAAGCCAGCTACTCCATCCCCGTCGGCGCCCATCTCTCCGTCAAGGAGGGTGAAATCGTCCACGCCGGCATTCAGCTTGCCAAGACGCCGCGCAAGGTGGCCCGCACCAAGGACATCACCGGGGGTCTGCCCCGCGTGGCCGAACTCTTCGAGGCCCGCAAACCCAAGGACTCCTGCGTCATCGCCAAAATCGACGGGGAAATCTCCTTCGGCTCCAATGTCCGCGGCAAAAAGAAAGTCGTCATCACGGATTCCACCACGGGTGAGCAAGTGGATCATCTTGTCCCCATGGGCAAGCACATCGTCGTCACTGATGGCGATCAAGTCCGCCGCGGCGACCAAATCACCGAGGGACCGGTCTCGCCGGAAGATTTGTTGGAAGCCTGCGGTGCCCAGGAACTCCAAGAGCACTTGGTCAATGAGGTGCAATCCGTCTACCGCGTCCAAGGCGTGGAAATCAATGACAAGCACATTGAGGTCATTGTCAGGCAGATGCTGCGCAAGGTGAAGATCACCGATCCGGGCGATGCCGACCAATACCTCTGGGGCGATCAGGTGGACCGTTCCACCTTCAAGCGCGTCAATGCCGAGATCATCGCCAACGGCGGCAAGCCCGCCGAGGGCGAGCCGGTCCTGCTGGGCATCACCAAGGCGTCCTTGGAAACCGACTCATTCATCTCCGCCGCTTCCTTCCAGGACACCACCCGGGTCCTCACCGAAGCCGCCACCCTGGGCAAGGTCGATTACCTAACAGGCTTCAAGGAGAATGTCATCATGGGCCATCTCATCCCGGCGGGTTCCGGCTTCCATTGTCACCGCGAAGCCGAATTCGAGTTCACCGTCGAAGAACCCGAACCCATCATCATCCCCAAGGAAATCTTCGACGAGGATGAAAGCCTGAGCCACGTCTGAGCCACAGCAGGGGAAGGTAGGGCGGACCGGCCCGGTCCGCCGACTTCTCTCCGCCCGCATGGGCGGTGACGTAGCTGTGCCTTCCAGCCGCAGGGAATATCCACTCGCGTGGACTGCGGCTGGTAGCCGCAGCTACGAGCCGTGCCCGGCACTCAGTACCCGTTGCGATAGCGCATGATGCCTTCGGCGATGCCGCGCGCCAGGGAGTCGCGGAACCAGGCGGATTTCATGTGGTTGCGTTCATCGGCGTTGCTGACGAAGCCGCACTCCACGAGGATTGCAGGGATGGTCGTGTTGTGAATCACATAGTAGCGCGCGGTCTTCACACCCCGGTCGAGCGTGCGTACCCGCTGCGTCATGCTGGCGTGCACACACCGCGCCAGGCGTTCGCTTTGCGGCGTGTTGTAATAGGTCTCCAAGCCGCTGGCGTCGGGCTTCCACGTGTAGTTGTAGTGAACCGCGACGAATATCGCGTTGCGGTAGCTATTGGCGATGCTGACGCGCTGGGGCAGGGAGATGAAGTAGTCGCTGCGGCGGGTCATCACGGTGCGGATCCCTTTCTGCTGGAGTTGGCTTTCCAAACGCGTGGCGGTGTCCAACGCAAGGTGCTTTTCATACACCAAGCCCCACTGGCCGCCTTTGTCATGGCCACCATGACCGGGATCAATCACCACCGTGCCAAAGCCCGCGGCCTGCGCTACCGCATTCATGCCACAGACCACAATAGCTGTTAGATATCGGGTGAACGTGTTCATAATAAATTTGGTGTTGCGAACAATTTGGAAATATTAATAATTACCGGAATTGTAAAGCATTTTTTTCAAAAAATTGGGATTGTATCAGGCCATGGGTGGCGGCGGTCTAGTAAGTGATGGCGGGTCGCTCGGAAAGTCTGCGGATTTTGGCACGGGAAACGGCTTCGGCCTGAGGGTCGTAAAGGAGGCTGTTGGCGACGCTGACAGTGCCGTCCGTGGCGGTCATGAGCAGCGGATCGCCTTGGGTGGCACGTTGGTGGATGGTGCGTTCGACCAGTTTGCCATCGGTATCGATCTGGCAGTGGACCCAGGCGGTGGGGGTGGCGAGGAAGAGGACATGCAAGCGCTGTTTTTTATCCACGGTGACGCTGGGTTTGCGGAGGAGGAGGACCTCGCCCAGCGAGAAGGTGCGGACCGGCAGACCGGTACGACCATCCAAGACCTGGACGTAGAGCTGGGATTTTTGATCACCGCTGAAGTTGAGGACGCGAAATTCGCGGATCTGCCGGCCCCCCGCGCTGGTGCCGACTTTTTGGGTCCAGTAGGGGACACCTGCGCTGACGGTGAAAAGGGCGCGGTTGGTGGTGCTGCTCTCCGTGTTGCTTTGGCCGGGCATGCGGATGGTGCCGGTGATCGAGTAGTTTCCGGAATCAGCGAGTTGGAAGAAAGTGGAGAGGTCCACTTGGCGGGACAAGGTTTGGCCGGCAATGATTTTCATGGGGCCAAAGTTGCAGCGGCGGGTGGGGGTGGTGGCAGTGCCCTGGTTGTTGCTGATGGCGAAGTCGAGCCACGGCCGTTGAGCATCTCCCTGAAACACCAGATCGCGGCCCGCATGATTGGTGATGGTCACCACGGCGAGGATGGCTTCACCGGATAAATATTGGGCTTTGGAGAGTTGCAGAGTGCTGGCAATCTGGGCTTGGGCCAGATCGAGCGTGGCAAGCCCCAGAACCAACAGGCGAATAATAGGCGAAATCATTATCGCCGACAGCTATACCGCGGTTTGTTCCGGGCGTCAAACTAACTTGTCAAAATCATCGCAGCTCAGAAGTCCGAGTCCGGGTAGAGGAGGTGGAACTTGATGGCTTCCGCAGCCACGGCGGCGGCGGTGCCCCAAATGGTCTCCACGCTGGCGGTGCGGGGGATGTGGGCTGCGGGTCGGGACAGGCCGAGCAGGATCCGGCCGTAAACCTGGGCACCGGCGACATGTTGCAAGAGCTTGAGCGAGATGTGGGCGGCATCCAGGTTGGGAAAGACCAGGACGTCAGCGGGCGGGCGGGAATCGGCTCCGGGAAGCTTGATTTCGGCCGCCTCGGGGTCGAGGGCCACATCAGCTTGCAGCTCACCTTCAATTTCCATTTCGAGAAACTCGCAGCGGGCTTGTTCGCGGGCCAGGGCGGCGGCGGCGGCCATTCGTTTGGCGTCCGGGGTGGCGGCGGAGCCCTTGGTGGAGTGGCTGAGCAGGGCCACATGAGGGGGACGCCCGAGGAAATGGCGGGCGAGTTTGCCGGTTTCCAAGGCGATGGACGCGAGGTCCTCCACCGTGGGATTGGGGATGAGCCCGCAATCGGCGAGAAACAAGAGGCCATCGCCACCGAGGTGCTGCAGATGGGTCCCCAGAACCAGCGAAACCGCAAAGATCTTCGCCACGTGGGGCTGGGGCTTGATGGTCTGGATCAGCGCCCGGTAGTACGCGGCGGGCAACGATTGGTTGCCGCTGACGATGGCATCAGCCTGCCCGTATTGGACCATGAGCGCGCCGAAATAATGCGGGCGGGCGACGATTTCCGCGGGGTTGGCCACTTGCAGCGTGCGATAGCGGGCCATGTTTTCCATGCGCTGGCAGAACAGCGCGAAGTCGGTGGCCTTGGGCGGATCAATGATATGGATGAATTTAAGTGACACGCCATGGGTGGCTGCCAGGGCGCGGATGCGGTCACGGTCACCTAACAGAATGGGCGCGACGGCTTGGTGTTCGACCAAGAGGGCGGCGGCTTGCAGGATGCGGAGATCCTCGCCTTCAGTGAAGACCACCCGCTTGGGATGGCGGCGCAATTGTTCGAGCAGGCGTCGGGTGACAACATTGCCGGGCGGGGTATCGGTGGGAAAATCGGACATTGGGGATGCTGGTGCTTGCGCGATGGCCGCAGTCTAGTATGAGATGGCCCGTCCGTTCAACCCTGATTCCAACCGATTCCCAGCGTGCCCGCCGATTACCACACCCACACCCCGCTCTGCCGCCATGCCGAAGGCGAACCCGAGGCGTATGTGGACGCCGCCCTGCGGGCTGGGGTCACCGAATACGGGATTTCCGACCACGCGCCGCAGCTGCCGGAGCCGTTTGACGATTGGCGGATGAACGACGCGGAAATGCCGGACTATTTCAACTGGATGGAGCGGGCGCGGGTGCATGCGGGAGAACGTTTGGCGCTGCGTGCCGGGCTGGAATGTGATTGGCTGCCAGGCTGCGAACCGTGGATCAGGCAACTGGCCGCACGCCATGACTGGGATTATTTGATCGGCTCGGTGCATTACTTGGCGGAGGCCTCCCAGCTCCCTTGGGATTTTGATAACCCCAAGTGGCTCGGACGCTGGGATACGCTGGACCTGGACGCCTTGTGGACGAATTATTGGCAGGCCTACATCGCCATGGCAGAGAGCGGCCTGTTCGATATTCTGGGCCACCCGGATCTGGTCAAAAAATTCGCTTATGTGCCGGCCGGGGATTTGGCACGGTTTTATGAACCGGTGATAGACGCGGTGGCCGCGTCCGGCTGTGTCATCGAGTTGAACACCGCCGGTTGGCACAAACCTTGTGCCGAATGCTATCCGGCCCCGCGGTTTCTCGAGTTGGCCTGTTCGGCGGGCATCCCCTTGGTGATATCCTCCGACGCCCATGAACCTAAGCATCTGGGCCGGGATTTCGCCAGGGCCATCGCGGTGGCCAGGGCCGCCGGTTACAGGGAAACCGTGCTCTTCAACCAACGCCAGCGCCGGATGGAAGCACTGTGAGTGTGTGACTCAGCGGCTGATGGCTTCCGACTGCTGCTTGAAGAGTTGCCGCAGTTCGTCAGTGAGTTCCTGGGCGGCGTGATTTTTCAGATGATTGATGGCGGTGTTGTTGAGGAACTCGCGGCCGCGCTCGGCGTTGGCGAACAGATCAATCTCTATCAGAAGCCTCGGTCCGTTAGGCGTGTTGACCACCGGATAGATCGGGTAGCTCGGTTTGTCGCCTGTGTTGGCGCGGACGGCCACCGCCGCCCAGGTGTTGCCACGCATCACGGCGATAATGGTGGCTGCCGTTTTGGCTTTGCGGGCACCGTTGATTTCATAGCCGAGGTTGCGTAGCACGCGGGCGGGACTCTTTTCCGGGTCCAGCCAGGCAGTAAGCGCAAGTGCCTCCCTCACCTTGCCGCTACGGGTGGTGGTGAGCCAGGACTCGACGAGGTCGCGGGCCTGTGCCTCGCTGGGGACTCCGCCCTGCGCAAGGCTTGCCAGATGTGTGCTGTTAGACAGGCAACTGCCCCGCCAGGTGTCGGTCCAGCGCTTGGCCTCGCCCGCGGCCCAGGTCTTGGCGGCAAGCAGGTTGCCTGCCGCGTCGTCCGCGGGCGAGAAACCGGCTAGCAATTGCCAACCGTTGGCTTGCTCCTCCAAAAAGAACACACGCACATCCAAGCGGTCGGGCTCACGCACCGAAAAATATTGGAAACTGGCCGCCGCCACGGATGCGGTCGCGAAAACGCCGAGCGGCAGTGGATCGCGCGCGCTGGCGGGATCGTGCAGGGCACCCCATGCGCCGGCGGCACGTGAGCATCCGAGGCGTGCGGTCCTGGTGTCCCCTTTCAGATCGAGCAGGGCGATCAAGGGCCGCGGCGTCGTCGCGTGCAGGGCGTCGCCCAAGGCCTTAAGCGCCGCCTCCACTGTGGGCTGCGGCTTCAAGGGATGGTCATTTCTCAGGGCGGCCGGATAGGTATCCAGCAATTTGTTGTCGACATCATTCTCCGGGTCCTGATCCTGCTTGGTTTCTTCGGTTAGAAAAAACGCGGCTGGCGGATTCACCTGCCACAGGCCATCCGGTTGTCTGGCGATTTCCAGATCAATGAATTCCAACGGTGGTTGCGAGGGGTCTCCGCGTCCCCCCGTGGGATCCAGACAGGCAATGGACAGGGTCGCCTCCTTGTCGTCGGCTTCCTGATGGACAACCGTGCGCAACACATCCGGTCTTACGAGCAGCCGCCACGGGCGTCGGATCGTTAGGGGATCGCCCGCGGCGGCTTCGGCCGCCTGCAAGCGCTTGGTCCAATCGTCCGGCAGGTGGGTTTGCAACCCACCCAACAACCCTAGCATGACCGGCAAATGCTGTTTGTCACAGGCCTCAAGGAAGCGCAGGCCGACCTGCTGCGCATCGAGGTTGCGCAATTGCTCCAGCGGCAGGCTCTCACTGATGGCCTTGCGCATGCGTTCGTTGGCCTGCTGTTGGATGGCGTCGAGTTCGAGTGCCTGCTCATCGAGCATCCAGGTCTCAAGGGCATCGAGGCGTTTGCGCAGGCCCGGAGCGAAGCCGATGCCGGAGTTTTCGAAGGAGGCGAGGACAGGTGCCGGCAGCCACGCTTCGCCGCGCTTGACCAATGCCACGGCAAAGACGCGGAGGTGGCTCGGATCAAAGCCGCCGGCCTTGCGCACCAGCACAGCCGCGAGGTTTTCATCGAGCTTGGTTGCGCTTGCCTCCAGGGTGCCATTGCCCAGATCCGAGGCGGTGCGTTCCAGGCGCCGGGCGATTTCGCGGCGTTTGATCTCATCGGTGTTGGCCGTGAGCGCGGTGTCCCCGCCGGGTTCCAGGTTGAGTTTTCCCGCCCGCACTTTGTCCAAAAAGTCCACTGCCACCGCGGCCGGTTCATTGGGCGCGGCCACCGCCGCCATGACCATCGCGAGCATCAGGTAAAGTGCTTTCACTGGCGATGATTATAGCAGATTCCAGCGCTTGTGATAGTCCCGATTATCGTCGCGGGTGAGGAATTTCCCGGATGGGGCGGGGCTAGGGAGTCGCGCGTGGCGCCACCGGTGGAGCCTTTCCTCGTGGTGTCCGGGGGGTGGGAGGCGGCGTGCTTGATTGGCTCAGACACCGCGGCAGAGTGGCATTTCTTAATGTGTTAGAACTTTATCTTTTGGCAAGCGGGGGATCTGGGCCTAAACTGTGGGGCATGAAACGCGTTTGTTGGCTGTTCCCTGTGGTCTTGCTGTGCCTGTGCAGCCTGCAATGCTACCCGATTGGTCCGTCCGGTGGCGGACCGGACGTATGGGAAGACCGGTCCCCCCCGGTTCCACTTCAAGGCGGCAGCGTTAGGCCCGCCGCGTTGCTGCGCGAGGTGAGCTTGAAA
>CAIKDP010000104.1 GCA_903826205.1 Akkermansiaceae bacterium
GTCCTCTTCGCGGAGGTGGTGGCTGTTCTTTCTCATTGTTTTGTTTTTCCGAACGCAACGATTACGAATTCCGCTGCCTCCGCACAAAATTATTCTTTAGCAAAAAAAATCCGCCTTTCAAGAACGGACTGCAAGTCCGCAACTACAATCTGCGCTTCCCATCGCGGATACGATCTACTAACGTGCCGCCTGCGATGTTCAAATCCCGCCACTCCCTGCCTGGTACTCCGCCCGCCACCCTCACGCCGCTCGCGCCCGGTGAAGCCAGCCTGCCGGTGATCCGCTGGATGGAATACGATGCCGACACGCTCACCGAGCACGATGTGGGCAGCGTCGCCGAACTCCCGGAGGTCAATGGTGGGACTGGCAAGGTCCACTGGATTGAATTCAACGGCTTGGGCGACCTCGACGCGCTCAAGGCGCTGGGTGAGAAATACGGCCTGCATCCCCTCACCCTCGAGGATATATTGCACGCCGGTCAACGCCCGAAAGTGGAACCGTATGACAACCACCTGTTCATCGTTGCGCTGATGGTCTATCGGGATGACGACCGGATGGTTGGCGAACAAATCAGCATGATTCTGGGGAAAGGATTCCTCATATCCATCCAAGAGGATCCGGAGAGTGACGTGTTGGAGCCAATCCGGCAGCGCATCCGGAGCGGCAAGGGCTGGATCCGCAAGATGGGACCGGACTATCTGACTTACGCGCTGTTGGACGCCATCATCGACCACTGCTTCCCAATCCTTGAATGCCTCGGCGAGGCGCTCGAAGACCTTGAGACCGAGATGCTGCAGCGACCGAGCGCCCAATGCGTCTCCACCTTGCACGACCACCGCCGGACGCTGGTACAAATGCGCCGTGCCGTGTGGCCGGAGCGCGACCTGCTCAACTCGCTGCTCCACGACGAAAGCCCGTTCATCACCGCCCCGACCCGGGTGTTCCTGCGCGACTGCTATGACCATACGATCCGGATCATGGACCTCATTGAGAGCTACCGGGAACTCAGCGCGGGGCTGCTGGAGCTCTATCTATCCGCCGTGAGCATGCGCACCAATGAAATCATGCGGGTACTTACCGTCATTTCCGCGTTCTTCATTCCCCTCACCTTCATCGTCGGCATCTATGGCATGAATTTTGACAACAAGGACGGCGAGCATTGGCTCAACATGCCCGAATTGCACACCCGCTACGGCTACGTCTGCCTGTGGCTGTTCATGTTCGCCGTGGTCGTAGCCATGTACCTGTTCTTCCGCCGCAAGAAGTGGCTGTAGGAAAGGTCGCTGGTGTGGTGCGCTGGCAAGATCCCGGCCCCCACACCGCTTTGGCTGGACCGTTACGGGGAATCCTCATCTTCGTAGGCGCGTTGGTGACAACGCGTTGGGGTAATGACAGCGGCACCGGGAGAATCGGGCTCGTCCCCCCGCATTCTAACGAATGCGCCTACGGGGATGCAGCTCCCCATCACCTGGTATGTTTAAATAGCGGCCGGGCCTCACGGGTCAACGTGGCATCGGTCTGCCCGATGTCGGCGCGCAGCTTGGCAACCACCTCGGGGTGTTGTGCCGCGACGTTGCGGGTTTCACCGATGTCGCTGGCCAAGTCAAACAACCATGGCAACGGCTCCGGCGGGAGTTTATCTAACAATGCTTCCGGCGGCAGCTTGCCGGCCCATTTCATCACGGGTGCCACGAGGTGCAGCTTCCAGTTTCCCTCACGGATTGCGGACGGCAAGCCCTCACGGCTGTAGTATACAAACGATTCATGCAGCGGTGCCGCTTGCGGCTTGCCCTCCAACGCCGGCCACAGGTCGCGGCCATCGATCGGCCGTTCGTTAGGAAAACTACCGTTCGCGCACGCAGCCATGGTGGGCGCCCAGTCGAACATGACGGACATTTCGCGGGTCACGCTGCCGGCGGGAATGCGGCCGGGCAGGCGTGCGATGCACGGGACGCGATGACCGGCCTCCCAAGTGGAGCCCTTACCGCCATGCAGCGGTGGCGCGGCCACCCCGGCCTGGCCGTTGTCCGAGGTGAAAACGACCAGCGTGTTCTGCTCGAGATTGAGTTCCTTCAACGTATCCAGCACCTTGCCCACGCTCGAGTCCAACTCCTCGGTCATATCGCCATACAAGCCGGCGGCGGACTTTCCGCGGAACTCATCGGAAGCAAACAATGGCACATGGATGGCGCTGTGAGCGAAATAGAGAAAGAACGGCCGGTCCTTGGACACGCGGATGAAGTTGACCGCCGCCTCGGTGTATCGCTTGGTGAGTTGATTTTTGTCCACGTCGCGGTTTTTTTCTATCAGAGTGGTGCCGCGATAAAGGTCGGACATACCATGGTTCTCGCCGATCATGCCGAAGTAGGAATCAAACCCCTGACTGGTGGGCATCACCTCGTGAAAATCACCCAGATGCCACTTGCCGATGCAGGCGGTAGCGTAGCCGCGCTCATGCAACACTTCGGCGATGGTGGTTTCCGCGGGACTCATGCCCTTGCCTCCGCCCTGCTGCAAGACTCCCACATGCAGCCCGATACGCTTCGGATAACATCCGGTCATGAGCGAACCGCGCGTCGGCGAGCACACGCAACCGGTGGCATAAAAGTCCGTGAATTTCATGCCTTCGGTCGCCATACGGTCGAGATGCGGGGTTTTGATCTTGTCCGCGCCATAACAAGACAAGTCCGCGTAGCCGAGGTCATCGGCGAGGATGAAGACGATGTTGGGCTTGGCGCTGGCCAAAGGCACAAGACTTGAAGACGCAAGACACAAGAGGAGAAACGAGCGAAGTGACATGGCGATGGACCGGAGATTGGGCGATGAATGATCAGGAGTCACGACATTCTTGTCGTGCCATGCTTGCGCGGGCGGGCGGTAGGGCGTCGCGGCCTCGCCGCGCCAAAAATCCCCCCCCGAGGGCGAAGCCATTCAAGCGCGGCCCGTCTTCCGCGCCGCAGCACCACCCATACGGTCGGACATATCGGCGGCCCGTGGCCGGGCCGCCCTACCAGACCGCCGAGACCATCACCCCGCGTTCTAACGAGCGCGCCTACGTCGCGGCAGCCGTCTACTTTCTCAACTTGATGGCTACGTCGTTCTTCTGGGGCTGCCCGGGCGTGCTGCGGCCTTCGGCGAGATATTTCTCCATCAACTGGGTCAAACGCGCCACCTCGGCCGGGGCGTTGCTTTGCCAGTTCTCACGTTCACCCAAGTCCTGGCTCATGTCATACATCTGCAGCGGTGCCTTGTCGCCGTTGTTCTTGCCCCAGCCACCGGAACCGGCACCAAAGATAAGTTTGGTGTTGGCCTGACGCAGCGCAAACATGCCGTTGATCGAATGATGCACGACGGCCTCACGCACCGGTTTGTCCAGCCCATGCAGCAATGGCAGGATGCTGACGCTGTCCTCGCCGGCGGTATCCGGCAACTGCGTGCCGAGGATACCGGCACAGGTCGCCAACAAATCCGTTAGGCACGTGAGCTGGCCACATTTACTGCCGGGTTGGGCGACCCCCGGCCAGCGGGCGATGAACGGGATGCGATGGCCCCCATCCCAGATATCGGCCTTGTAGCCGCGCAGATCCGCACTGGGAAAATGCCCTTGTTTTTCCAGATTGGCGACATCCGCCGCGGGTGAGCAACCGTTGTCGCTGGTGAAAACGAGCAACGTGTTGGAGGCAATCCCGGCTTGATCGACGGCCGCCATCACCTGTCCCAGTACCCAGTCGGTTTGCATGACAAAATCCCCATACTTGCCAAGACCACTCTTGCCCTGCCATTCCTGTGTCGGGACAATCGGCGTGTGCGGCGAGGCCAGCGCCAGATAGAGGAAAAACGGCTGCTTGGCCGCGGCTTGGAGCCCGATCATCTCAACCGCTTTACGGGTGAGTGCGGGCAGCACATCCACCGCTTCAAAGCCCGGCGCAGCGGGCCCCTTGCGAATCCATTGTTTGGTGGCGGTGGGTGCTTCGGTATAGCGGTCGTTGTTGATGAAGGCGAACGGCGGCATATCAAGCGAGGCGCTGATGCCGAAAAAGGAATCGAAGCCGCGCGTGGTCGGGCCGTCCTGGATGGGTTCGGTTAGATTCTTGGCATCGGGCAGGGTCATACCGAGGTGCCATTTGCCGATACACGCGGTGGCATAACCGTGTTGTTTCAAAAATGCCGGCACCGTGAGCCGGTCGCGGGTGATGAGGGCACGACTGTCGCCATCGAGCACGCCCGATTGCAGGTGCGTGCGCCACGCATAGCGACCGGTGAGAATGCCGTAGCGCGTCGGCGTACAGACCGACGACCCGCCGTGAGCGTCGGTGAAGGCCATGCCTTGCGCCGCGAGACGGTCGACGTTTGGCGTGGCGATCTTGCCGCGCTGCGGGTTGAGGCATTGGATGTCTCCGTAGCCGAGGTCGTCGCAGAGGATGTAAATGATGTTGGGTTTGTCTGCGGCTAAAGACGCAAGACTTGAAGACACAAGACACAAGAGGCAGAAACAGCGGAAATGCATGGTGGTGGGAGGAGAATGGCCATTACGTAATAAGGAGTCACGACATTCTTGTCGTGTCCTGCTAGCTCCTCCGTTTGCGCGGGCTTGGCTTTCTCTTGCGGACACGCCCTGGCCTGCCGGGTTCAGCGCCATCGGAATCGACCTTGCCGCTTCCCCACAAAGGCTCGGCGAGCGTGGCATTCCAGGCGTCCCACATCGATTGGAGTTCCTTGAGTTTGACAGGTTGGGAGGAGTAAAAGAATGCAATTTGCCGCAAGGCGCCGACTCACTCCGCCTTGCCAGCGACCGCACTGACTCGCCGTCGCCCGAAGACCAGCAGTGGGCCGCCAACAGCCCAAGACAAGAGTAGCGCCAGCGGCCAACCCCGGACCCCGGTCACAACTGCCAGACAATTCATGATTCCAGATTGTTAGATTGTATTGGTTGCCGGCCGACCTTGCCTTGGGGGCCGGGCTTGCCGTTGGCCGCGGGATTGGGCGTGGGCATCACCGCCTGCACCGACTTGCGCCAGGTATCCAGTTTGTCGCGGAGTTCCTTGAGCTTTGCGGGATTGTCCGCGGCACGGTCCGTTTTCTCGCCGAGGTCATCGCGCAGGTTGAACAATTCGCAGCGACCGTCCTCATACCACTCGATGAGTTTCCAATCGCCATCGCGCACGGCGCCACCTGGCGCCCCACCCTGGTTGCCATAGTGCGGGTAATGCCAGTAAAGCGGGCCGCGCTCCAGCGTGGCGCCCATGAGCAGCGGCAGCAGGCTCACGCCATCGACGTGTTGTTGCGGCATGAGCGGCAGGCCGACAAGCTCCAGCAAGGTCGGATAGAAATCCGTACTGACCACCGGCGTGGCACAAACGCTGGCGGGTTGGGTGATACCGGGCGCGCGAATGATCCATGGCTCGCGGATGCCACCTTCATAGAGCCAGCCCTTGCCGGCGCGCAACGGGAGGTTCGACGTCGGATGCCCCTCGGCCGTGGCCAACCCGCCGTTGTCGGACGTGAATACGACGATGGTGCGCTCGGTCAGACCGTTGCGTTCCAATGCATCGAGAACCCGGCCGATGGCGGTGTCCATTTGCTCGATCATGGCGGCATAGTCAGCATGGTTTTGCACGATGCGCAGCTTGCTCGAGCCCTCGCAGCCCCATGCGTCCGGCGGTGCCTGCTTGCGCTGGTACTTATCTATCAACTCAGGTTTGGCCCCGATCGGGATATGGACCGCGAGCAACGGCAGATAGGCGAAAAACGGCTGATCCTTGTGGGCCTCAATGAAGCGCACGGCTTCGTTGGCGATACGGTCGGTGGTTTTGGGGTCGTCGCGCGGGTCGGGCGGCGGCACGTCCGACCGCGGGTAGTAGAACTGCCCATTGCCTAACAAGCCGGGTCCGAAACCCTGGGCATTCGGCGAATACTCGCCGTCACCCAGGTGCCACTTGCCGGCAAAAAACGTGGTGTAACCACTGGCGCGCAAGGCTTCGGCGAGCGTGACCTCATCGAGCGCAAGGTGGCTCTGATTGGGTGCGGGCAACAACTTACCCGGGCGGGTGCCTCCGATGAAGTCGGTAATCCCGGTGCGTGGCGGGTACTTACCGGTCATGATGCTGGCACGGGTGGGCGAGCACACCGGGCACGCCGCATAACCGGCGGTGAAGCGCATTGCCTGGGCCGCGAACCGGTTGAGCCGCGGGGTCTCGTAGAACGTCTGCGGGTTATTCGCGCCGATGTCCATGTAACCGAGGTCGTCGGCTAGGATGAATACGATGTTAGGCTTGGCGGCGGCCAAAGACACATGACTTGAAAACGCAAGACACAATAGGCAGAAAAGGCGGCTCAGCAGGCGCGTTGGTGACCACGCAGACGGACGGTAGGGCGTGGCGGCCTCGCCGCGCCCAAATCCCCCCCAAGGGCGAAGCCATTCAAGTGCGGCCCGTCTTCCGCGCCGCAGCACCGCCCATACGGGCGGACATATCGGCGGCCCGAGGCCGGGCCGCCCTACCAGACCGCCGAGACCAACACCCCGCGTTCCAACGAACGCGCCTACGAAGAATTTCAAGCGAATGATTGTCATGGGAATAGGCTATGGTGCAGGTGCCGGGGTGACCACCGGCGCGGGTTCTGCCAGATAGAGTCCGACCGGTTGTTGGACGCGGCCCGGTTGACGCACGCCAGGGCCCACTTTTGACACACCCAGATCGGCGTCCATGGCCGTGACAAATTTCTGCAAGCGCTCGACGACGTCGGGGTGCTCCGCGGCCACGTTGCGCGTCTCACCGATGTCGGTGTCGAGGTTGTAGAGTGCCATCACATCCGAGGCCTTGGATTTGCCGCCTCCCATGTTTTCCGACTGGGCGACGATGGCCAGCTTCCACGGACCGCTGCGGACCGCTTCCAGACGGTTGCCGGAAAAATAGTAATGCGCCTCACGCGGCGCTTGCCGCGACTTACCTAACAATATCGGCGCGATGTCCCTGCCATCGATTTTCACCCCCTCCGGTAATTTTGCGCCGCCGAGTGCGGCGAAGGTCGGCAAAAGATCGATATTGCCGACCACTGCGTCGCAGGTGCTGGCTGTGGGCACCTTGCCCGGCCACCAAACCACGGTCGGTTCGCGCATGCCGCCTTCAAAAGTGCCGCCCTTGCCACCGCGCAGCGGGCCGGCAGTGCCGCCATTTTTGCCTTGCGTGAGCCACGGACCGTTGTCGCTGGTGAAGATGACGAGCGTGTTAGAAGCAATCTTGAGGTCGCTCAGGGTATCGAGGATCCGGCCCACGCTCCAATCGACTTCCTCGACCCAATCGCCGAAGGAGCCGTTGGCCGAGCTGCCTTTGAACTTGTCGCCGGGATGAATGGGCACATGCACGGCAGTGTGCGGCAGATAGAGGAAGAACGGCCTGGCCATGTTGTCGGTGATGAACTTGACCGCCTCGTCGGTGTAGCGCTCGGTGAGGCGGTCCTGCGCGGCGGGGGACACCACTTCAATCACCCTGTCGTCGCGTACCAGCGGCAGCGGCGGCTTCTTGCCATTTTGGGCATTGCCGCTCTCGCTGCCGCCCATGTCGTTGGAGTAGGGCAAGCCGAAATAATGGTCGAAGCCATGACGTGTGGGGAGAAATTCCGCTTGGTCGCCGACGTGCCACTTGCCGATGCACATCGTGGAGTAACCCGCGCTTTTCATCACCTCGGCCACCGTGTGTTCCTGGGAACTGATGCCGATGGGACATGCCGGAAAGATGACATTCGGCAGCGACACACGCTTGGCATAACAACCGGTGAGCACCTGTGCCCGCGACGGCGTGCAGACAGGCGCGGCGTAGAATGACGTGAGCTTCATGCCTTCCCTCGCCATGCGATCGATGTTGGGCGTGCGGTTCTTCGTCGATCCGAACGCACCGACGTCGCCATAGCCCATGTCATCGATGAAAATGAGAATTATGTTAGGTTTTGCCGCGGCCGGCAGGGCGGCAGACGAGACGATAAAAATCGCAGCGAGGATGCGGAGCAGGGTTTTCATAGGTGGGTGGGTGGACAGATTCCGGTATGGCACTCGTGGCGTACGCCCGGAGTTTAGGCGCTTCGGATAAGGAGTCACGACATTCCTGTCGTGATCGCATGCGCCAAGGCCGAATCAGGCATTAAGACCGCCCGGCGGATGCTCGGACTCGACACTCACACCCCGCCGCGTTCTCACGAACGCGCCTACCAAGAGCGCCGAACTCCCACAAGTGAATTCGTTAGGATGCGGGAAGCGCGTCCAGCAGGCGTTGGGCCACTGCCGTGAGAGAACCGGCTGGCAGCGCGCGGCTAACATCTTTTAACAAATCACGCGCGGCGGCGGGATTGCCGGCCTTGGCCAGATGGGTGGCGGCGGCGAGTGCGGCATGGGCCGCCGGAATGCGCAACTCGGCGGGACCGGTGGTAAGCGCCGTGTCCAGGATTTTTGCCGCTTCGAGGGTGCCGATCATGCCGAGACTGGCCAGGGCTTCGGCCGCCACGCCGCGTTGCGGATCGAGCGCCAGCTTCTGCAGGTCGGCGACGGCCGCAGCGTCGCGGCGCACGCCGAGCGAGTTGACTACTCCAGCCAGCAGGCGGCCTTCGAGCCGCGGCAGGGCTTTGCGCAACGCTTCCGCGGCGGCGGGGCCCGGAATGCCCTCCAACCCGCTGCGCGCATAGTCGGCGAGAGGTTCCTTATCTAACAAACCGGCAAGGGCTGGAATGGCTGCCGGACTCGCCACCACGGCGAGTTGCTGGCAGGCGCGGGCCTTTTCATGCACCCCGGCGTCACTGGCGAGAACGGCCAGCAGCGTGGTTTCGGGCGGCTCGGCCGCCGGGGTGGAACCGGCCAACGCAAGGACTAACAAGGCTGGAAGAATTGGATGGATGGATGGCATAACAAATAGCAAATTGGGGGTTAGGCGTGCCATGGAGCGCGACGGGCCCGGCTGCACATGCGGTTGGCTTCCGCGTCGTTGACAAACGTCTCGGTGGCAGGGTCGAAGTTGACCTTGCGGCCGAGTCTCCAACCGATGGATGCGGCATGCGACACGATGTGGCCGCGGCGCGTCACATCGGCATTGGCCGCCGGCTTGGCGCGCGACTTGACGCAATCGAGGAAATTGCGGACATGCTGGGTGGGGTCGGTGCCGGCCATCTGGGTGCTTGGCCCGCCTTCTAACAGACCAGGCGAGGAAGCCACGAGTTTGCCGGAGTCAGCGGCCTCGATCCACCCTTGATCACCCTCGAAGCGCACCGGACAGGTTCCCGGGACCAGCCACTTGCCTTCGCCCTTGAAACCGGCGAGGCGCATGACCAATTTCACGCCGCTGGCATAACGGGCGTGAATCGTTTCCCCTTCGGCCTCGAACTCGACCGGCGTGGTGTCGTCCGCGCTGGCCGCCCATTGGCACAGGTCGACGGTGTGTGCGCCCCATTCGGGCAGGGCCGCCCCGCCGTGAAAATCGTAATAGCCGCGCCAGCGGCCCTGCACGTAGTTTTTGTTATAGGGCCGCCATGGGGCCGGGCCTAACCAACGGTCCCAGTCGCACACCTCGACGGCCGGTTCGGGTTGGGCAGGCAGCCAGTCGTGGCTTTCCCCGAGAGGGAGGATCGAGGCATGAACGGTGTGGATTCTCCCGAGCTTGCCGTTGCGCGCCAGTTCCGCGGCGAAGCGGAAATTATCAACATTGCGGCGCTGGGTGCCGGCTTGGAAAACGCGCCCGTAGCGGTTGACGGCGTCGGCCAGTTCCTGGCTTTCGCGGATAGTCATGCTGCAGGGTTTTTCGCAATAGACATCCTTGCCCGCCTTGGCGGCGAGGATGATGCCCAGCGCATGCCAATGATCGCCGGTGGCGATGAGAACCGCGTCGATATCCTCGCGGCCGAGGACTTCGAACATGTCGCGGGTCTTGACGCAATCCTCATTGCCATACCGCTTGTTGGCCATCCGGCGCACAATCTCGCGCCGATCTTCCTGCACGTCGGCAATCGCCACAAATTGCACGTCGGGTTGCTTGAGAAATGCGGCCAGATCCTCCCGCCCGCGTGGGCCGATGCCGATGGCACCCACGACAATCCGGTTGCTGGGGGCCACCGCGCCGTCTTTTCCCAAGGCGGATGCTGGAATGATCGTGGGCATTCCCATGGCCAGGGCTGCGGTTTTCAGAAAGTGGCGGCGCGTGGGATGTGGGGTCATGGGATGGATGGCTGTACCTGTGAGCAGGGCGGCTTGTTTG
Source organism: Akkermansiaceae bacterium (assembly GCA_903826205.1). Classification (GTDB taxonomy): domain Bacteria; phylum Verrucomicrobiota; class Verrucomicrobiia; order Verrucomicrobiales; family Akkermansiaceae; genus Luteolibacter. The sequence goes on from CAIKDP010000104.1 coordinate 10,233, forward strand.
CTACGAAGCGGCGCGCGCAGATGTTTCAGCGGGTTACCCACTGGAAGCCGGTGAA
>CAIKDP010000105.1 GCA_903826205.1 Akkermansiaceae bacterium
GCCGAACGTTTCACCGAGCGCGCCGCCGATTACACCATCTACAAGCCGAATTCCCGTGGCAACGGCGGCGTGGTCCGCTTCGGTCTCAACCCCGCCAAAGCCGCCCTGTTTGTCGATGGCGCTGCCCAAGCCGGCGAAAAACAATTCGACTGGGAAAACAAGATCACCATGAAATGGGGACTCGCCGATATCGGACCGGTGCTTGCCACCCTGCAAGGTCGCCAACCGCAAGCCAAGCTCTTCCACCAATCGGAAAAAGCCAACAGCGCCTTCGACCTCGCCTTCCGCGAAGACCCCGAACGCGCCCCCTACGCACTCAGCATCTCACGCCAGGACGCCGCAGACAAATCCTTGCGCAAAGTGTCCATCCCTCTCACCCACGCCGAAGCAGCGGTCTTGGAAGCCGCCCTGCGCAGCGCCGTCAGCCGCCTCATCGGGTGGTGATCGGCGGAAGCGCAGCGGAGGCCCTTGCCTCAATCCCACAAGCCATTGGGGGATGACTCAAAGCGATGGAGCGGGCACCGGTGCCCGCCGGGCACGAGGTGACGCGACGCGTCAAACCGGACGCCACGTGACGAGCCGCGTGCCTGCGATTCCCGATCACTTTTCCAAGAGGGCGCGCATGAACTCATCGCCCTTCAGCATCCCGTAGGAGCCATTGGCGACTTCAAATTCGTCGTAATAGCGGGCCTTGTCGGGCGTTGCGCCTGGCCGGTAAATCAGGAACGGCACGGCGTCGCGGGTGTGGATTTTGGTGGCGCATGGTGTTGGATGATCGGGTAACACGGCGATGGTGACCGGTTCTTCCATTGTTGCGGTTGCCTCAACCAGGGATCTAACAATCCTGTGATCGAGATATGAAATGGTTTTGGTTTTGAGTTCCACATTGCCCTCGTGTCCGGCCTCGTCGCTCGCTTCCACATGCAGATAGACCAGATCATGGTCGTGCAAAGCGGCGATGGCGGCGGCGGCCTTGCCTTCGTAATTGGTGTCATACAAACCGGTCGCTCCTGCCACCTTGATCACATCCATTCCGGCATAAACGCCAATGCCCTGGATCAGGTCAACCGCTGAGATCACCGCCGATTTTCCAATGCCGTAAAGTTCATTCAAGGTAGGCATTTGCGGTTTGTAGCCCGGAGACCAGGGCCAAATACTGTTGGCAGGATCTTTTCCGGCTTCTTGTCGCTTGATATTCACCGGGTGGCCGGCCAGTAATTCCTGCGAACTTAGAATGAGCTGATTGAGCAGTTGGACCGTCTCGACCGCCCCCGGATTTCCGGTATGGATCAAATGGGTGCGAAAGGCTTGACCGGGCACATCATGAGGCGGAGTGCAAGTGATGAATTTATTGCCGCCTTTGATCACCACCAGATGCCTGTACGAAACCCCCGGATAAAACCGGATCCTTGCATTGCCAAGCTGCTGGTTGAGAAAATCAATCAGCTCATACGCTTCTTCATTCGAGATGTGTCCGGCTGAGTGGTTCTTGATATTTTCCTCTTCGATCGTCAGCAAATTGCAGCGCAACGCCAGGTCGTCATGGTTCAAAGTGACGCCCATGCTGGCGGCTTCGAGAACGCCACGGCCTTCGAAAACAGCGGCCACATCATAACCCAAAACCGACAGATTGGCGATCTCACTTCCCGGATGCATGCCCTCCGGAACGGTTTCCAGACGACCGGTCCGGCCCATTTTCGCCAACCAGTCAATCGACGGCTTATCCGCCATTTGCAATGGCGTTTTGCCCCCGTATCCGGCAAGTGGCTCATCGGCCATGCCATCTCCCAAAACGATAAGGTATTTCATCTCAATGAGTTTGAATGCTGAGTCGAGGCTGGCGGGTTGGCGGGAGCGCCCGCTTCACTGGGCGTTGAGAGAGGCATGATCGGCGATGGGCGGGATTCATGGGGGGAATGCGTTGGGGACGAACATAGCCATTTGACCCGCCCTGCCAAGCGCAGGACCAAGAATTCTTTGGCGAGAACAGTGCGGCGCGGAAAAATATTATGCCGGCGGAGTCCGGGTTTCCCGCAGGCCGGCCACGGGTCCGCCCTGAGGAGGGGCGAGGCGGATTGAGCCGATCCCCCTGACATTATTCCCGTCAGGGTGGCGCGGTTGCGGCTAAATTGCGACCAAGGGTTGACGCGGGCGCATCTGTGGTTACACCTATGCCCGATGCACGCCGATACCGATCCCGCCGCCGCCCCTGAAATTCCCGCTGACGCCACCGAGCTCGACCTCCGCACGGGCCCGCAAACCGATGCCGCAGAGGCCTTGGATCCATGGGAAGAACTCGAACGTGATGTTGCCAAATGGAAGGAGCTATCCCTGCGCACCGCCGCGGAAATGGACAATCTGCGCAAACGCACCGCCCGCGACCGCGAGGACGCCATCCGCTACGCCAACCAACGCCTGCTTGAAGAACTCCTGCCGGTCATCGACAACTTCGAAATGGGCATGCAAGCCGCCGCCCAGGACTCCCAATCCATGATTTACATTGGCATGGACATGGTGCGCCGCCAGCTCAACGATTTTCTCAGCAGCCAGGGGGTTGAGGAAGTGGCAAGCACCGGCCACTTCGACCCCAAACTCCACGACGCGGTCGCCCAGGAAGAGAGCGCAGCCGGCGAGGAGGGGCGCATCCTGCGCGTGACCCGGCGCGGGTTCACCCTCCGTGACCGCCTGTTGCGCCCGGCCGGTGTCGTTGTCTCCAAACTCCCCGCCTCTGCCGCGGAGTCCCCAGAGGAAGGAGTGCAAGCCTGATTTATGGGTGACAAACGCGACTACTACGAAGTTCTCGGCGTCCCCCGCGATGCCAGCGCGGATGCCATTAAAAAAGCCTACCGCAAGCTCGCGGTCAAATTCCACCCGGACAAAAACCCGGGCGATCACACCGCGGAGGACAAGTTCAAGGAACTCGGCCAAGCCTACGAAGCGCTCAGCGACCCGGACAAGCGGGCCGCCTATGACCGCTACGGTCACGCCGCCTTTTCCGGCGGCATGGGTGGCGGTGGCGGTGGCAGCTTCCACGATCCGATGGACTTGTTCTCGCAGGTGTTTGGCGGGGCCTTTGGTGGCGGCTTCGAGGAGTTCTTCGGCGGCGGTGGTCGCAACCAACGCCAACGCTCGGGCAAACAACGCGGCAGCGACCTCCGCTACGACCTCGAAATTTCCCTCGAAGAAGCTGTCAGCGGCGTCGAAAAAGAACTCGAGATCGAGCGCAACGTCCCCTGCGAGAGCTGTGGCTCCAAAGGGTCGAAAGGGACCGGCGGCGTCAATACCTGCCAATCCTGCGGCGGCCGTGGTGTCGTCACCCGCCAAAGCGGTATCTTCCTCCAACAAACGACTTGCCCGGAATGCCGCGGCGCGGGCGAAACCGTCTCCGACCCATGCCCGGCCTGCCGTGGCGACGGCCGTGTCCAGCGCAACAGCCGCATCAAACTGCGTATTCCCGCGGGTGTGGACACCGGCACCCGGCTGCGTTCCTCCGGCAATGGGGACGCTGGCGTGCGTGGCGGGGACGCCGGCGATCTTTACGTGTTTTTGCATGTCCGCGATCATGATGTGTTTGAGCGGGAAGGTTCCGACCTGTTCTGCGAGGTGCCGCTGCCATTCACTGTGGCCGCCCTCGGCGGAGAATTGAAGGTGCCCTGCATCGATGGTCGTTCCTCTATCAAAATCCCCGCCGGCACCCAGGGCGGCACCGTCTTCCGCTTGCGCGAAAAGGGGGTTGTCTCGCTCTCCAGCAAACGTCGCGGCGATCTCCACGTCCGCGTCCAAGTGGAGGTGCCCACCCGCCTCAGCAGCGAGCAACAGGAGAAACTCCGCTCCTTCGCCGCCTCCATCGGCGAGCACAACTCACCCATGCAGGAAGGGTTCTTCCAAAAAGCCAAACGCTTCTTCGATCTCTAACCAGCCTGCCCTACGGCTTGTCGATCACCACGCAATCCAAGCCGAAGAACGACTTGGTGCCCTTGGCGCCCGGGTTGGCGCCGGTGACTTCCACCCGCATGAGGAACTTGCCATCCTTGGGCTCGAAGGTGCCGAGTGCCATCGGGCCGGTTAGTGCGGGCTGAGGTGCGTGGGCATCCCAGTCAGGCTCAACCTGTTTACCATTGATGGTGAAGCGCAGGATGCCGAAATCATAGCTCTTGGTGGCATACAGCGTGAGCTTTTGCGGGCCCTTGAGGTTATCGGCCACCAGCAACTCGACGAAGTCGCCGGGTTGCCTGGCTTGCACGAGCAACTGTGCGTCGCCGCTCCAACTCCGTCCGCCTAACGAAACACCGGTCTGCATCAGGGTGGCGATCCCCGGGGAGGATGTCAGGATCTTCATCCGCTCGCACTCGATGGCGCCCGGCAGGCTTTTTGGGATGCCCTCAATGTCGGCCGCGGCACCCTCCGGTTGAGGCGTGCGGTTGTGGGTGGCGCCGGGGGCGGCGTACCAATAGGTGGCCACGCTGTAGGTCACCTGGCAGCCGGCCCAATGCCAGATTTCCATGTCATGCTTGAGCGCGCGGGTGAATGGGATGGCATCCAGCGTGCGGGTGCGGGTGTTGGTGGTATGGCCTTTGTTGCTTTGGCCGGCGCGCGGCTGGTTGCAAAACGGCCCTTGGAAGAGCGCCGGATTGCCCCAGGCGTAGCCATAGTAATCCTCGCTGCCGGTGCCAAAGTGGGACGGATAACTTTCCCCGTCGACCCAGATTTTTTCGTCGCCTTCGCCCCACCATTTGCCATTCGGATTCCAGATCGCCAGCGTGTCGCCGACGTAGATGCCGCGGCCGCTCGCCTGCAAATAGTTCCAGTCGCTGAACGGGCGGGTGGCAATGCCGTTCTGATAGTGCCAGGTGCCGTGGAAATACATCGAGCGCTCGTCCCATTTCCAATCGTCCACCTTGGCCCGGAGTTTGCAGTGGATTTCACCCTGACCGAGGTTGACCACCGCAAGGCTGGCGGATTTCTGATAGGGCATGACCCAGCGGCAGGTCAGGGTGCCATCCTTGCCCACCGTGCGGGTCCAGCTTTGAAGCTCGTTGAGACCCACGCCGCTGCCGAAGAATTCCCCCAGCGGACACCAGAGGGTTTCCTCACCATCGAAGCTGGCGCGCAGCACGGTGGTGCGCAAGGCGCGTTGGAGGTCGGCGACCGGCAGGCCTTCCAGTGACAGGGTCAGTTCACGGACCGCCTTGTTGCCGGCCGGCAGTTCGAGCGTGGTCTCCTTGCCCGGTGCCAGCGCCTGGTCGAGCCCGACGGTCTTGCCGCCGCTGATGGCGGGTGGTTCGGCCAGGGTCTTGGCAACCTCGGTCACCAGCGGGAGCAGCGCTTTGAATTTCTCCATCGTGAACGGCTCGACGGCGGTGTTTGCCGGATAGGCCCGATACTCGATGTTATACCAGCGTCCCGGCGGCGGGCCCGGCGGACGACCCTCGTCGTAGGTGATCTTGCAATGTTTGGCATACGGCACGGGAAGGTAGAGGTTGGTCGCTTTGCCGGAGTTTTCAATGGCCAGCGGCTTGGGCACGAAATCCCGCCCACCTAACAAATCATACAGCGCTGCTTCGATCGCCGGTGCGTCAGCGCCATCGAGGTAGAAGCGGACCTTGCCCTTGGGATCGGCACCACCGGTCCAGAAGCGGACCACCGCGCCCGGGCCATCGACGTCGAGCAGCACGCACTCCTGGCGGCCTTGGTGGTCTTCCCACTTGGCCGCTTGGTGCATGCCTTCCATGTTGTCGCCGTTGGCGTACCATTTGGATTGATCCTTGGGAGTCTTCGCCTCCCGATCGTAACTGCCATCCTGCTTGCACAGGTATTCCGGTTGCGGCCAGCGCGCGACTGCGGCGGGGTCGATCATTTCCCGCAGCAGCGATTCAAGGGTGACCGGGGCGTCCTTGGCCATGGCCGGGCCGGTACCGAAAATCAGGCCTGCGGCCAAGGCGATCGTGGAGGTTTTCATTTTGTTAGGATGGGGTGGTCGATCCGGGGCCGGGGTGGTCCTGAAGATGGAGCGGCGCGTGATGCGTCACCGGATGTGGCGGAACCGTAGGCAAACGGTCTGGAAAGTCAAGTTTCAGACTTCCTGAGCCAGGCATCGAATTGTCGAGGAATTGGTGATGAATTCCGGAACATGCCTTGGCACTTTTTTGAGGGTTGGGTCGGGATTCAACGAAACGCAGAACCGAGCGGAGCGAGATCGACTTGAGCGGAGCGAAAGCCCCGCAGGGGGACCGCCGGAGGGCGGGATCAACCGCTGCGGTCGCGGAGATTTTGCTGGAGATTGGCACCGGGGCGTCAGTCCCCAGGACTGGGCATTAAGCTCACCGATAGAAATCAATCCAGCTCAACCTGAGCTGCCGCTTGTTTGTTAGAAACGCCTTGGGAACATCCACTTCGAACCACCCGCCTTCCGGCGGCAGTCCTGCGACCGGCTTGCCATCCGGTCCCAGGCGCCGGATGTCCGTCCAATACGGGCTGTCCTTGGCCAACGCCGGCCCTTCCTTGCCGGCCTGCCACAGATGCAGCAAGGTCGGATGGCCGCTATGGCTCAGCACCGAGGCTTTCAGCTCCACGTTGTCATTGGCGATGCTGAGCGACTCCAGGCCGCGGAGGTGGACGCGCAGGATGACGGCCTGCGGCCATTGTGCCGCCTCGCAGCTCACCGTGGCGCGTCCGATGCCGTCGCCTTGGATGGAAAGCAGTGTCGCTCCGGCAACGGTTAGTTCTGTTAGGGAGCCCGGTTTCTGGCACTTGATGCGCAACGCCGGTGGTGGCGTCGCTTCCAGAGGTGGGGTGTCGAAGGCGACGGGCATGGCTGCGGGATCCACAGCGGCGGCGACACGCAATGCCAGGAGCACGTGGATGGTAAGAATCCATGGAATGCGTCGCATGGTTGGAGGTATGTCATGCAACCTCGATCCGCGCAAGGTCGGCCGGATCCCAGGCAGGCAATGCGAGTTCGGCGGCGTGATGGTTGAACTCGGCGATTTCCGCGGCGGTGAAGAGCAAACCGCCGGCGGTATCGGAGCGGTGGCGTGCGGCCGCTTCGAGTTGGCCGGGGAGCATGGCGGCTTCATTGCCGTGGCCGAGGATGTCGGCAATGACGGCGGCGAGGTTATGGGCTTGGTTGCGGGCGCAGGCGAATTGGCCGCCGGACAGGGCGTCGGGATGGATGACCTGGAAGTAGAAGACGGTGGTGTTTTTCTCGCCGGGAGTGGTGATGGGCTTGCCGCGCAGAGTGGGCAAAGAGCCGCCGATCAGCGCGCCGAAAATTTCATTGATGAGTGAGAGTCCGTATCCCTTGTGGCCTCCGAAGGGTAGCAACGATGCCACCCGGTTCGGATCGGTGGTGGGATGGCCATCCGCATCCACGGCGGCTCCCGGCGGCAGCAATTTGCCTTCGCGCTTGAGCGCTTGCACCCGCCCCATCGCCACCGTGGAAGTCGCCCAATCGATGACGATCGGAAAGCCGTTGGCCGCCGTGCCCGGGATGCCCCACGAGTGCGGGTTGGTGCCCAGTGTGGGGAATTTCCCGCCATAGGGCACCACTTCAGCGAGGGTCGAGGTGCAGTTGGTATAGGCAAAGTAGCCGCGCTCGGCAGCTTCCATCACATAGCCGCCACCCCATAAATAATGGAAGGCGTTATCGACGGCGATCTGGGCGATGCCGAATTGGTCGGCGAGCTCGGTGGCGCGGTCGATGGCGCGATAGGCCACGGCCTGCCCGAGTTTCTTGTGGGCGTCCCAACATTCGGAGGCAGGGAAGCGGCCGGGCAAAACTTCGATTTCCGCGCCGGGAACACAACCACCCACGGCGGAGCCAAACAGGTGGTCGAGATGCAGCGCCTTGAGCGCATGGTGGGTGCGGATGCCGTGGCGCGCAGCTTCCGCAGCGAGCTTGGCGCCTTCGCCCGCTTCCCCGGCCGTGAAGCCGCGGGCCAGATAGATGCGGCTAACAAGAAGATCGTGGGCGGCGCGTGGGACGACTAGGAATTCGGTCATAAGCGTAGAATCAGGGGCAAAAGAATGAATTTTATCCAGCCAATGTCGAGGCCGGAGCTGCCGCCGGAAAAATTTGGGAAATTATTGAAAAACCACTTGCGAGGTTCCAAATGAAGCAATATAATGACTCATATGAAACTAAATTCCGTGATTGCCACCTATGTTGCAGGTCTGCGGGAATCCCTTGGCGCAAGGAAAAACGCCGCTTCGGTGCTGCGGGAAGAAGCGGTATCGGTTGAATCTCCCACTGCGGTCATTGCCAGAATCCGCCGCGGGCTGGCCACCGATGAATTCACTTCCCTCGCGGAGTGGCTGGGCAGCACGGAAGACGAGTTGGCAGGCTGGCTCGGCCTGGCCCGCGCCACCCTGCACCGGCGCAAAAAGGCCGGGATGTTAGATGCCACGGAAAGCGAGCGCCTGATCCGGGTGGCCCGGTTGATGGCGCGGGCCACGGAGGTGTTTGAGTCTGAGGAGTCCGCCCGCTCGTGGCTTAAGCGTCCGGCCATGGCGTGTGCCGGAGAGAGTCCGCTGGCGTTCGCAGACACGGAAATCGGTGCCCGCGAAGTGGAGTTTCTGCTTGGGCGGCTGGAGCACGGGGTGCCGTCCTAACCTCCTCGCAGGCCATGCTGGTATTTCGTATGGTAAAGCCAGCCTTCGCGGCGAGTGCTCTCGCCGGCGAAGGCGCGCGACTCTACGGCGGACGCTGGAATGCGCCGGGTGTCCCGTGCGCCTATGCGGCGGCAAGCCGCGCCCTGGCGGCCCTCGAACTGCTCGTCCACGCCAGCCCGGAACTCTTGCGCGTCGAGTTCCTGCTGCTTGAAATCGAGGTGCCGGACGCGCTGATAGAGACCGGCCTGCGTCCGCCACCGGGCTGGGATGGGTTTCCCGCGGGGGCGGCGTCACAAGACCATGGCGGCCGCTGGCTCAAGCGCTCCGCCGCCACCGCCAAAGCCGCCCTGGCCGTGCCGTCGGTCATCATTCCCGAGGAATCCAGCTATCTGCTCAACCCGCGGCATCCGGCGTTTTCTAACATACGCGTCATGCGCTCCCGCGCGTTCCGCTTCGACCCGCGGCTGCCCCTGCCCTAACCCTTCTGAATAACTTGGCTCCGATGGAGCCACACTTAAGGAGCGACGACATTCTTGTCGTCGTGCGGAAGGTCTGCCCATGAGCAGAGCTGCACCACGCTTCCGCACCCACCACAGGAATGTGGTGGCTCCTTATCGCTTCCGCGCCACCCTTAAGGAGCAACGACATTCTTGTCGTCGTGCGGAAGGGCTGCCCATGAGCAGAGCTGCA
>CAIKDP010000106.1 GCA_903826205.1 Akkermansiaceae bacterium
GCCGCGACGCGGTGGCGGGTTGCACATGGGGGATGTGCTACAAGGCGTCCGGCTTGGCTCAGGCCCTACTCACGGGCTGTGCATGACAGTCTCAAACGGTCCCGACAAGCTGTCTCCAGCCCTTGCAATATCTTTGGACGATCGTCCAAAGATATTGCAAGGAACACCATTTCCCAATCCGATGCGCAGCCTGGTTAAAAGCCGAGGTCCTCGCCGGCGTGGGTGGCGAGGCCGATTTGTTCGACGGAGTCGCGGCGACCGTTGAACCACAGATACCACCTGTCATTGTCGAACACGGCAAACGGCTTGTAACACGCGTCGTGATCCCATTGGCCGGGGTCGGGACTGATGATGGGGTTGGCCGGGTGGCGTTCCCAGCCGCCAATCCCGTCGCGCGAGCGGGCAAGGCCGATGCGGGCGTGGTCGCCATCTTGGAAACCGATGTAAAACATGTAGTACCAGTCGCCGCGGCGCAGCACCTGGCAGGCCGTCACTTTGTGTTGTTCCCAGGCATTGGCAGGGTTGGCCCGGAAGACCGGGTTGGCGGACAACTTGGTCCAGGTCTTTCCATCGGGGTTGGTGGCGTAGCCGATGGCATCCGGTTCGATTTGCTCGCCACCGGAATACCACATGCGAAAGAGCCGGGTCGTCTGGTCCCACTCGACATGCGGACACATCACCGCGCCTTTCTCCCACGCCTGGTCGGGCGACAGCACCGGCTGTTTGCCGGCGCGCGTCCAACTTTTCCCATCCTGGCTGGTGGCGTAGCCGATCCACGACCGGCCGCGTGCCTGTCCGGTGTACCAGAGGTGATAGCCATCAGGTCGTCTAACCACCACCGGGCGGTTGATCTCGGCCTCCCAATCGCTCTCAGGATTCGGGCCAAGCGCCACCTGCGGTTCCCCCCAGTGAATCCCGTCGGCACTCTCGACCAGTGCCACGCTTTGCTTCGGCCGCCAGGAAAACCACATCCGATAGGTGTCCCCCTCTTTGAGCACGGCGACGTCGAAGCAGGTGCCTAGCGCGCCCCCCAGCACAGGGTTGGCCGCGGACTTCAGCCAGCCGCCGCGGGTTCCCGCGCCGGACTTCTCCGGCGTCGCCTGCCCGAGCACACTGGTGAGTCCAATGCCGGCAATCGCCAGATACCTGACAAACATCCAGGCTGCCTGGCAACGTGGGCGCCGCCATGCGGTGGGATTGGGAAGTGATGACGGATTGCAGGCCATGGCTCGCCTTGAGGTGTTTCAATCCCGCCGATCACACATGAAGTGCTCTTAGTACCGCCCGGGGTTGCTTTTCTACGACGCGCAGTAACGCCTTTGCGGGACCTTCGGGTTCACGCCGTCCCTGCTCCCAGTTCTGAAGAGTCCTTGAACTCACTCCGATCATTGCGGCAAAACGGGATTGGGATAGCCCCAGTCCATCGCGGATCGCCTTCACATCTGGCGCCTCGTGACGAAACACACGAGAGGCCACCCGCGTTCCCCTGCGAATCTCGCCAGCCTGCTTGATGCTCTCACACAGTCTTTCAAAGTCTTTCTTGTTCATGTCTTCAAATGTTGTTCCACCAGTTCGCGTAGCAACCTGGTTTGTTCGTTTGTAATGTCTTCCCTCTCGTTCTTCGCATAGGCATAAAGCATGAAAACCTCATCCCTACACACCAAATAGTAGATCACTCGAATCCCGCCCCGCTTCCCCCGTCCGGTGGCACTCCAACGAATCTTGCGCAGTCCCCGGGAGCGGGGCACCAAGTCACCCGCTTGAGGATCTGCAATAATTGCGGCTTGTAGACGCGCGTATGACCCGTCGTCGATCAGGTCAACGATTTGCTCCGTGAAGATCTCCGTCTCGTAAAAGATCACCGCTGCGGCAACTATGCGCCATTGGCGCACGCTTGCAAGCAATTATATGCAAAAATCACTTCCGGCCCTCCTCGGAGAGCCCTTGGTCTGTTCCTGAATGCCCGCAAGCTGAACCATGACGGTTCCCCACTTCGGAAAATTGACCACCGCTACTCCAATTTGGCGCCTCGTTTGCGCTCTTCCGGCCAAGACTGCTGCAACGACCGAGAAGATGATCAGGTGTGGCGTCCATCTTCTCTTGTCGCCAGGGAGTTGTAGTGTCAGGAGGAAACCTCACGGATTTTGAATAGCCAGCGCATTTATTTGAATAATTCAGGCTGTTCCTTTTGGAGTCGAGATACAAAGCAGTCATAGCGTCGCCTTGCTTCTGGCACATGAGTATCAAGAAACGTTGCCCAATCTGTCTTTTCACCAAGAGCATGGCATAGCGACATCATTTAGAAAAACATGTTTTTGGTAGAGCGTCATTCTATTTGTGAACGTTTTTGTGATGGCGGCCGCGCGGTTGAGGTGATTTAGCGGGGTGGTTGAGGAGCTTCAGGCGGCTTGCCATCCACTACTTGTTCGGTCTTGGTTACGGGTTATGTGGCGCAAGATCTTATCGGTTGAATAGTGACAAATGGCAATGGCGGCAACGCGTCCTCGGAAGTATCCATGTAATCGGTGCCCATTCGTCTTCACCCACGAAAAAGCGTTTGCCGCATTGTGGGCATTTAACCCGCTTCAGATAGACGTCCAAGGCATTGATGAGCACCATGTATGTAAGAATGCCGATAGCGAAGATTGTCCAATCCAACTTCGCAAAGTAGAGGCTTAAACCATAGGGAATCCATCCGATTGTCATCATCCAGTATACAAGGGTGAATCTGAGTATCCGATGTAGTTGGATTTTATATTGTTTCTGGATGGGCATTTTGTTGTGACCGAACAGTGTAATTAGTTCGGTCGGGAGGATGTCTTGAAGCGGTTTGATTTGGCAAGCAGCGAATCCGGTTCTGGTGCAACCGACTAACAGTCAATGATTTATGTATCGGTGGCAGATGGCTGACTGTTAGTACTTGCTATGCAATCCGGCTGTCGACAGGGAAGGCGGCGCTCCGAGTTTGCCCGATAAATAAAGGTTAACCTTCCGAGTTCGCCCGGTCAGCAAGAGGTGACAAGCACCGCTGGTTGAACAAAACCAGGCCAGTGACAAATCCAGGCGTCCGCTCAGTCAGCAGGGCCGCCCCAGGCGTGCTTGGCCCAGACGTCCATGGCATCATACTTGTCCTGCCAGGTGGTGTACATTGCGCCAACGATTCCGGGAACCGCTTTGGTATGGTTGCGCCACGCGGTGATGAGCGAACCATCGTTGTCCCCGTCATAATAGCCGGAGAGAATTTGGTTGAGGCCCAGATCGGCGAAGAACTGGCAGTTCTTGCCCTGCAATGAGCCATACCAGTTGACGATTCCCACATCCTTGTCCAAGCCTTTCCATGAACCCGCGAGCGAGCCGTTGACCGCATAGAAGTGCTCCACCGCGTTATGCATCGGGTCGAACATGTCACTCCAGACCCAGATGCCGGCATCGGGCCGGATGCCGCGGATGATCTGTGCCGCCTGATGCACATTCCAGGCCAACAATTCGCCCGGCGTCATCTTCTTGCTTTGGCAGAGTGCGCATTGGTTCATCACCCGCAACTCGTCGTGCGACATCAGGAATGCCGCCGGATGAATCAGGTCATTGATGCGCTTCACATCCGCCTCCCACTCGGCATAAATCTTCGGCTCGCTGAGACAACTCGTAATCCGGTCCTCGTAAACGATGATGGGATGATAGTAGCTGACCCGCAGCCGTTCCCCATCCTTGATGCGCGTGTCCGCGGTCAGATTGATCGCCGGCTGCTCGTGATAGGCCACCCACGGATGCAGCTGCGGATCGACGATCCTGACAAAATCGCGACCCTCCTCGTAGGCCGTGCCC
>CAIKDP010000107.1 GCA_903826205.1 Akkermansiaceae bacterium
GAAGCCACAGCTACGGCCTGCGGCTGGAAGCCACAGCTACGGCCTGCGGCTGGAAGCCACAGCTACGGCCTGCGGCTGGAAGCCACAGCTACGGCCTGCGGCTGGAAGCCACAGCTACGATAGACGGCTCACTTCGCGAGCCCGGCGCGAAAGACCGAGACCGGCAAGCCCTCCTTGTTGATCAGGTTTGGCTGGGCCAAGTCCTCCCAGGCAAAGCGCACGGCACACGGGCTGGCCACCGTGTCGCTATTGAGCACCACGGATGCCCCGTCAATCCTAGCCGCGGCCTTTGCATAGATGCCGTCGGCGCCGGCAATCTCAAAGCTGCTAGGCGGCTGGTTGTCGCGCGTCACCAAGCCGCCACCGGTGTGGTCAAAGCTGATGCGGAGCTGGTTGCCTTCCGTCTTGAGGGATTTGAATTGGGGCCCGCAATAGACGAGGTCTTTTTTGCCATAGTCTTTGGCGAGCGCCCACAGGGCGAGGCGGCGGCCGATTTCCTGCTTGTTGCGCGGATGGCCGCCGCCGAAATTATCGCTGGCGTCGCAGGTGTCGGTCGAGGCGGCCATGCCGGTGTGAGGGATGGCCATGGCGGCGGACTGCGCTTCCAACAAGAGCGGCAGGGCCCCGTTGTATTTGTTAGGAGTGATCTGGACGAAATAGAACGGGAAATCCCCCTGCTGCCATACCTTGCGCCAGCCGCCGACCAGCGCCCGCATTTTGTCCAGATAGCGCATGCCATCGCCGCAATTGGATTCCCCCTGATACCAGAGGGCGCCGCGGATGGCGAAGGGCACGAGTGGATAGATCATGCCATTGTAGAGCACAGGGCCACCCTCGGTTGGCAGGGGATTGGCCATGGCAAGGGCGGGTGGCAGCGGGCGTCCCGCGGCCAAGGCGGCGCGCGCCATGGGAATGGCGGCTTCCAACGCGTCGAGGTTGGCGCTGAGTTGCTGGCGGGCGGCGGCCGCGGCCGCGGTGAGGCCGGGCAGTGTCGGTTGCAAGGCGGGCACTTCGGCCACGCCTTCGGGGGCAGTCCACAATTCAATCTGGGTGGCCCCTTGGGAGGCGGCAATCATGCCGACCGGCAGGTTTAGCGCCTTGTGGACGTCGCGCCCGAAAAAGTAACCGACCGCGGAAAAACCGGCGGTGGCGGGATTGGCGGGTGAGCAGACAAACCAACGGGCCTTGACGTCATTGAGCGGCAGTCCTGCCGGGGTGCGCGCAACCAACAACATGCGGAGTTGTGGATAGTCCGCCGCCTTGATCTCCTGTTGGGCGTTGAGGGCATGCTTCAACTCGAATTCCATGTTGGATTGTCCCGAACAAACCCAGACCTCGCCGACCAGAATGTCGCTGACTTTCAGCGTGTTGGTGCCGGTCACTAACAATTCGTGGGGCCCGCCCGCCGGCAGCGCCGGCAGTGTGGCTTTCCACTCGCCCGTTGCGTCCGCCAAAGCGCCGGTCGACTTCCCGGCCAACTCGACTTTGACGGACTCGCCCGGCGCGGCCCAGCCCCAGACCTTGACCGCCTTGTCCCGCTGCAGCACCATGTGGTCACTGAAAATGTTAGGCAGACGCACGGCGGCAGGCGCGGAAGAGCACAGCGCCAGCAGGGTTGTTAGATAAAGCGCGGGATGTTTCATGGGCGTTGGCATTGGATTAAACCTGGCAAGGGACGCGTTCTGACGAACGCGCCTACAGAGAGAACCGCGTTCTGACGAACGCGCCTACAGAGAGAACCGCGTTCTGACGAACGCGCCTACGAAGATCGCGCATGGCTGTGTCCTGTCTCATGCTTGACCTTTTGACGTTCAATGCGACTCATGGGATTCTGCGGGCGGGTTGGTGCCGGGGAGAGGTGGTGGGGGTAAGGCGGGCAACAATTCGTCCTCGCCGTGCCGTTCCAGCGCCTTGCGCCAGGCCGGGCTCTGATCGACGTCACGGGTCGGGACCAGGGGGTCGGTGCCCGGGATCTTGGTCGCCACCAGGGCGGGCAGGACATCACCGGCGCGATCTTTTTCAGAACGCTCGACCGCCTTGCGCCAAGCCGGGATCTGGTCGGGAGCGAGGGCCACCGCCGGGCTTGCCAGTTCTGGCAGTGGCAATTTGGAGTGCGTGAATTTCACCAGCAGGTTGCGGAAGACGATGCGCTCCTGGGTCATGAAGCCGCGCCAGTCGACCTCCTTGAGCACCGCGGTGCCCGCCTCGGTGTCGCCGGTGAGCACTTTGGCGGTGCCCTCGAGTGCGGCCCCCATCATCGGTGGCACGCCCGGGCTGCCGCGGAATTTGGGCAGGCGGGTCAGCGCATCCGCGGGCCGGCCGTCCAGCATCTCGGCTAACATCAGTGTGGATTGATAGGCCGGTTTGTCGCTGCGGGCGATGAGTCTGGTCAGCAAGGTGGCCACTTGTTGGGGCGGCAGCAGGCCGTGGATCAAACCGAAGTAGCAGGCGTTGTTGAGCAGTTCCGGATTGTTAGGTTCGAAGCGCAGCAAGGTCCGGAACATCGCCGTCAAATCCTCCGAACGGCCCTTGGCCACCAGCGAGGCGAAGACCGGTCGCAGGTCGTCGTAAAGCGGCAGTGGACCCCAGCCCAAGCGGACCGACGCCACCCAGGCATCCTCGGCCGAATCCTTGGCACCGGATTGGTCCGCCAGCCGGGCGATTTCCAGGCAACGGTTGCGGCTGGTGTCGTAGGCCGCCAGGTTGAGGGCGCGCGTCCACGCGGCACCGGCTGCGATGAGGTCGCCGCTGCGGGTGGCCGCGTTGGCTTGGACGATTTCCAATTCGACGAGGTCGGCGGACGCTGGAGGCGCGGCCAGAGCGGCTGTCAGGTCGTCGTTGAGGTTCAAGTGGAGCAAGGCTTTCAGGCGGGCGAGGTAGGCGTCGCCGCGGGTTAGTGCCGGCTCCTTGAGGATGCGGACCGCCAATGCGGCTTGGTCGTGGCGGATCAACCACTGGCCAAGGGCTCCCGGATCGCCGGCCAGAAAGCGCTGGCTGGCCGCGTCATACAAGCGGGCGGCCGCCTCCGGTTGGGCCGCGAGAGCCGGATCGATGCCTAACAGATGGTGGCGGGCGTTGGCTAGTGTTTGGCCCTTGAGCCATGCCGGCAGATCGGGCAGGGGATCGCCAGCGGCGAGGCCGCCGGGCGTGTCGCCCAGAATCAGCAAGGCCGCCAGGGATTCCTCGTCGGCGCGGGCTGCAATCAGATCCGCAAAAATTTGTCGTGCCTCGGCCACCCGCGCGGCTTGCGGCCGACTGCAGAGCGTGCGCAGCAATTCGAGCCGGACCGGTGGTGGATCGGTGGGTTGCGCCACATCGCGCAGGCATTTTTCCGCGAGGTCGATCTGCCCGCGTTGAATAAGCAGCGGGACCATTGCGGCGCGGAAGGCGGCTTGGTCGAGAAATTGGGGTGGCAAGCTGGCGTACGCACTCAGGGCCACCGCCTGCGGTGCCTGATGAGTCATCACTTGGAGGGCTTCCAACAAATCCTCGCGGGTGGAGCGGGCGTTGGTGAAGAGTTCGGCGGCGGCCATGTAGGTGCTGGGCGCGCCGAGCTTGCCCAGGGCCCGTGCCCAGATCCGATAGGCCTCGAAGTCGTTCTGCCGGGCCAGCAGCACGCTGCGGGCTTGGTCGCGCGCGAGGCTCCAGTCGCCGTTGCGTGCGGCCGCCCGCGCC
Source organism: Akkermansiaceae bacterium (assembly GCA_903826205.1). Taxonomy (GTDB): domain Bacteria; phylum Verrucomicrobiota; class Verrucomicrobiia; order Verrucomicrobiales; family Akkermansiaceae; genus Luteolibacter. Next base: position 3,676 of record CAIKDP010000107.1, read on the forward strand.
GCTTCCAGGTTGGCATGGATCCGGTGCTCGCGAAACACCCGGTAGGCCGGCTTGACTGCCAACCCCAACCCAATGAGCAGCACCACCAGCGTGCCCGGCACCACCAAGCGCCACGCATGGCGTTGGAACAGCAGCTTGAATCGCGAGCATTCTGTTGTCATTTCCAAGACAGGCTAGCCGCAGCGACCCGCGACACAAGCGGGATTCCGGGTTTTTTGAAAAATGCGGGACTCTTCGCAGGCGCGTTCGTGAGAACGCGGTTCTCTCTGTATGCGCGTTCGTGAGAACGCGGGGGAGTGAGGTGAAACGGACCAAGAAAACCACTGAAAAGTACTGATGACACTGAGGCCACTGATGGATTTCGGGGGCTTGTAGGCGCGTTCGTGAGAACGCGGGGGAGTGAGGTGAATCGGACCAAGAAAACCACTGAAAAGAACTGATGACACTGAGGCCACTGATGGATTTCGGGGGATTGTAGGCGCGTTCGTGAGAACGCGGGGGAGTGAGGTGAAGCGGACCAAGAAAACCACTGAAAAGAACTGATGACACTGAGGCCA
>CAIKDP010000108.1 GCA_903826205.1 Akkermansiaceae bacterium
CCCTGCCAGCGCCCGCCCCTCGCGCAAAAACCTTTGGCGCGTGCTTTCGCTGGCCGTCAACTCGCGCCGGATCACCTTGATCGCCACCTCGGTGCCCAACAACAGATGCCGCGCCTTGTAGGTTCGCCCGTAACTCCCGGATCCCAGCAACATGGCCCCGCCGCATGCGTCGCGCATCACCTCGTATTCACCGAAGCGTTGCGCGTCCTGCCGCAGGTCATCTTGACTCATGCCTTCTTCCATAGCGATGAACAGGTGCCAGCGCAAGCGCCGCATGGCTGTTACTCGGCAAATACGGAACGAATCGAATGAAGCTGCTGTTTCACAGCGCCAATCTCCGCACGGACATAGGTGTTAGGGCATTCCTCCGGGTAAAGACGGTCTTGATGGAAACGCACCACGGTTCGGACCATTCCGCTGCGGAGGGTGGCCTGAGCCCAGGAAGGATTGGATTCGATATATCCCGAGCCACTGAAAATGCAAATCTGCCAGCGATTCCTTCCAAGATTGGACCATTTCAGCGGGCACTCGGAAATCAATGGTTTGTGTTCACCAGTCTTCTTGGTTACATTCCGCTTGGCACCTGTGCCGTCTTTCTTAAGAAGAAAATAGGTCCTGGTCTCCATCACCTTGTCACCCCCAACCTGCATCCAGACACCGACAATTTTGTCGGCAGGATAGGCGGTGTCCTCTATCGAGAAAAACTCTTTTTGATAGACCGGATCGGGACGAATGCGTTCACTGACGCATGATGAAAGACAGAGGGCTATGGAAATCCAGAGAATGGTTTGAGAAAGGCGGCGTTTCATGAGGACAGGTTTCATCAGAGCGAGCAGGTTTGCACAGTATCTTAAACTGAGGTTTTGCTAGTATTTTATCTAATCGGTGCCTGGGGTGAGCTCCCGCGACGATCATGCGGCATGTCCACGTTACTCACTCCAGATTCAACTGGATGACAGGCGCTTGTTCCCGCACGCGCTTCGTCAAGTTGGATATATTCTCGGCGTTGGCAGGCACCCATACCGAACCGGTAGTCATTTCATAGAGACTTCCTTGGTAATAACGCACCTGACATTCTCTGGCTCCAATGCTCCCCATGGTCATCACCCGGCTATCGGTGACCCGGTATGCGCTTGATGGCGGCAGCATGATTCTCCATCTGTTTGGTCCCAAGCGTTCCCATCTGAAATTCGCTTCCATGGCAATAAAATGTCCATTCGCCACATTCTTCGATGATTGCCGTATTTTGCCGCGTCCACCGGTAAAAATTTGGTAATACGCTTTATCCTCCCTTGCTTCTGTTTCTGTTTGAAATGGGGAAGCGCTGAATGAGGCCCATGTCCCGACAATTTTCGACGACGGATAGTTCGTATCTTGTATCATTCCGACATTCTGGGAAAACATTGGATCAGGCATCGTGCATGAAGGCAAAATTCCTGACAGGATAATGATTGCAGCGAAGGCTACGTGGTGTGTTATTTTCATGGTTGTGAGCAATTCTGCATATTTATAGATCGTCGAACTGTTTTGTGCGGGCGCGTAGCGACCCATTTCCAGAGCTCCCTCGCGCTGGCTTTGCAGCCTCCTTCGCGGCGGGTTTCAGAAGTGGTGTCGCCTCCATTTCCACCACCGGGCTCCCCGGCGCCATGGAACTGCGGACGCAACGGAACCCATAATGGTAATAAGCGGCACCCGGATCAATGAAGTCGCGGGATGCGGCGCGGCAGGCGCTTGCGTTGCTGCCCCAGGCGCCGCCCCGCAATACCCGGCACGTGCCGGCCGCGGCACCACGTGGATCCGTCTGCAAAGTCGAAGGATACCTCCCGTCCCTATCCCAGCACCACTCGCATACGTTGCCCGCCATGTCATGGAGACCGAACCCGTTTGCCGGAAACCGCCCTACCGGCGTGGTGTTTGGCTCGCCGCCGTCCCGGCCCGTCGGACCGGTGCTTCCTGTCTGGAACGATTCCTTGCCCGTGTTGCTGAAATTCGCTTGCTCGAGGCTGATAACATCCCCCCATAGGAATCGCTTGCCATCCAAACCGCCGCGCGCGGCTTTTTCCCACTCCGCTTCCGTCGGCAGGCGGTAACCGTTAGCTGTCCACATCGCCATCGTGTTGGCAAGGTCTATGCTACCATTTCGATAGACCGACGTCTGCGCTGTGTCGGTGTAATAGCACGGTGTCAGTCCCTCCATTTCGCTCTTTGCATTGCACCACTGCACCACGTCATACCATGATACCGATTGCACCGGGTGGTCGGCCGCCTTACCCTTTCCCTCAGGCAGATCGGCGTAGCCGTGTTTTGCTCCCCACTCCCTCACTGCATCCCACTGCGCCTTGCTCACTTCCATCTTCTGCATATAAAACGCACTCACATTGACCTTGTGCGGGGGGGCATTCTTATCCTCATCAAGCCTATCACCCATAGTGAACTCACCGCCGGGAATCTGCGCGAAGAGGGGTTCTGTGGTGTGCTCGATGCCAATCGGCCCATTCCCCTTGGCCTCTTCCGCCAAGCGTTGCCTCTCCAACACCTTATTATCGTAATTTGCGAGATTAAATTTTTCAGCCAAAGCGGCGGCTTGTTTGTTGGTATGGGCTAGTTGCAGCAAGTCATTGCTCAGATTTAGGAGGCGGTCCTTGGACTGCCCTGTCGTTGCATCGGCAGGGATCCAAACACCCTTGCGACTAATTCCATATTTGGTAAGGAGACGTATTATATCGTCGCCACCTGCGTTCCGCGCAAAATATATCTCTGTGAAAAGGTTCCTCAGAACTTGCTCCTCCGCCGTCAAGTGCAGCTTTTCCTGCGTTACCGCAGGCGGACTTGGTTCATGCGTGGCATTGCTGGGTTTCCACTCCCGACACATGCTCTGTGCCTTTGCGATCTGCTCAGGGCTCATTTCCTTTGCCAGTTCGTCACGAGCCTTCGCGGGGGTTGCATCACCGGCTGCTGCTGAGAGATTCAACCACATGTATGCGAGCACGTAATCCTTGATCACCCCTGTGCCTTTCAGATAGCAGGACCCGAGGTTATATTGTGCTTGGTCAAGCCCCTGTTCAGCCGCTTTGCGCCACCACTTGATAGCTTCGACATCATTCTTAGCCACGCCGTCGCCGCTGGCGTAGCACATACCAAGGTTGACCTGAGCAGTAGCCTGACCCTGCTCAGCGGCTTTCATCATCCATTTTACGCCCACTTTCACATCTTTGGGAGTGCCCGTTCCTTTACCATAACACACCCCGAGGTTAAGCTGGGCTAGGACCTGCCCTTGTTCAGCGGATTTGCTCAACCATCTAACAGCTACAGCATCGTCCTTGGGTACTCCTTCGCCTTTGAGATAACACGCCCCGAGGAGGAATTGTGCGTCAGCGTTTCCTTGGTTAGCGGCCTTGGAATACCATATGAAAGCCTCCTTTTTATCCATTGGCACACCTCTGCCATCGGAATAGCAACTCCCAAGGTTGAGTTGGGCGTTGGCATGCCCATGTTCAGCGGCCTTGCTCACCCATTTGGCTCCTTCGACATCGTCCTTTGGCACACCTTCGCCCATGAGATATTGAAATCCCAAGTGGGACTGGGCATCGGCATCCCCTTGTTCAGCGGATTTGCGCCATTCAGCGATTTTCTCGGCGGAAGGCGCATCGTCTGCAAGCCCCCTGCCTCCGCACACGCAAAGCAGGCTTGAGACAAGCATGAATACACACAGGGGAAAAAGTCGTGACGGTTTCATGGTTGACAGAAATTTGCGCTTGATGCGTCGCTCGAAGGAGGTTTCACAAAGAGGCCTCCTGAGAAATTATTCCGCGCCGCTTTTGAAGATATCCTTGTTTACGGCGGCCTCGGCCAGCCCTTGGTCGATGCGGGAACGGAACTCGCTATCGAAGTCCTGGAGCGATCTCAGGGGCACGCTGATCAGAGTTCCGGCCCTGACTTCACCTTCCTCGCCCTTGGAAGTCATCACCCGCATCGTGACAAAGGTGTTTTCAGTCGCATCGGCGAGAATGTCGCCCTGCCCCGGCTCGAGCTTGAGCAAGTCCCCGTCAGACACGGTTACGGGTAGATTTTCATCGGCAGCCGCGGTCACGTTGAGCCTGCCGGACACCGGATAGATGTGCTTCGGATCGGCAAGTGCCTTTGCCAGGTCGTAAGTCACGGGTTGATCGGCCTTGCTATCCATTTGGCGGTCCTCCTCGGCAATGGTGTTTTCCACCTGCACCCGCAGGTCCTCCTTGAGTTCATTGCTGATGGGTGTCGCATTCGGTGCCGGAGCCGTTCTAACCGTAGAAGGTTCCTCCGCGATCATCGGCTCAGCCGCGTAGTCGTCGGCAATGTAGCTGGCCACCATCCAATCGGTGACCCAATACACCGGCGTCGGATAGACCTCATAGATCGGGAAGTAGAACGCGTGACTGCGATACCAGGGGTATCGATCCCAGCCCCATACATAGTGGAATGGGTGCTGATACATCATTCCGGCAGGATTGTGCCAGTATGAGTCGCGATGGAATGCCTGGAAGGGAGCACGCTGCGCGTGGTCGGGGTGATAGACGAATCCGAACCGCCCATGATCGTAGTTTTTCACGATACGGGTTCCATCGAAGGCCGTTTTCTTGGTCAACACGACTGGCTGCTTCACGGTCACGGTCTTTGAAATTGCGCGGCCCTGGGCATTGTGCTCGATGGTTTGAGTGATGCGGGTTTGTCCGTCGCGGGCAATTTGATGGGTTGAGATCACCCTGGAGCCATCCTTATGGGTCACTTCTTCCCGCGTCGGCTTGACCCCCGTGTAGTTGGTCTTGTACTGCGTGCCGTCCTTATTCGCGTCGATCCGCTCGCTCAAATTGTTACCGCTGTATCGTTCGATTCGCCGCCCTCCATTTGGCAACTCCAACACCTTTTCGACCGGTTTGCCGTCCTTTGACGACCGAGTGGTGGTGACGGATCCATCTTGATTTTTAACGATTTTTGGCGGTAGCAGGTCTTTGACATTTGCCGTTGAACCACCACCTCCAAGTGGCTTTCTCGCGACGGATTCCCCCGGGTGCGTGGATCCGGGGGGATTTGGATCATTCCCATTGACCCGCCCTGAAATCGGCGGATTCTTCTTGGATCCGTCATTCCCCATCTTGCCTGAGCCCGAGTCACGTATTGTGGATGCATCAGGCTTATTCGGGGTGCCTCCAGAGTCGTTTGGTTTTGAATCAGGCTTGGGCCCGCGACGACCTGTACCCTCAGTTGGGCTTTTGTTCGTTTCGCCGCTCAGCGATTTGATTGCACCCGTCTTGGTCGCTGCGGGAGGTTTCTCAATTGCTGGCGTAGGCTTGGATGGCGGTCGCTGAATGGGCGGCTGGATCTGCTTGGGTGGCCGTTGCGGCTGGATCTGCTGGGGCTGCCGCGGCGGCTGGACCTGCTGGGGTTGCCGCTGCGGTTGCATCTGCGGCTGAATCTGCTGGGGTTGCCGCTGCGGTTGCATCTGCGGCTGTGGCTGGGGCTGGACCTGCTGGGGTTGAACCTGCTGTGGCTGCGGCTGTGGAGCATTCTGGCCGGAATTTTTGTTATTATCACCATCAGAGTGTCTTGCAGAGGCGATCACCGTCAAGGCGAGCAGGCTGGATAGGCAGGCTGCCAGTTTGATTCGATTGGGGTTCATAATTTTTGGCTTGTTTTTCATTGTCAGGCAATTGCTTGTGGGCGGGGTTCACAGGGAACTCGCCACCCGTCTCTCATTCGTTTCGCAAACACTATGAGAAATTTTGCCATGCTATCCGGTTAGCAGACATGCATTAGTTCGAAATCCAACCGATGTCTAGCCAAAAACAAGGAATTTGTGAGACTTTGCTAGAAATAGCCATGACAGTGTGCATCGTCACTATCTAGCTGGAGCTTTGCTTGTGGATCGTTCGGCTTCCTCGCGGGTGGAGGCATGGCTGGGGTCGTCTATTGCGCGCCGTTTCTGAAGGCATCCTTGTTTACGGCGGCCTCGGCCAGCCCTTGGTCGATGCGGGAACGGAACTCGCTATCGAAGTCCTGGAGCGATCTCAGGGGCACGCTGATCAGAGTTCCGGCCCTGGCTTCACCTTCCTCGCCCTTGGAAGTCATCACCCGCATCGTGACAAAGGTGTTTTCAGTCGCATCGGCGAGAATGTCGCCTTGCCCCGGCTCGATCTTGAGCAAGTCCCCGTCAGATACGGTTACGGATAGATTTTCATCGGCAGCCGCGGTCACGTTGAGCCTGCCGGACACCGGATAGATGTGCTTCGGATCGGCAAGTGCTTTTGCCAGGTCGTAAGTCACGGGTTGATCGCCCTCGCTATCCATTTGACGCTCCTCCTCCATGATCGTGTTCTCCACCTGCACCCGCAGGTCCTCTTTGAGTTCGTTGCTGATGGGCGTTGCATACGGAGGCATTTCAACCATGGCGGGTTCCTCCAAGATGACCGGCTCAGCCGCGTAGTCGTCGGCAACGTAACTGGCAACCATCCAATCGGTGACCCAATACACCGGCGTCGGATAGACTTCATAGATCGGGAAGTAGAACGCATGACTGCGATACCAGGAGTATCGATCCCAACCCCATGCATAGTGGAACGGGTGTTGATACATCATTCCGGCAGGATTGTGCCAGTATGAGTCATGGCGGAATGCCTGCAATGGTGCGTGGTGCGCACGGTCATGATATACGAATCCAAAGCGGCCGTGATCGTAGTTTTTCACCAGAGGCGTTGAGTTGAAGGCCGACATCTTGGTCAGCACCACGGGCTGTCTGACGGTCACCGTCTTGGACACCGCCAGTCCCTGGGCGTCATGCTTGATGCTTTGAGTGCCGCGGTCTTGTCCGCTGCGGGTAAATTGATGCGTGGTGACCACCTTGGACCCATCCTTGTTGGCGACTTCTTCGCGGCTCACCTTGCCCATGGAATTGAAGTGCGTTTGCTGCCGCGTGCCGTCTTTATTAGCGTAGATCTGTTCGCTTAGTGAGCCATCGTTGCGAAACCGACTGATCTGTTGACTGCCATTCTTATGATCCATGACCTTCTCGGACAATTTTCCGGTTTGCGAAAGCCGGCTGGTCGTGACGGTACCATCCTTAGTCGTTTGGGTCATCGGTTTGAACTGGCCGTTGCCCCCCGCTGTGGGACCATCACCACCGCGTGGCTTTCTAGCCTCTGCTGCTGTGGAGCCGGGTGAGATAGAATCGATTCCTTTTGTTGCTCGCGGTGCGGATGGCGGCGTTTTGGGAAAGCCATCCACCTTGTTGCCCAAGTCTTGGCGGGTGATGGACTCCCGGGTGCGAGATGCCGCGCTGAGGTCCTTGGGCAGATTCTTTGGCGTAACCGCCGTGGAAGAGTCTTTGGGTGTGCGGCCTCCGATTTCTCCCGCTTCAGGCAGAAGTCCCGGCACACCTCCCGGATGATTCATCGTCTTCGACGGTCCGGATGGGAGTTTCAGCGAATCAGACTGGATTCCCGACGTGCTGCGACCCGAGATGTCGCCTTTTGCGGTGTTTTGGCTGACCTTGGATTCTGTCGCAGGCTTATAGGTCTGCGGTGTGGCAGGTTTGTAGGTCTGCGGTGTGGCAGGTTTGTAGGTCTGCGGTGTGGCAGGTTTGAAGGTCTGCGGTGTGGCAGGTTTGAAGGTCTGCGTGGTCGGCTTGAAGGTCTGCGTCGCCGGTTTGTAGGTCGGCTGCGGAGCGGGTTGATACCTCGGCTGCGGAGCAGGTTGATACTTCGGCTGCGGAGCGGGTTGATACCTCGGCTGCGGAGCGGGTTGATACCTCGGCTGCGGAGCGGGTTGATACCTCGGCTGCGGAGCAGGGCTGTACGACGGTTGGGGTTGCTGTCGTTGCGGTTGCATTTGCTGCTGTGGCTGCGGCTGTGGTTGTTGCTGCGGCTGTGGTTGTTGCTGCGGCTGCGGAGAACTCTGGCCGGCATTTTTGTTACTATCACCGCCAGAGTGTTTTCCGGAGGCGATTGCTGTCAAGGCGAGCAGGCTGGAGAGGCAGGCGGAGAGTTTGAAGCGATTGAGGTGCATGATTTTCTGAGATTATGTTTTCAGGCTGGCGTTGGCTTGTGAACTGTCACAGGGAGTTCGCCACCCGTCGCGGTGCCGTTGCGTGGAATTTGGGGATTTTTTCACCCTCAAAGGCAAGAGTGACAACGCGGGTAAAAATAGGGTCATGGCAGCGATAGAGGATGGGGGGTTAGGGCATTCTTCAACCAAGTTGATTCCTATTTGCGGATCACCTCGCCGTCTTGCTCCGTAACGAAGGCGTCATTAATGTCCTTGAGCGGACCGAGGTGACTGGTGTTACCAATGGCGGAGCCACTGGCCCCTTGTCCGTAATAAATCGCCGTATCATTGTTGAGGAAGGTGCATTCCGCAACAATGCCACAGCCTTGCTCGAAGGCTGCGGCCATGCCGGTGTGGGATTTAAACTCCGTCTTGGCTATCCTCAGCTTGCTGGGTTTGTCGATCAAACTGGCACCAAGCGGGCCATTGGCGAGAAAATGACAGGAGCGGATGTCCACCAGTGCCCCGGTTTTGGCGTAGAGGCCGCCCCCGCTGTTGTCTTCAACCGCGCTATCGGACAGAACCACCCTGCCTGCATTCATCACGCCAATGCCATAATTACGGTTGGCTGAAATCACGCAGAAGGCTTCGAGCAGGGCAAGGCTGCCGCTACCGTCAACAATGATCCCCACCATCTGGTTGCCGCGGAGGGTCACACCGCTGCATTTGATCTCAGCTCCATTATCCACTACCACGCCATTATTGCTGTTAGCCTCGACTTTGGTGCCGTTGCCCAGGGTAACCGCTGTCCCCACATTCATAAGGACGATGCCACTGCGCCCGTTTTCCCGGACCTTGCTCTGTGACATCTCCACCTTGGACGCACTACTGACGTTAATGCCATGGCCCCGGTTTTTGCTCAGCGTACAGTTGACAAACACGGCGGAGGCCTTTCCAGCCAAGGCAACCCCATTGCCGAGGGAACCTTCAATCTCACAGCCGTCGAAGCGGACGCTCGCCTCGTCGCTGATCAGAACCAACGCAGGAGAAGATTCGGGGACCGCCCTGGCTGCCTCTTGCGTGTTTTTGAGCTGGAGGTTGCGCAGGGTCACTAGGATGGGGCCACGGGCGACGATGAGATTGGAACGCAGATCCCGACCGTCGAACACGGCGGCGGACGTCGCAACCAGAGATACGGATTTCGTCAGCACGAGTGCTTCCGTGTAGGTCCCACCAGCGATCTTGATGGTGCCGCCGGCCTTGCACCGTTTGACCGCCTCGCCGATCGTCTTCACCTCATCTGGCACGCTGACAACCGACGGAGCTGCTGCTTCTGGACCATCTAGGTTGGCTTCGGCGAAACCCCTGGCAGTGGCCCTGACAGCGGCCCTGACAGCGGCCCCAGCGTCTCGTCCGCGGCTGAGCGCCCAGAGGACGGATAGACAGGCCGTGATGACGAGCAAACTCAAAACGGCAAAGGCCCCATGCCTTTGGCGCCTGCTACGCCGGGTTTGTTCCGCCGCTGCGGCGGCGGATTGTTGAATGAAGTCGCATTGTTCGACGCTGAAAAGCGAGGGCCTTGCACGCATCAGCGCTGCGACATCTGCAAGGAGCAAACCGGTGGAAAGCAGCAGATCTCCGGAGCGGGCGTGGTTCAGCCAGTCCCTGCAGCGCAGGGCAACGCGCTCACGAACACGCAAATCCTGGGCGTGGTTCTTCAGCCATTCTCCCAAGGTGTTCCACCGGTTGACCACCGCCGCGGATAACAGGGCTTCGTGCGCCAAGGTGATGCCTGAGGAATCCTGAACCAGAAGCCGCGCCGTTGCCATGCGCTCAGCGAGCTGCCGAACATACGGAGCTGCCGCCGACAGTTCGTCGGGGGAGGCACGTCGCCGGACGAAGGTATCACCGTTGCCGGAGTTGCTGGCTTCGACGACGAGGTGCAGGAGGTCATCGATAGCGACCGAGGCATCGTTAGGGAAATCATCGACAAAGCGAGCCAAGGTCTCCTTGGCCTTGACGCCGACCGCGCCCTCGAAGCCTCCAAGTGCCTCATAGTCGGCGAAGCGCAGGGTGTTCGTAGGGCCGTTACGATGTTCCCAGAGTTGCTCTAAAACGTATGACAGCAGCGGCAAGACCTGGGAATTGCGGCGGGCGTGATCAAGCAGGACATCATCAAGCCCGCGGCCATCCGGGCCGGTTTCAAAGACCAAGCCTCCGGCACGGGCGGTGAGTCGAAGCATGGCGGCGAGTTCCCATGGCTGCGGCGAGCCAACGTCGAGCTGCCGCCCGTCCTTCAGATCCATCAGGATGGGATGCGTGGCGCAATAGTGATAGAAATCGCTGCGCAGCGTGACGAGCACGGCCATGCCAGGAGTACTGGCGAGTCGCGCGATGGCCGTGAGAAAACGAAATTGAGCATTGCGAGGCAGGTCCGTGCGGAAGAAGTGCTCGAACTGGTCAAGAATCAGGCATCGTTGGATCGATGGGGTGACGCCTGACCCGATGCCCAAAAAGCGCCCAAGGTCAGCGGTGGAATCGCGCAACGCTTCGGCCAAGGTGCTTGAAGCCGTGTTGGGAATAGCGGCGGCGATGAGGCGGGCAAGCGGCGGGAGCAAGCAGTCGTTTTTCGGGCGGATGGCGCCCAGATCACAGACAATGAGGGCGGTTTTCGCATTTCCTGATGCGGCGGAATTTTCTCCCCTGAGCAGTGCCGGTCCGAGGCCGGCACGGGCGAGCGAACTCTTGCCCGAACCCGATGCTCCCGTGATGAGCAAAAAGCCGTTCCAAGCGGTTTCCGCACTTGTCAGAAGAATCTCTTTCCCCCGACGGATGGCGGCGTCACGGCCAAAGAAGATTTCGGCATGCTCTGGCTGATAGGCCTCCAGACCGCGGAAAGGACACCGGTCTTTCCCCCAGAAACCGGGAGAGCCAGGCTCGATCTGACCGAGTTTCTCGAAGACGTCCGCTGCGGAGTTGGGTCGGTCCTTCCGGTCGAAGGCAAGCAAGTCACTCACAAGGTTCAGCAGGCGCTGGGAAAAGCGTGTCTGCCCCTCGCGGGCGGAGCCATCGTCGGGTCGGATCATGACGGTGATGATGCGACCAAGACTGTAGAGATCACTGCGTACATCGACCGCTCCGCCATGGATTTGCTCGGGTGCGGCGAAGTCCGGGGTGTGCGGATTCTCGCCGGGACGGGTGAGGGCACCCATCGGCGCAGGTTCCGCAGGGCGGGCGATGCCGAAGTCCAGCAGACGCACGCTGCCGTCCTCACAAACCATGACATTGGCGGGCTTGAGATCCCGGTGCAGGCGTTCCATCTTGTGAATGAATTGCAGCGTAATGCAGAGTTGCCGGGTGATATCGAGCACCCGCTCGGGTGCCAGCGCTTGCAGACCCGGTGCCAGCAATTCGGCAAGCGACCGGCCTTCCAGAAACTCCATGCTGAACCACAGGTAGCCCTCAGCCGAGTCACCGCTCCGGTAAACGGTGGTGATGCCAGGATGGCGCAGTTGTGCCAAGGTGCCGATTTCCCGCAAAAAGCGCTCACGGAAAAGCTCGTCATCCCGCGCCTCCGGCCGGCGGATCTTCACGGCCTCGACGCGTCCCATCCCCGGTTCGAGGTTGCGCACCTTGAAAACCGCACCCATGCCACCATGGCCAATCCGCTCCAGCACCTCGTAGGGCTGGTCGGCGAGGATCTTGCGCGCCTCATCCAACGTGGGCGGCCACGGCCGCATCACCGGAGCGTCAAGCAAAGCCTTGCCGAGGGCTGCGGTGCTGCCAAAAAAACTGGTGTCGGAGGTCTTAGAATCCATGACCGCTGTCCTTAAGGCAGTGTTAGCCTGAAATTCGGTCAATGGGTAGCCAAAAATGTCAAATTTGTCGGACTCAGCTAGAAATCACCGTGACACCTAACCGCAGCCCGCTCTCTGGCTCAGATTCGCGGCTCACCGCCAGCCCGTTTGTCCTCACCAAATCAAGCTACCTTGGAATTCCCGGCTCACGCCTCCCCTGGCTTTCCATCAGTTGGAAAGCCTCTATAATCAAGCTATCTCAGGCTCGCTGCCCATTCAGAGCGGCCGCTTATTGCTATCAAGCGTATTGAGGGTGGGACGACCACTCGACCCAAGATTTGTACCCGTTTCCGTTGAGTTCTCACTGTTAGTAAAATCCTTGACCACTCCGTTTGGTCCAAAAACGACGGTCGTTGCCTGTTGCTGCATGCGGGTTCCGCCAACTAGAGGACCCACGTATGGGATAAACGATTCGGGCTTTACCTGTGAGCCCATGTAATTATACGTCCAAGTGGTCTCACCACGCCCGTTTGAGGAAGAACCGTCTGGCGATCCCAGAAGGGCGGTGACTTCCTGTTTGGTGGTCCTGCCTACCCTAATCTTGCTTGCGGCAGCGCTATCAACTCTACGCCCCATTGAAACACACCCGGAAAATCCCAGTGCAATAAGAGCTACAATTGAAATCGACAAAATTTGTTTCATGTGTTAATAATGGTATGAGTCACTATAGATGGATCGAGTTTGAACAGTAGCGCTCAATCTCCTAACCAGAGAATGTCACTTTTCCGCCACACTCAAGAAAAATATTAGAAAATGTCAGAAAAATATTCGCAAAGCACCCTGCATTCTGGATTTCCAACTTTCAGACGCATGTGGATGTTCGCCCCCCCTTGCGGAAATCGCCTCGTTAGCCATAAAATCACGAACCAACCAGCAACGGGCTAAACGCGGCGGCGTGCGTCATCATGCACCTCATCGGGCGGCAAATCGGCGCTCAATCGCTTTCAGGGCTTCCGCAGCTGCGAAGCTGACTTGCACGTTGGTGTCGGCTTGCAGCGATTGCAGTCTCTCCTGGGTCTCGGCGCTTGGATAATTGACCAATGCCCAAATTGCTGCGGTGCGCGCGTCCGGAGTTTCTCCAAACTTGCTATTTCCGCCTGCGGCGGTTTGCAGAGACGCCTCTGCAAGTGGATTTCTGACAAGGCCTAACTCCGCGGTCAGGAGTGAGCGGGATTCTTCGGAAGGATCAGAATTGATTCTCTCGATGAGGGCATCCACCGCCGGAGCCGTGCCGATTTGCCGGAGCGCCTCGGCAGACGATCTAATCATCCCGTCACTCGCTGGCAAACTCAAGTCGGACAATACCTGCATCAGCACCGGAGCAGCCATTTCGTTCGATACCGAACCTACGGACCTCACCAGACGTTCACGAACCACAGGATCGGTTGATGAATCATAGGCATCCAGGATCGTTTGGAGTGATTCTGCTTCAGCCAACCGCGCAAATACTTCCTGGGCCACGCGCAGAACTCCCATGTCCTGCGTGGTCGTGATGAGACCAAGAAACGTCGGGACCGCATCGCGGTTTGCAATCATGGATGCTCGGCGGACGGCTTCCTCTTTGAAATCCCCGTCCCCAAGTGTGCCAATGAAAGCCATCAATTCTTCGACCGCCTGTGGCGTGCCCAGTCTGACAAGATCATCGATCGCTGCTAGCCGCTGTTCTTGTGTGCCCTTCTGCAACTGACGTGTAGCACGTTTGGTATGATCGAAAGTTGCAATTGAACGAACCATCCCTCTTGCTTCGATGACATCTCTAGCGAATTTCATCTGTAAAGGCTTTGGCTTGTCGCAGCTAGCCATTGCCAGGATAAGAACGCAAGCAACTCCGACAAAATGGCGATCGTTATAACAAAACACATTCATAAGGGGCATGTCTGGTGCTGATTGTGAGGTTGCCTACATCTGCTAGATTGGCTTAACTTTGCGTATTTCAGCTTGTAAACTTCACTTCAAGTTGGCGACCCATTTAAAGCTACTACTCAGTCCGAGCATGTTTGGCGTAGTGTAATCATACTGCAAGTCCACTGTGCGCATATCCAACGTAGACACGGATTTCCAGATTCCTGCATCGACAAGCCGTGGCCATGGGGACACACCCGGTGCCAGGCTAGGAGAAGTGGAACGATATGCCCATGCGCACATTTCGGAACAAATCATCTTGGCTTTTCCACGCTCATTATTAAGAGCATTTTCGAAAGTGGATTTGTATGCTACAGAGTTCACAGCAGCAACCGAGCAGATTCCTGTGGCCCAAAAGGTGTATATCGGGGAAATGATTGCAGCTTTACATGAGTTCCACAAAGCGGGTTCCGTCATCGAGAATGCGAGAACTTGAATCTGATTATATGCATATGGTGTATCCTTGTATGACCGCGCAGTAGCTGCAACTGCAGCACCATTTGTGCCAATTGAATTGTGCCGTTTTACTACGACCTGAACAGCAGATGCAATACTCTCTTCCAACGAGCGAATTACGCACCTGTTTTGTGGGGATGCTAGCATTTCTGCAACCATGATCTTTCCCTGACTCGGATCATATCCGAGGCAAATGGCTGCATGGGAATACTGTGCAGAACCAAGGTTCAATGCTTCGAACAATACTATTCCGGTCGGAATCCACCCTGACCCAGAGTATAGAAGCAGATCGCCCGCCTGAATGTCCAAATATTTCGCTTGAACTGATAACCCAGAATAGCTGCTATATCCATTGATCATGACATACCATTCGCCTGCTGTGGGGGTGCTGATGGTAACGGCCTCAGTATTTCCTATAAGATATGGCCGGTAGGTGTAGCTCGAAGTGGTCGGTGCCGATCCATATTTGACGTAAAGGTCGGCGTCACCGCTACCTCCAGAGATCTTGATTTCGAGCTGTGGCTGGCCGGATGGAACCGATATTTTGTAAACCCGAGTGCTACCTGTTGCACCGCTCAACCCGCTTACCGGAACATTACTGGAGAGTGTTGCCACACTGGATGCGCTGCTAATGGTGTAGATCGCACTGGCCACAGCGCTATCGGTCATTCCGCTCTTGAACGCGCGTGCCCTGACCGTGGTGGAACTACTCACAGTGAATGCCCCGCCATAGATTGTCGATGTGGCAACCGGATCGCTGCCGTTGATGGTATATCGAACCGTCGCCCCACTCGTCGCGCAACCCATCGATACGGTAACCGGGGCTGAGGAAGTTATCGTGCCAGGACTGATCACCGGTGCGCTCACAGCCCCCATAGGCGCTGTGTAGGAGGCAACCAATGACAATCCCGAGTAGCTGCCATAGCCAAGCACCATGACAAACCAGTCGCCCGGAATTGGACTGTTGATGGTCACTGTTTCGGTGTTGCTCCCTGTCGTGCTGGAATAGTTATAGCTTGAAGTGGTGGGAGAAGCACCGAACTTGAGGTAAATGTCAGCGTCGCCGCTGCCCCCAAAGGTTTTGAATTGAAGTGTCGAAAGTCCGGATGGAATTGACAATCTGTAAACCCGCGCGCTGCCCGCCGCTCCGCTAATCCCGTTTACTGTCACATTGTTGGAGAGCGCGATCACACTCGAATTGCTGCTAATGGTGTAGATCGCACTTGCCACAGCACTATCGGTCATCCCGCTCTTGAACGCGCGCGCTTTGACCGTGGTGGAAATACTCACACTGAATGCCCCGCCATAGATTGTCGATGTGGCAACCGGATCGCTGCCATTGAGCGTATAACGGATCGTCGCTGCGCCCGTCGTGCAACTCATAGTCACGTTGATCGGGCTGCTGGAGGTTATGGTGCCTGGACTCATCACCGGTGTTGCCACAGTGCTAACCGGCAGGCTGCTGATGGTATAAGTCGCGCTTACCACCGCACTGTCGGTCATCCCGCTCTTGTATGCTCGTGCCCTGACTGTGGCCGAACTGCTCAGGGTGAATACCCCGCCGTAAACCGACGAGGTAGAAACCGGGTCACTGCCGTTGGTAGTATATCTGATTGTCGCGCCACTCGTAGCGCAGCTCATTGTCACACTAATCGGGCTACTGGAGGTCATGGCACCGGGACTGACGCCTGGTGTTGCCACAGTGCTCACCGACGCGCTCGGCATGGTTACAGAGAGGGTGTTGGACTGGCGGACGCCCGCCGAGTTCCTAGCCACCATATAATAGCTGTAGGTCTGCCCTCCTATTAGATTCGCGCTATTCAAATATGACAATTGCGTCACGCCGCTGGCATACAGGCTGCCATTACGAAACACCTCATAGCTGGTGGCTCCGCTTGATTGAGACCATGTCAGGTTCACTGCCGGTGCCGTGCCGTTCCAGTAGGGAGCGCTGTTGCTCAAGGTGAACGCACCTGGGGAACTCGACACTGGGGAACTCGATACTTGCAAAAGGTAGTTTTGAGCAGACCATCCGGTTGGATAGCTGCTGCTATCCCAGTCCACCTTCCACCAGACATAACCACCATTTGAAGTGGGCCCAGCGAGGACCAACCCTTGCGCCGGTGAGCTCACGGCGCCAATTACATTGGCTCCAGAAGCATCGTAAACGGCTGTGCTTCGAATATTCCAAGAACTACTTGTGCATTGAACTCTGTCTCCCACAGCAATTGCCATGGCGGAATGAGTAAGGGTTAACAGTGCCGCAGCTAGCACGACTGCCAGGGTGGCTATTCTTTCCAATAGGGTCGGTGTTGGTTTCATGGTGATTGTTGGGAGTTGGATTGAGGGAAAAGGACTTGAACCGTTTAGGGTTCATTGTTCCATAGTTTCCAGGAGGGACTCGCCACCGCTTCCGGCTGCGTTTTGCCAAACCTGCATTATTTCGCGCATGGGTGATTTTTGCTTCATGGAACGGGAATATCACTGATTTCCGCCATCGAAATCATCGAGCCCGTAGGTGGGTTCGGCGGCTCTGGCCAATTCCTCAGTAATTCTGGCACTGTATGCCTCTTGTTCGGCCACCCACTTTTTCCGCGTGGCCACATATTCCTTGTCGCCTATCGTGCCTTGTGCATGCGCGTTGTCGAGTGCCTTGATTCTGGCGATCATCGAGCTTTCCACACAGCCGACCAGGCCTGAGGCTAACATCGCGGATAGGGCCAAGCGTAAGATTGTATTTTTCATGGTGTGAGGGAGGTAAGGGATTGCTGCGGGGCATGTTTGGAAAGACCGCAGATTTTGGGGGCCTTTCGGGTTCATGGGGAATTCGCCACAGGTTTCGGCACCGTTTCACACGATCGGCGGATTTTTCACAATCTTGCCGTCAGCTAGATTGGCAAGCTTAATAAATCCACACCAGAAGCGGAGGTCGCCAAGTCGGCGGACTCCTATCCGACCAACAGCAGGCCCAGCAGGTAGGAGGCCGCATTCATCGAGAACGACAGGCAGGCGGCGCGGGCCGGTCGCAGACGCAGGGCGTATGCCAGGAGCCACCATTCGATCAAGAACACCGCCACTTCGAGGGTGAGAACCAGTGGCAACTCCAGCGGCATGAGCTGGAAATAATAGACCACCAGCATGAAGACGTGCAGCGCGGGGTGGGTGACCACGTTGACGAGCAACACTGCCAGCAAGGCCCGCGGGCTCCAATAGCCCAGCAGCATCGCCACGCCGAGTTCGATGGACACGGTGCTACAGAAGGCCGGCAGGTAACTATGGAGGAGGTAGCAGGTCATGGGAGCGGCGGATCAGGCGCAGGCCCGTTAGGGCCGCCGCCAGCAGGATGGGCCAGACTATCACGGTGATGCCCAGCGGTAGCAGTTCGTCGGGATCTCCTGGAGCCAGGCCATCGGCTAGGCAAGTCTGGACTAACCCCAAGGAGCAGCAGAGCAGCAGTGGCCAAAGTTTGTGGTGATGGCGGCCATTCATAAGCGGACCCGGGCGAAGCGCGGTGCCAGACGTAGAAACGCAGCCTGCAAGGTCAGATAGAGAACGGCAGCCGCGGCAAAGACAGCGCCAAACACCAGCCACTCGCTATCGATTACGCGCTCACTACCGGGCGGCAGCATGATGATCCATGCCCCCGCCTCCAGCGCCAGACAGGTCAGCCCGAAGGCAAACGCGGGGCGACCCGGCAGTAGGTTCGCCCCCGCCACTAAAGTTACCGCCATCGGGAGATTGAAGAGAAACATCCCGGTAATCGCGGCACTCGGCTCATTGGCCCCGAAGGCCAGCAGCGGGGCCGCCAGCGCCAGAGCGCCCACGGCCACCCGGCCCCAGCCCAACCAGTCCGCCATGACCCCGCCCAAGCCCTTGCCCATGACGACAAACCCGGTCAATGCCAGCGGCCACCCCATCCCCTCATTCCAAGGCAACACGATCCCAAAGCCCACCGTCGAGCGCACCCCGATGCAGAGCAGCAGCAAGCACAGCACCGCCCACGACCAGCGCGGCTGGCTGGGAGCCTGCTCCCTGCGGTAGTCCAGCGCCGGGAGCGGCAGAACCCGCATGGCGACGCAGCAAACTGCTAACAGGACGAGGAAAGGCAGGCTCTCGAAGGCGTCATTGCGCCCCTGAAGCGTTCCCAGAAACAAACCGGCTGCTCCGGGAGCAACGAACATTCCTGGTGCCACGGCCCGCCCTGGCGTCAGGTTCAGGCAGATGCTGCCCGCGCCCAGATGGAACAGGGCGTTGCCCACCCCTGCCACGCAAATGGCTAGCAGCGGCCTCTGCGCGAAGCCCGTCGTGGCCAAGGCCGTGAGCAGGCAACCGGCCATGGCGGCACTGCGCGGCCGCCGCAGCCGGTCCAGCGCGAGGCCTAGCACCGGCTGCATCCCAAAGGCCAGCAGGTTGTATAAGAAGAAGTACCAGCCGAGTTCAGTTGTGCTCAGGACATCCCGGTTCCAGAGCGTAAACAGGATGCCGGCACAGGTTGCGTCCACCGCCGTGTGGGCGGTGCCATACACTGCCAGATTGGCGCAGATTTGTCCCCGCGAGGGGAATGTATTTACCGTGTTCTCATCCATGGTCGCTCACTATTTACCGAGCCTTTTGGAATGCCTACAAAACCAACTTTGAAAATGTCCAGACTGTCTGGAAAAGGCGATGGCTATCAAACGCCAGCGTCAGCTCCCTTTAGCGAGTGTCAGGCTGATGACCTTTTTGACATCTAACGGTACAGGGGGCGGCTGGATTATCTCAGCCTTCCCTGTTTTTAGGTTGTTTATAATGCGGCTATGGTGGTACGGCCGCGTGCCTATGAGCGTCACGGCGACCTTCTTGCCGATGAGTTTCTCGGGGACGATAGGATCGCCGGTCTTTGTTTCCTTGATCTTGTCGGCTGGTCCCAAGAGAATCTTTTCGTCATCCGCCGCCGTAAGTTTGAGGAGGTTTTTTTCGGCTGCCCCGTCCCATGAGAGAGTGCCCTTGACCACCATTTCCTGCGGGGGCTGTGGAGGCCTTGCCACATCCGCCCGGACGGCACACGGGGCCAGAAACAGGGCGCTAATTGTCATTGATATGAGTAACGTCTTCATAAGATTTGAATGAATGCTGGGGTTTGGTTTGGAGTGAAAGCCTCTCGCCACTTCAATCGCCGTTGTCAACCGCCTCGCTGTCACCGGCATTGGCGGGTGGGGTGTAGGTAATGGTGACAAGGGGCCCCCTCTCGTTCTTGATGAAATCCACGTTCTCCCGGATCTCTCGTTCCAACCGACCCTTTTCGCGCTTGTAGTCCTTGTTTGATACAAGGCCTTGCTGGTGTTGCCGTTCCAATTCCTCTATCTTCTTTCGATCATTCATGCAAGCCAGTTCGGCGCATGAGGATAAAAGCATGAGACAGGATAAAATCAGCCCGCAGGCGGTGAGATTGTGAAGAGGCGCCTTCATGGTTGTGATTGGGCTGCTCGTTAGTTCGGTTGGTTTCATTGTGGGTCCCCCGGTGGGAAAAGGGGATTACTTTGCCAGCTTCAATTTCGAGAGGTTGAACTTTGTGACGATAGCGGCGGCTTGCCTGTTCGTCTTGGCCAATTGCAGCAAGTCATTGACCAGTCCGCGGAGACGCTCTTTTGACTGCTCAGCAGTCGCATCGGCCGGAAAGGTGGGAACAGACCCCTTGTGCACAAATCCGTATTTATGGAGGAGATTGACGATTTCGTCTCCACCAGCGGTACGCGTTGAAAACATCTCCGTGAAGAGATTGTCGAGGATCTTCTCCTCTGGCGTTAAGTTCTGCTTCGCTTGCGATGAGGCAGGCTGTCGCACCTGTTGTCGCAACCTCGCGTTCTCAGCTTCCAGTTGGGCGATGCGCACCTCGGATTGTGCACTAGGGGCCTGGGCGTGTATTGAAGGACATGTTAGCAATAACAGGGTCCCAAGGGCGATTTTGTAGACAGTGTGGGTGTGTTTCATGATGATGTTGATGAATTGCTGTTTGGAAGATCTGTGGCTTATGGCGGCCATTGGGATCACTGGGATCTCGCCGGCAGGTTATGTTCCGTTTCACCCAATCGGCGGTTATTTTTCAGGAGATTGCCTGTCTTATAGTCTGCTTCCAGTTGGTTCAGCTTGTTCGTGTCAACCATGGTCTGGATAATCGGCGGTTATCGTGCTATCTGGGCAACCGACTAACCGGGTTGAGGAGTCCCTGGCTATCAACCTTGGCTCCCGCCTCCCATTCAAGGCTGTCCGGCCAATCCGCTGGATGAGATCCTCCAACGAACATTTGCTTGATAATGAGGGTGCCATCGCCCCGGGCCAGGATGAGCCGCGAACCGTCAAGACCAAACGCCGCTTGGATCACCGGCCCATCCTGTGGCAGGTTGATGAGCTGGCGGCATTTATCCACGTCCCATACGACCACATCCCCTGCAGCGGTGCTGGTGACGAGACGTAGCCCGTCGGGTGCCCAATCCACCGAGGTAACTTCTGAGGTATGGCGCAAGCGCTGCCGGGGCAGGCATGTGACAGTGTCCCAGATATTGGCATTCTTATCCCACGATGCGGTGGCGAGTTTTGTTCCATCGGCCGAGACAACACAGTCGGAAACGGCGCCGTTATGATGGACTTGATCCACGGGATCACCGATTTTTTTGGGCGAGACGCATGAAAGCCGGTCGCAATTCCCCTGCCAGCCCGCAGCCCAACAAACATTGGAATCAAGTGGCGAGAAGGCGATATCACTGACCCCATGGGAACGCAGCAGCGGTGGCTGGACCGCGCGCCATGTTTTGGTATCCCAGATGCTGACCGTGCACCACCTTTCCGTTCCGATCGCCATAAAGCGACCATCATCGGAAAACTCAAGACAGAGCGAGAAAGCCGGCTCGCCGAATGCTCCATCCTCGAGTGGCGAATTGCGGAGGATATCGCTGACTGCGAGCCGGGTACGACTTGCAACATCCCACGCCTCCCAGTGTCCACCAAACTCAATCCAGACAAGAATGCGGCCATCGGGACTCAGATTCGCACACAGGATGGCTGCATCCGCCTTGCATGATAGAAGTTGTTGAGGATTCTCCGAGACGCCAAACACCGCGATTTCATCGGGCTTGAGCCAGGTGACAATTGCCGATCCGCCGGCGGCGACCCTTGGACGCATGATCATCCGGCGTGCCGCTCCTTTCCTGCTTTCCGAGCTGACAAAAGGCAAGCGGGGCCCAATATTCTTGAGGGTTGTCAAACTCACTAACTGGACACCCCATCCCGAAGCGCCAGCCAGAAGAGTCTGGCGATTTTTGTCGATATCGAAAGCCGATTTCCCCTCACCTGTCACAATCTGACGGCGAAGCGGCCGCTTACCCTTGAGTTGCCAAAGGGTGCAAGATCGAGACCTGCCGTCCAAGCTCAGGAAGTCATCATTCCCGATTGAAAACAGGGATTCATGAGGACACCAAGCCAATCTCGCTCCCCCGTGCCAGTCCCACACCGTAGCCATTTCGCTCCCGCACCCGCCCACCATGATCCGGTCATCGTCCAGGAAAGTCACAACTCCCCGTCCGTCGCGGATTTTTAGACGAGGACCTGCCGCCTCGCCATCCGCAGTGCGGAAAACCCCCAACTCGGCAGGCGGTCCCGCCAGCGCAAAGTATTCGCCGCTAGGTGACAAGGCAATGCTTCCAGTGACGGTATATGACGTATCTTTTCCAAAAACGAATTTATCCCAGACTGCCCCGACGGCTTCGCCGCGAAGGATATCGGCAGGATTGAAGCGGACGACACGATATCCGTGATTTTGTCCGGAGATCAGGAAATCATCCGATTGTGGCACGGGAACAACCATATGACAAACCCCGGCACGACCGACCTTCCAGATATGGCTTGCGTCAACAAAGCCGTTATCGGATTTCATGTCAGCCACGAGAACATCGCCGCCACGTGTCGCTGCCGCAAGATATGACCCGCCGCAGCTCATGCTGATCGCCCAAATATCATCCGGCCATTGGAGGGAGGACCGGGCCGGTTCTCCAGTCTCCACTCGCAAGACCGTCACCACTGACTTGGCGCCTTCCTCTCCCGTCTCAGTTCGTCCTGTGACCGCCGAATTAACTAACAAATGACTGCCTGAATTTGAAAAACACAAAATGCGTTCCACTGCCGTTTTCACCCATAACTGGTTCGGTGCCGCATCCGGCAACCGGACTCTCCAGCAGATGCGGTTCGACACGCTTTCTACCAGACAGACTGTGCCGTCCTTTGAAACCACCGCGACCGCCGACTTGTCGGGTGAAACGGTAAAATTAGCGGTTTCCCACCCATCGTTTGCGAGAGACTTTGGCCAAGCGGCGACTTTCACCCTGCCGCCATCGGTGGAGATCCGGCAAAGGACATTCCGATTGCCGGCTTTTCCCAGAAAGAGCGCCCCCTCCTCAAGCGGAATGATCCAAGGAGAGCTTCCCTCGGGCAGCAGATCCCGACATGAGACGGATGCTTCCGGAAGTAATTGCTGGCGATCTAACATTAACTGACCGGACAGCCACGAGGCATATTCGTTCGTCGGGTCGGTCCGGTAGGCCTTGGCAAGCCATGCCAAACCAGAATCAGGATCATCTTGAGCAAGATATTCCATGCCACGCAACGATTCTTCCGCAGCGGCGGCACGCAAGACCGTTTGGGTGAGTGCTTTGTCAGCAGCCTCTTTTGCCGCGCTTTCACGCTTCTTCCAGATGATTCCAGAAATCACACAAATGATGACGGGTACCATCACCCATACCGCCCCTACAAGTATTCGCTTTCTGTTAAGGGATGATATGGAATCCCTGATGAAATCCCTGGTGGTTCCGCCCAAAACAACGCGCTTGTCGCCGCACAGACGTGCTGCGTCAGGCACATCCTTGGCTAATAGCAGCAGTTTGGTGGGTTTACCCCTGTCCTTCCATGATCTCGCCTCGCGCTCAAGGTGATCCCGCAATGACAGGTTCTTTTGATTGCCGCGCAGCCATTTGCTCAGAGCTTCCCAGCGCTTCAACACGATCTCCGATAACAACGCCTCGTGCGCAAGGCTCAGACCAGCGGAGTCGTGCACAAAGAGCCGCGCGGCTATGAATGCCTCTGCGAGCTTGCCTGCGGGTGAGTTTTGGTCTGGAATTTCAGCAGGATTAGCCCGGCGGCGTACAAAAACAGAGACATCTCCTGAGCTTTCCGTTTCAACGACGAGATGAAAGAGATCGTCGAAGGCGGCAGATGCATCATCGGGATAGTCATCGGCAAAGCGGCCAAAAGTGGCGCAAGCTTTTTCGGCGATAGCCCCCTCGAATCCCCCAAGCGCCTCATAGTCAGCGAAGCGCAGGGTATTGGTGGTGGCATCGCGGCGTTCCCAGAGTTGCTCTAAAACGTATGACAGCAACGGAAGTGCCTGGGGATTGCGGCGGGTGTGTTCGAGCAGGACATCATCGAGGCCGCGCCCGTCGGAGCCGGTTTCAAAGACCAATCCTCCGGCACGGGCGGTGAGGCGAAGCATGGCGGCGAGTTCCCATGGCTGCGGCGCGGCAACGTCGAGCTGCCGCCCGTCCTTCAGATCCATCAGGATGGGATGCGTGGCGCAATGGTGATAGAAATCGCTGCGCAGCGTGACGAGCACGGCCATGCCTGGAGTACTGGCGAGTCGCGCGATGATTGTTAGGAAGCGCACCTGGGCACTGCGAGGCAGGTCCGCGCGGAAGAAGTGCTCGAACTGATCAAGAATCAGGCAGCGCCGGATAGATTGGCCGGGGTCCGGCGACATGCCCAGGGCTTGGCCAAGATTCGCGCTGGAATTGCGCAGCGCATCGGCCAAAGTGCTGGAGGAGGCATTAGGGATGGAGGAGGCATTAGGGATGGAGGAGGCAAGGATGCGTGCGAGGGGCGGGAGCAGGCAGTCGTTTTCCGGACGGATGGTGCTTAGGTCACAGATGATGGAGGCCTTTTCCGCATTTTCTGATGCGGCGGAATTTTCTCCCCTGAGCAGTGCAGGACCGAGGCCGGCGCGGGCGAGCGAGCTTTTGCCCGAACCCGATGCCCCGGTGATAAGCAAAAAGCCGTTCCAAGCGGCTTCCGGACTTGCCAGAAGAATCTCTTTTCCCCGGCGGATGGCGGCATCACGGCCAAAGAAAATCCCGGCGTGCTCTGGCTGATAGGCCTCCAGACCACGGAATGGGGAACGGTCGTAACCCCAGAATCCGATTGCACCCGGCTCCATCTGGTCCAGCTTTTCCGCGACCGCTGTTGCCGACTGCGGGCGGTCTTCGCGGTCGAAGGCCAGCAGATCATCCACCAAGTCGAGCAGGCGCTGCGCATAGCGCGGCTGGCGCTCATGGACAGACCCTGCGGCGGGCTGGATCATGGCGGTGATGATGCGCCCGAGGCCGTAGAGATCGGTGCGTTCATCCACGGCACCGCCATTCTTTTGCTCGGGTGCGGCGAAGTCCGGGGTGTGCGGATTCTCACCGGGACGGGTGAGAATGCCCATGGGTGAGAGTTCCGCAGGGCGGGCGATGCCGAAGTCCAGCAGACGCACGCTGCCGTCCTCACATACCATGACATTGGCGGGCTTGAGATCCCGGTGCAGGCGTCCCATCTTGTGAATGAATTGCAGCGTGATGCAGAGTTGCCGGGTAATGTCGAGCACCTGCTCGGGTGCAAGCGCTTGCAGACCCGGGGCCAGCAATTCGGCAAGCGACCGGCCTTCGAGAAATTCCATGCTGAACCACAGATAGCCCTCAGCCGAGTCACCGCTCCGGTAAACGGTGGTGATGCCAGGATGGCGCAGTTGTGCCAAGGTGCCGATTTCCCGCAAAAAGCGTTCGCGGAAAAGGTCGTCATCCAGCGCCTCCGACCGGCGGATCTTCACGGCCTCGACGCGTCCCATGCCCGGTTCGAGGTTGCGCACCTTGAAGACCGCGCCCATGCCACCATGGCCAATCCGCTCCAGCACCTCGTAGGGCTGGTCGGCAAGGATCTTGCGCGCCTCATCCAACGTGGGCGGCCACGGCCGCATCACCGGCGCGTCAAGCAACGCCTTGCCGAGGGCTGTGGTGCTGCCGCGGAAAGTGGTGGCGGAGGTCTCGTTAGAATCCATGGCGGGCGGGCTCTGGTAAATCCGCGTTAAGAAAACAGGGCACGGACTTCTTCTTCAAGCACCGCAGGGTCTTCCGAGTCCACGGTATCGGCGATTTGGCGCAAAATATGGTCGCGAAGGTTGTCGCGAATGCGTGATACTGCGGCACGCACTCCACCATCAGTCATATTGAGCTTTTCCGCGGCCTGCTGGGAGGTTAAGGGGTCGGCATCATCCCTGTCCACCAGCGGCCAGAGCACCTGGAAGCGTTGCAGTTCGCCCTTCCGTTCCATCTCCTGCTTGAGCACCTGACGCGCACGTTGGAGCAAAGTGCGCCGCCAGCGACGACGAAAAACCTCGTCAGGCGAATTCGCGTTTTGCGTTTCCTTCAGATCATCGCGCAATTCATGTTCCACTCTGGTGGCATCCTCGACGGAAAAAACGCAGCCCGCCTGTGACTGGCGTTTGCTGGAGCGCCAGTCGGTATGCATAACGGTCTTGAGCTGGAGCATAAAGAAATCGCGCAGACGTCCAGCCTTGGCTCCGTATCGTTCGCGGTTTCTTTCGGAGAAGTCTTCGGCGCGTTCAAGGAGCGGTGTGTCGTCGCCCGAATCGCGCTGTTTGCCGATGGGAAGTTGGTCGCGGGGGATGTCAGGTGTGGCCTCCTCGGGATGATGAATGGCAAACAGTTCGTAGGTCATCCGGTAAAACAACTCGTTGACCAGGCGCTGGGCATCCTCCGGAACAAGCCCAATGGCCCGGGCATAGGCATAAAGCGGGCTCCAGTAGTCGCGACAGAGCCGCTCGAACGCCTTGCGTGCCTCCCCGGGGTTCCGTGCATTCTGAGCCTTGCGGACGCGGGTCCAGCGGGTTTCTGGAAAACGGGATTCATCAGTGTCACTCATGCTTTGTATGGGTGTGTTAGCGTGAAATGCGGGCGCCGGGTAGCCAAAAATATGGAATTTGTGGGGAAATCATCATGACGATGCGCAGCATTCGGTTATGTGGTGTCTCACTGCGGTCTGCCGGTCATTTCGTTCGACCGGAAATTCATCTGTGAAATCAGTGCAACGTTGAGGAAGTCAGGGACTCGATGACTTCGCGCAAAGCCGCTGGGGGACTTTGTGCCAAGGTATCACGGTAGGCCGAAGTGATCATAGCATTGGAAGCAGTCTTTTTCATCTGTTTGTACGACCCTCGGATTGTTTGTGCCCGTTCGGGTTCAGCCGGAACTCGCCAACAGTTGCGCATGCGTTGCAAAGATTCGGCATTTTTTTTGAGCCGGTGCGGGAGATAATTTTTGCCAGGGGCTCGCGGCGCGGTCACCGACCGCCCTATCTGAGAAAAACCCGCTCGACAACGCCGCCCCTGTCCAGCATGATCGCGGTATGAAATTGTCACTATCCAATGGGCACTTGGAGGCGATCATGGCAGTTAGCAGCACTGCAGTCGCCATGAATCTCAGTCGTTGCGCCAGTGCCTGCCTCATCGGCTTGGGATGGTGTCTGTTGTCATCCTGTAATTCGGAGGATCCTTCCGCAGCGCGTGAAGGGCAGAGGGCACTGGCCGAGGCTCGCGCCAATAACACCCGCTTGGCTGAGGAAATCGCCAACCTCCAAGCCGAACTCGAAGCCGCCAAGTCCAAAATCAACCCGTCCGAGGCAATCCAGATCCCGGGTGCGGCGGAGATCGAAAAGAAGCTGGAACTGGAGGGGTTGAAACTCAAGGAAGAGGTCAGGCAACTGCATCCAGGAGCCACGGAAGTCGGCTTCATCACGGCGGATCTAACCATTCCTTCGTTTGAAAGGCCCTTCAGTTGCAAAGCCAAGGTGGTTTTCAAAGAGGCCGGAGGCACCCTCAACACCCTCTATTGGACGGGTTCCGCCAACATCAAGGGCGAGTGGCAATTTGCCAAAGCAGACCATTGGGACCCCAAGGTGGTTCGCAAACCTCCCGAGATTACGTTCACGCCAGCGCCTCCTGTCGCGCCGCCGCCGCCAGTTGAACCCACACCGCCTCCGGTGTCGGTGACACCTGCGACGAAAGGTGACGCGAAATACCTCCCGCTCAATACGCCGCTGAATATGGGAGGCTCACGCTGACTTTCGCCCGGCAGTGATGCCCTCCCTCATCATCCGCCCACCGCTGCCGCGAGTATGAGACGGTTTGGGTATGGACCGTCATGCCGCAACTCCGAAGTATTTGCCCATCCTGACCGCCTGAGTTTTCCAACAAAACTTCTTGACAAAGTTCACCGGATAGGTACGAACCCAAACGAGCTTCGTTTATAGCATCACCTCAACAATACAATCCCGACGTTTATGACACTCCGCATTCCACTCCACATCGTTACAACCATTGGCCTCAGTATTATGTGCCTCACACAACCCGCTATGGCCACGGCGGAATACCACTATAAACCCAATGAATATGTCACCATTGTCGATGGCCAGTCTCCAAACGGCCAATATGCGATAGCGTCACATGGCGAGGGCGAATCCGGCTTCACCAATTTTCACGTCTATCTGATGGATGCCCAGGCCGGCAAGAAAATCGGCCCTCTCGAAGAGATCAAAATAGTTCTTGATACCGCCGCCACTGCCTATTACGCAAAATGGTCAGCCGATTCCAAGCAGGTTTCGATCACTTACCGGGAAGAGAGGCATGTGGCGGTGATGGTTCGCTACCGTATTGAGGGCGGACGGGCCTTCCGCATGAGCGGGCCGGTCAAAGTGAATGGATTGCCGCCGCACTGATGTCCACCCTATCTTCACTCTGGCATTTATACCATTCCGGTCCGGCCACCGGTTCTCTCAACGGCCTTCACCGCAAAAGCAAATTCCTAGCCACAACTCAATGATGAAACACACCCAAACTGTCTACAAAATCGCCCTTGGTGCCCTGTTATTGCTAACATGTCCTTCAATACACGCCCAAGCCCCTGCAACACTCAAACACCCCAGCGGCGAATGTGTGAAAACCGATGATGGAATGGGATGGGTGTTGACTGTTCCCAGCGGCGAGAAATATGTGAGCAAAATCGTTGAACGCAAAGACAACTCAGGAATGGATACTCTGGAAGACACCCTGACGTTTCCCAATGGCCAGAAATTCTCCTCGGGGACAACGAAGAGCGCGCCGCAAGCTCCTTTCGTAAGCGCGGATGGCTCATTGGTCGCCATCGCAAGAGTCCCGTCAACAAAGACGCTTACGCTTCACATTTTTTCCAAAAATGCCACAGGCCAGTTCAAGGAAATTGAGGATGCGAATAAGAAAGTCTCCAAACTGCTCGCGGCAGTAAAAGTAAAATGGCCCAACTACGCCCCGCCACAGGTAGCCGCTTTGGACGCTCTGAATGTGCTGTCCATTTCTAGTCAAACTATAGCCCTTGAGAGTGTTTCCTTTCTGGGTGGGAAGGAACCCAAAAGATATCCATTCAAGGTCACAGTGGCCCACGATGGCTCACTATCACTGGCAAAATGAAAACCTCTTACGACGCCGTAACCGTTCACGGAAGAGCATAGCGAATCTCCAAACATGAAGACATTCTTTTCTTTGTTGCTAGTAACTGCTTCTTGTATTCTCACGCTTTTTGGTGAACAAAGTCTGGTTGGTGAATGGAATACCAGTTATGGACGCTATTCGGAAACTCTCACTTTTATGGCGGACGGGACTTTTCAGCGTATCATGGAAGTAGTGCGTGGGCCGAAACAGGATTCATCAACGAAATCAATAGGCAAATGGCAGTTGAATGGTCAGGAGTTGCTGCTCACCACCGATAAGGAAACCACCAAAGAAAAGATTGGCTTCTCTTCGTCCAACTCCTTCGAGACTCCATCCGCCTTCGGTCAAAATGGGGTCCTTAGGTATGAGCGCAACATGAAGGCGTCTGACACTGGGAAATCCAAGGATCCTCAGAAAGTAGCGGGAGTCGCCGCCGCTAACATAAAAGTGACCGAGGCGAAACCTGGAAGTGCTGAGCGAAAAAGCATCATGGATACCATGCGTGGGCCAGTATCGAAATATGCACGTAAAGAAGTGATCTTCACCGGAGATGTCAGGATCGCGGGCGATTGGGCGAAGTTTACCGGGCACGTCGGTGCAAAGGACGGCAAGCCATTTGCAAAAGAAGTGGTTGATGAGCTTGAGATGGATTTTCTGGCAATTCTAAAGAAGGTGAATGGAAAATGGACCATGGAATACCACGGCTGGTCAGGAGATATTGGAACTGTGGTCGAAGCCCGGGCAAAGCTCCCCAGCGTGCCTGAGTCGCTATTACCAAAACCTCCAAATTGAATTTGGAATCTTTCCTGATGCACCGCGTCCCCCAACCACCATGAAATCGATCAAGAACCTGACCCGCTTCACCTACGAAACCGCCGCCTTCCAAGGCTGGCGTCTAACCCTCAGCCGCAGCGGATCTGGCTTCATCAAGTATTTCTCCGACAAAAAATATGGCGGCGAGAAGAAATCGTTCGCTGCCGGTCAGGCGGCCCTGACTGCTTTGAAAGCCACCCTCGAAGGCGCTAAACTGGTGAATGGCAAGCACACGGCCACCACCATCCGCAAGGTGGAGAAGCTGTTTGAGCAGGCGTAAGCGCTTTCTTTTAAATGCCCTCATCACTCAAACGTAGCGCATAGAACGAGATGCCTGGCACCATGCACGAACATCGCTTCAAAGTGGGAAGCAACTACGAGAATGAGAGGGGGCCCTTCAAGGTTCTGGCGATCAATGGAGAAGACATGCTCATTGAATGGGACGGAGGAGAGCAGAGGACGACAAAGATCGGACTCCAAGAACGAATCCTGACCCGCATGGAAAAGGAGGCGAGCGAATCCAAGTCAGGAAAATCGCGAACTTCCCCCGGTTGGATGGGAAAGTCATTCGCGGGATTGCTCCGGCTGGATTTCAAAGATGATGTTGACGGCACGCAATGGAGGTCGAGGGAGCAACTCGGAGGGGCTGTCACACGGCTTATCGATGGTCGGGAGCCCATGAACTCATGGTCGATTTACCGCAGGCCTGAAATCCATTGGGCTTCCATCAGCCGTTATGGGACAGGCGAGGCTTGGCTTGAGGCCAAATTCTATATACGCATCCAACCGGAGGCCGGCCTCTACGGCTTCTATGTCGAGCGCTCCAACGTGCCGGAGGATGCCAGAGTGGATTGGCTTAATCTTTTGAATTGGCTTGCAGTGGAGGATCACGTCATCTGGTTCCATCACCTGCTACAGGAACAAGGGATGCGGATCTTCGACCCGTATCCCCACCTTGAGCTGGCCTTCAACCGGACGATTCGCCCTAATGACAATGGGTGGACAGTGGAGGCACACGGTCTCGACACGCGTATGCTTGGGAAGCTGGACCTTGCGGGCCATTTAGCCGGAGTGGATGAGAGTAGATGGCTTAACCTCCTGATCGGCCATCAACACTCTGCTGAAGATCTTGTTTCAAGAGGTGTGAACGTCGCCACCTTGATCGCGGAATGTTTCAATTCCCTGCTTCCGGTTTACGAGAACCGCTCACCCGGCAAGTGATAGACGGTTAAACGTCTCAAAACACTGTTCGCACATGGCCGCCAAATACCCGGATTACAAGATTCCTTGTGGGAATACACTTGGAGCGTAAGCTACAAGATTGACGCCGACGAGAAACAGACCTGATGCACAAGCCGTGATCGATCACCAACCACAAACTACAGAAAGAAATAGAGCAATGAACATGGGGGGATTTTCATGGAAACGCTTCTTGGGGATATCCGCAGCCAAGTCCAGGATCTCCCGGACCATTGGTATACCACTGACCAGAGGCGGACGGGAGCGCAAGATCGGACGCATGATCACCGGCGGGGGCTGTCTTGTCATCATGGGCCTGGGCATCACGATTCCGGTCGTGCTTGCGATCGTGGCTGTCAAGCTGATCTGAAGTTCAACCCTGAAGCCTCCCCCATGCGCCACACCATCCTTGTTCCAGAAGAAACCCGCGCCAGAGCCGCTGCCTATCTGGACTCCCTGCGCTCCGGTCGGGCCGTGGCGGGAAGCCGCTTGCAGGAAAGCCTCCGTGGTCTGGACTTGGAAAAGCTCACCGCTGCCGCCTTCCTCGACGCGCTCATCAACACCAAGGTGCCGCAGATTTTCGCGGAAACCGCGGTGGTCGGCGATGGCTCGGACTGGAATCCAACCGAACTTGGCATTCTCGGGGACATCTCCATCGCAGTGCCAGTGACCATCTTCGTAAGCGTCCTATAATTGACCCCCTAGCCAGGGCCGCGCGACCGGCTAGTCTGCGGCCATGTCTCATGCAAAAGCACCCCGGCCTCGGGGACGTAATGGACGGGTCGCCAATACACGGTTCGTGGAAGTGGAGATGCCGGCGGTTGCCCACAGTCATCTGGTCATCGAGTTGGAGGGTGGCGGGCGCATCCTGCTTTGTGAACCGGCCCATGTCGTCTTGTTGGTGAAACTACTTGCTGGCATCGCCGGATACCGGGAAGGAGACCGCCCGTGATCGGACTCGGCATGTCAGCGCTCAAAGTCTATCTGGCCGTGGAACCCTGCGACATGCGCAAGGGTTTCAACGGACTCACCACCGCTGCCGTCGAGCAC
>CAIKDP010000109.1 GCA_903826205.1 Akkermansiaceae bacterium
CGGTGCCGGTGCGTCCGATGGATGCCGTGATGGCGGAACCTGTGACGGCCGGTTCAATGCCGGATAGCCCATTGTAGTTTACCTGCGCCAACACGATGACCGCATAGGACGCCTCTGGCGCGGGTTTCCAATCGACTACCGAGTCGAACGGGTCGGCGTCATCCGCATCAACGACTCCATCTTCATCGGAGTCGGCAAATCGAGAAAGTTGTCGCGAGAAGCTGGACAATCTGAGTCGATAGGACTGAATGGCGGTCCAACGATCATCCCAGTAGCAAGTGTCGGGATCGAGGGTGTTCGCAGTAGCGAGGTAGCCCCAACGAGTCGGGTCGAGAGCGATCAGGGCGGCGATTTCGCTGGCAACCCAGTCATTCGACATGCCGGTGTTGGCGGTGTCGTTATAGGGAACGAGTTGGAGAATGGCGATTTGGTTACCTGAATCAGTGGTTGTGAGGGTGATACGACCGTCCGAACTGATGTGGTGCGGAACAAAAGTGCTAGGGTATAGCGAAGCGAGCGACACCACGTCCGACGTGGGGCTACTTTTGATTTGCAGCCCTTCAAGGCGGATCGGAGTGCCATCCATGGTGACTTGAAATGGCGTGGGACCACTGCCAAGCATGCGTCCATTCCTGGATGAGAGGCAGACAATGGATTCACCACCAAGGCCGGGCTGCCTAACAAACGTATATGCGCCGGTTGCCACGTCGAGGAGGTATGTCTCAGGCCGGGCCGGAGTTGCCATTGGCCGGTACACAAGAACCTTGCCATCGTCCGAGAAGGCTTGAACCCATGGAAGGGCGGATGCAGGGAACCAATCCGCTGGCATGGGAGTAGCAGTGGAGGTGACTCCATCAGAAATCAGGACGTCGCCCTCATAGTGTTCGGGGATGCCATTGGCGGCAGCAACCAGGCGTTCGGCGGTGGCGGCTGCCACACCATGGTTGTTGATCGCTTGCCATGAGACGTCGGATGTAAGTGTTGCGACAAACACGCCTGGCTCTTGGAGAATCAGCAAATCCGTGCTGGACTGATAAACCCGGAAGGTGCCATCGCTGGAATTCGGGCCACTTGGGTCCATGGTGTCGTTTTCTTCAAGAGTGCCGCCTTCCACAAGATCGGCCATGATGGTTTCATGATCATGCCAGTTTCCAGCCGGCGCCGGATCAACCAGTTCCCGGTCACCGTTGACGTCCGGTGCGGTGACCAGTGCCAGGGCACTGCTCGGGTCCAGCGACGCTTGCACGACGACCGAGCCGTCATCCGCTGCCGAGTGGAAATAGGGGAATCCACCAATTGGCAGAACCTCGATGCGATAAATCCCGGTTGGAACGGTGCCGAGTTCATATTCGCGGAGGTTGGACACATGGTCGCCATCAGCATCCGCAGCCGCGTCGGCAGGATCGAGGGGATTGAGACCCCATTTTACTTCCCATGCATCGGGCATACCGTCCTCATCGCTGTCGGCCAGGGTTGGGTCGGTTCCGAGCACGACCTCCTCGGCGTCCGTCAACCCGTCGCCATCGGTATCGACGTCCTCTATCTTGACGCGCCAGAAGAGTTTGTCGTCGGTGCTGAGTTCGATGCCATATTCCACTACTGAACCGCTGCCGATGAACGTCTCATTCGGGACGGCGAGCCATTCGATGAGATCGGCCGAGTAGAGCAGGGTGTATTGCTTGCCGGGGGTCGTCTGCCACGCGATGAGCATCGACGCAGGCGTGACAATAACGGAATCCCCGTTTTCGTCCGGTTCCGACCAAACGGCGGGGATGTTGGTGAGTTGTGGCCTGACAATTCCCTCGGGCGGGTTCGGATCTAATGGATTGGTGCCTGCGGCGGCTTCCTGCGCGTTGGTCCAACCGTCGCCGTCCGCATCAGCCTGCGGGTCAAAGGACAGGCCTAAGAGTTGGCCGTTGTTATAGGTTCTTTCCCATAGGTCGCTCAGTCCGTTGTTGTTAGAGTCAACGAATGCGAATGCGGGCAGTGTTGCGCAAAGCAGGGCGCAAAGCAGGGCGCAAAGGGGAAGAAGGCGCTTCACTTGGCTCCTCCTTTCGCTGGTGCTGGTCTTTCAGTGCGCCAGTAGTTGATGGTGATGTTCTTGGGGCGTGGCGGATTGGCC
>CAIKDP010000110.1 GCA_903826205.1 Akkermansiaceae bacterium
ATGATTGATGACATGTGATTTTTGATTTTTGATTGGAAGAGGAAGAATTTGCCTCCCAGTCACTTCAAAAATCAAAATTCAACAATCGGCACTCATCAATCAATTCCTGCAGCCCTAACACCGGTCGAAGCACCAAAAAGGCGGGGCCCCGTTGCCGAGACCCCGCCCAAGATGCCTGCGGATACAAGGCCGCAGCTACTGCGAGTGGTTATTTCTTGAAGGCGCGGATGTATTTGACGAGATCCTTGGCGTCAGCCTCGGTGATCCCCTTCTCCTTGTAGCCCTTCATCGGAGCCTTCCCTTCAAGGATGGCTTTGACACCTTCCTCGTCGGTCCATTTCTGCCCTTCGGCAGTGGTGTAGTCTTTCGCCTTCTGTTTCTTACCCATCGTGGTCTGGCCCTTGCCATCGGCCCCGTGGCACGAGGCGCATTTGGCGGTGTAGGTCGCGGCAGCGTCACCATAGGCGGCGGGAGCGGCGATCATCACGGCGGACGCCAACAGAGTGGCTTTGATTGTCCAGTTCATTGTTGCGGTTCTAATTGGTTGGTGGGATCAAGTTGGCCAGCAGATCAGAAGCGGATTTGCAGACCGGTGGAGAACATGTGGGCTGAGAAATCGTTGTTTCCGCCGGAGGTGCTGTCAGTGCCGGTGTAATAGCCATAACCGAGGCTCCACAGCATGGCTGGTGTAATCTGGCGGTTCAATGACACTGAGAACACGTTCTCCTCAATGGAGGTACCATAACCCATCGCTGGGACGCCGGTCGTCACGTTGCGGGGCAGCGCATAATTGTCGGCGTAGTAGTAGCTGTAGGTGGCGGTGACGTCGGTCTTGTCGTCAATCGCATATCCAGCGGTCACGGAGAGCGTCAAATAGTCGTTATCCGAATCGCTGTTTACATAGGCAGGGTTACCGAATGCCCCGGTCGCGGTGGTAGAGTCAACGTAGGAAAAACTTCCCGCCAGATAAGCCCGCTCAATCGGCATCCAGGTGACACTTTGGGTGAAAATGTTACTGGTGATATCCGCGCTTTCAATCACGCCGGGCACAAACAAACTGGTACCCGCCCCGTAAGGCTCTGCCTGGGTGTCCATGTTGGTATGCTGGTAATCATAACGGCTCACCAACGTGAGAGTGGGCAGTGCCCGCCAGGTCACCCGGAAGTTGACATCGGTGGTGTCATAGTTGCTCTGGCGAAGCATGGCGGCCTCGCTACCGCTGTTGTCATAGTAAGCGTCGGAGTTCTTGTAGTAAGCCTGCGCGGAGAGGCTCACGCCGGAGCAGGGATACCAGTTCGCACCGATCGTGTATTTCTGCTTGTCGATTTCCGAATCGGTCGCACGATCATCGGCAGTCGAACTGTAGCCGGGAATGGCTGGCGGAGTCGTTACATTGGCTTGGGTCGCGCTGTCAGCTCGCCGCATTGCTCCTTCCAATTGTGAAAACTCGGCCTTGCCGTACAACAAGATGTTCTCGATGCCGCTGTAGCGGGCCTCAATCGTCTCGGCAAATTGATTCACCTCGTTGTTGGTCGAAACAATTTCAGACGCGAGTGTGGGGACATATTTTCCCCGATTGGTGCCAGATGGCGCAATCGCGTATGCCAAGGGACCGCCGGCAAGCGCAGTGGCCAAATCCGCTTCGGTGGCGTCGGGATTACCCCGGACCCCGGCGATGTGGCTCGCCCAACCTGCGGTGTTTTCAAATTCCCCGCGGATCGATGGGATGATGACCAGGTCGTCGATGGGATTCCACCGGAGGTTGGCGTCCACCACATTGATCGTTCCCTGAGTGCCGCCAAGGATTCCGAAAAGCGCGTGATCCTGGGAGGTGCGGAGGGCGTAAGGAGCGGCCGCATTATTCGAGGGCCGGTTGCCACCAACGTCGGTATCGAGGTTGCTGAAGTTATAACTGAAGCCGAACATGACCCGGTCACACAAGCGGGTTTGACTGAACAGGTTGGCACCGAAGATGTCCGAATCATAGGTTGCGTTGTCTTGCACCCGGGTGCCGAGCGAATAGTCCGCGGCGGACACCCCGTTGCGCATGACGCGGGTGTCATCGTTCTTGATGGTTTGGAAACTCACGCCGCCACCGAAGTCGGTGGTGCCCAGGGTGTGGGTGAAGTCCAGCCGGAAAGTGTCCGTGGTTTCGTCAATCAGGTTGAGTGAGGGGACGTTCTTATAGCCAGGTGCCGGTGCGACCGCGGTGGAGGTGCCCCATGAAGTGGAGTCCTTGGTGCCATCGCGCCAGTCGTGGGTGTAGCGGAAGGTGAATTCCGGCATGTTTTCCATCCGGAGGCCGGCTTCAAACCAAACCTGCCCGCGGTCCACCGAAACATCATCGTCATAGAGCGGGATCCAGGAGTTGACGGCACCCGGCACAAAACCGCCGGAAGCGTCGTACCAAGTGCGAAACTGCTTGTAGCCGAGTTGGACGTAGCCAAGGCCGTTCTTGTTGAGTGTACCGAGGAAGCCATAGTCTTCCATGCCGAAGAGGGCGTGGCCTTCAAGGGCGAGCGAGACGCCGTCGGCGACGTCTCCCTGCCAGTTTAGATTGCTGATGCCGCCGTAGAAATCAGCGGTTTGGGCGAACCGGCTTTGGTAGGCGGCTTTGTCACCATAGGAGGCGGTGTCGCCGACGGCGAAGCCGATCACATTGGTGCCCGCTGCGGCAGGGGCTGGTGCCGCCGGAGTTGGCGTGGTCGGGGTGCCCGCGGTGGCGAACATCTGGAGCGACAGCGAACAGCAGGCAGCGGCGCAGCCAAACCAGATGGTGGAGTGGGTGAGGAGGCGGTTTGAGAAATATTTGCGTTTCATATACTCAGGAAGGGTGTGGATTATTAGTTGCGGAAGTGGCTGTTGACATTGGATCCGTGGACGGCTTCGTGGCAGCCGGCCGACCAACAGGTGCCCGCTCTGGTAGAGCCGGTGCCGTGATCGCGGCTGTTGATATTGAGGTCGTCACCGGTTTTCTGCGAATGGAAGTGGCACTTCAGGCAGAGGTTGGAGTTGCGCTCGGTGAGCATCTTCTGGTTGACCGTGCCGTGCGGATTGTGACAGGCGGAGCAGCCTTCACGAACCGCTTCGTGTTGGAAGGTGAACATCCCGGTTTGGACGGTGTGGCACTGGGCGCAGGTGTCGCTGGATTTGACCGCAACGGCATTGCCCTTGTGCGGGTTATGGCAGTCGCCGCAGGACATTTTACCGGCGAGCACCGGATGGCTGTAGGGCATGGAGAACTGGGCCTTCTTGTCGAGATGGCATTGGAAGCAGGTTTCGGGAGAGCGCTTCGGATTGACGATGGTGCCCGCGCCGCCGCCGGCTTCGACGTGTTTGGAGCCGGGGCCGTGGCAGGATTCGCAGCCCATGTCTTTGGCATTTTGGCCCTTGGCTTGGAGTCTGGCGTGATCTGCGGTCTTGAAGTCCCTGGTGAGTTTTTCATGGCATTGTGAGCAGGCCTCGGAGCCGACGAAGGTAGCACCGGGGATGCTGGGCGGGGCCATCATGGTGCGGGAGGTGGTCGCGCAGGACATGAGGACGACGGCAAGTGAGGCACCGCCACCGGCGGCCCACAACAGGTTGCTTGGTTTTTGCAGGAGCCATCTGCTGATGGCGGCGGTTGGTAGTTTCCAGAGTGCTTTCATTTGTGGTTGGTTATCAGGGTTGGTGTTCGCGGTAGTGTGAATCTTCGAATTAATATTTGTGGCTGACAGGTTAGGGAATTTTTGCGCGAGGGAGGTAGGGATCAAGCTAATGGGATAGGTGGTGCGTGCGCCTCATTTCCGTAAGAGTAGAGAGCCACGGGGACCGGGTCGAACAAATTCAATGCGCATATCTTCGCGTTGTTTGTGCGGAT
This sequence comes from Akkermansiaceae bacterium, assembly GCA_903826205.1. Taxonomy (GTDB): domain Bacteria; phylum Verrucomicrobiota; class Verrucomicrobiia; order Verrucomicrobiales; family Akkermansiaceae; genus Luteolibacter. The sequence goes on from CAIKDP010000110.1 coordinate 3,860, forward strand.
TTTACTGAATTTCTAGAAATCCAGCATATTTTGCTTTTTCGGGGGGGACCAATGCCCGTGAAGAGCCAAACTTGTCCCGGCATAGCCTTGGCGACGCCGGATGAGTGATGGCGAAGAGCTTCCCATTGGCCCTTCTTGGGCCAGGGCGATCCCATATCGCGCTCCTGGATGCTTCCCCGCCTGGAACGCCGAGCCCCAGCTCGCCAGTCAATGGGACAACTCACACTAAGCTGGGGCGTGGCGTTCCCGGCGCCATCTCCTCTCCTTGACTTTCTCGTCCGTGGACTGTCCGTGGACCGTCCGTGGACTGGTGCAGCTTGCTGCCGCTGTAGGACCGGCCAGCTTGCTGACGGGGGACGTTCCCGTCCGCTCACCAGACCTGCTTCCGGTCCATGCCGCAGCAAGCTGCGAGCATCACAGCGGCAGCAAGCTGCCGTCAGTCCACGGCTGGCGAGCATCACAGCGGCAGCTGGCCTCATTTCAGCACGCTGTTCCTGGGCGCGAAAGAATTGATGATTGATGATTGATGATTGATGATTGATGACATGTGATTTTTGATTTTTGATTGGAAGAGGAAGAATTTGCCTCCCAGTCACTTCAAAAATCAAAATTCAACAATCGGCACTCATCAATCAATTCCTGCAGCCCTAACACCGGTCGAAGCACCAAAAAGG
>CAIKDP010000111.1 GCA_903826205.1 Akkermansiaceae bacterium
AGGTATTGGTTTGCCTCCGACCCGGAGGGCGCACTCGCCGCGATTCTCACGATAAGGGAGGAAAGTCTCCGAGCAAAGGCACTGCTGCAGTCTCTTGAGGTGTATTCGACCGACGCATCGCGACTAGTGGCCCTGTGTGACCGGATGTTGAGCCTGCCAGATGTGCGCCGGGAGTTTGCGTGGAATTGTATCCGATACCTCGCCGCCAACAACTCCGAAACAGCGTGGGACCTGTTGGATTTACCGAGTTTCGCGCCCTATCGCCAAGATAGCATCAAGGTGATGTTTGAGACCTTGGGTTGCCCCAGTTCCGGTTGGACTGCGGCATCCGTTGTGAACGCGACCCGGCGCTTGCACTCGCAAGACGAAATTGATATGGCTTTACGCCAGGCGGTGTCGAGAGTGCCCGGCATGGGAGTGAGCGACTATTTGGAGATCACAAAGGTGAGCTGTGACGAGAATGTTTGCTGGCAGGCGTTTCTCAATCTCACGCGCCGCTCCTTGGCTGCAAACGGCATTGACGAATATCTGCGAAGTATCAAAACGGTCCCCTTGTCTGCAATGGCGCAAACGACAGCTCTTAGGGAATGTCTGGTTGCCAGAGGTGGGGAATCCTTGGACCACCGGCTTGCAAAGCTCCGTAACAGTGCCCTATGGAGTGTTGGCAAGGATGATGCCACGGTAGCCGGCGAGATCGCCAGAAGCATCTCTCCGAATGATGGCATGAAGTTCGCGGCAAGCGTGGGTGCCGATGCCCCCCAGGCTCCCGCAGTCTTCCGTGTTGTTGCTGCCCAAGCGGTGCAGCGCGATGCGAACACTTGCGCAAACTGGATATCCTCGCTACCTCCTGGTCCCGCGAGGAACGCGGCCATCGAGCCATTGCTTCGTTACCTCGAGCAACACAACGAGCAAGAGTCGATTGCACAATGGAAAACCATGATTTCAAAGTGACGGGACCTGATGAGCGAGGATGCCCTTGAACTGTAGCGTGTAATCGGTCTACTACGATCATCTGATGCCGAAAGTGATGGTGCATTTCCGCCGTACCCTAAAGCATTCAGAGATCGAATGGCCATCCAAGTGCAATGACGATGCAATCGTGAAGGCGGAGCGATTGGCGGCATTGGCACGCATAAACCAGGTGACGGACGAAACTCTCCGGGCGGACCTCCCGCAGCGCGCGGGCTTCGTCTAACAGCGGCTGCACATAGTGTTCCCACGGCGCATGACGGGAGACCAAACCCAGCTTGGCCGCGTCCCGCAACACCTCCCGGGTGGGCCGCGGAAAGTCGGATTCGGCCGCATGCGCGGGCTTCCAGAACAAGCTGGTAGATATCAGATGGCTGCCCTGTTGGGGATTGATCACCCGCGCCACCTCGGTCCACGCCGCCACCTCCGCCCGCTCGTCCGGCGTGGCATGGCATTCATATTCAGCGACTTGCGCCTCGGTTAGCACGGGAAAAACTGCGGTCCAGCTCATATATTTCGATGGGGGGTTAGAGGGTGATTCAGAGGGCGGAGAAAAATATTTTGCGTCTCCGTGAAAAAAAGCTTGCGGGTCCCCCCGATTTTTGGCAATTGAAAAACGCTTTCGAGCGAAAAACTAACTCACCCCCCAATTATGAGTACATTAACAACTCAACCAACCGTCGTTCCAACTGCCGCCGTGAATCCCTTCACTCGCCGCACCTTCATGAAAACCTCCGCGCTCACCGTCGGCGCCGTCACCCTGCTCTCCAAAGGCACCGCGCTTGCAGAGGAGGGGACCGGGAGTAGTAGTGGCGGTTTGTTGCTGGTTTGCATTGATGAGCCAGCCAATGCTTCGTTCAATAATGCTTGGCCGTCTACTTGGAAAAGTGCAGTCCGGAGTCAGAAAATCTTTCATGAAAGAGACCACTTTGGTGAAGGAGTAGATTGGAGTTTGGTTCATTGGGTTGAGTTGTCGAAATGGCCCAAGCGCCGAGATGCGGTTCCCGCAGCATCTGGGTCGCATTTTGGCCAGGCGATCGCGCACATGTTAGTAACTAAATCCTATTGGCGATATGATAGTTTTCAACCGATTCCTTTTGCGCCCAAGAAAAAGGAGTGGGTTACAAGAACAATAGCTCATCTTACCGCTGGTGGAATAACAAAGGATCATGAAATGTTTCAAGTCACGACAAGCAACGAAACCACATTGGTTTATGCGGATGTTAAGGATAACTCGAATAAGAAACAACCTGAACCGTTGAAGAATTGGGAAGGTGCCACAGTTGGATGGGCGTTGGTGAGCTTGGTGGTCACCAACTTCTGTCTCAGGAGTGATGCGGTTTTTGTGCCCAAGTCAATCAAAAAAAGTGACGGCTTTAGCTACTCATTGAATGTTAGCGCCGAGATTGTAAAAGGGGTCGGGGTAAGTGGTGGCTTTAGCTATCAGACAGCTTTCGAACTTAGTGCGCCCCCGCCAGCCTCCCCTATAGAACTCAATTGGACTTTTGCCATTAGGAAGAACTTGGATAACATCGACAAATCTGATAATTGGCAGCCGCCGAATCCCGGAATAACAGAACCGAAAGCCAAAGAGCAATCGTGGTTATGACGAATCAATGCCAGATATTGTCACATAGCTTGGTCGGGTGGACTGTCAGAGATCCCGGGATGAGGAAGTCTGATGTTCGTGAAACTCCAAACTGGGCTACATGTTTTTTCGGAGGGGACGATCTGAGATGCTGGCCGATTGGGCCATTTTCCGTCCCGTTTGAACCCGCTTCGCGTAGTAGTGTTTGCATACTCAAATCGATATGAATCCACTCAGTTTTGGAAATCGCCAATATCTGCCTTTGTGGGTTCTCACCGGCGTGGTACTGGTTGGTGCTGTCGCATTGACCTTGCACTACATCCCTCTTGGGAAGGCCAGCGATGGGCAAGATTCCGGTTCGGGTTCCCGACAAACGGAGGATGTCGCCACTCAGGACCGGTCAAAGGCGGCCTTCCGGATGTTAGCCGATGCGCGTTCTGCGGAGGACATTGAGCAAATACGGAATGGGACGGCGGGTGATCCCTTTGTTGGTTTTCAATTGCACTCCGGTGATTTCGCGGAAGTTGTCCGCAAGTGGATGGAGCGGGATCCGTTGCTGGCCCTCGATTTGATCGCGGCATTTCCCGCAGAGGACCAGCGCGCATACGCCGTGGACTGGTCCGCTGATTGGTTCTCAAAGGCGCCCCGTGAGTTTCTTCAGTTCGCCGACAACAATCTTTCGCCGAGCAACGCCCGCAAAGCGTGGCACAGGGTCATGGCGGAAGCAGGCAAATACTGCCCCGAAACTGCGATGGCGATAATTCAGGACGCGGGGCAGGGAGAGCGCAAGGAGGCACTGATCGGCTCGGCGTTCTACTCTTGGGCGGCGAAGCGGCCGGAGGCGGCTTTGGAAGCGGTGGCCACGCTTCCGTTCCCGGAGGATCGAATGGAGGCTGTAAGTGCTATAGCCAATGCAGCGAACAGGGATTTTGTCCCACTCCTTGGGAAATCGATGTTTCTGGGACTCCCGCAAGACGCACGGAAAGTGATAGGTGAATCCGCGTTGCGGGCGGTGGCTGCGGCAGGAGGCGAGGAGGAGATTGCGAGGTTATACGCCGGCGATTCGAGTTTGCGGCAATATGGAGCCGGGGCGATTGAAGCTCTCGGTGCCAGCGACTGGAAGAGCTTTGTCGCCGGCTTGGACGGTCTTGTCGAGCGCGGCATTGTTGACTACTCCCGCGACTCGATGGTAATCGGTCGAGGAATCGCACAGTATCTGGGTGGATCGGCGGGTCTTGATTTCGTTCGTTCACTGCCTCCGCAATCGCGGAGCAGTGCGGCATGCGCAATGGCCGAAGTGGTTGCCAATTCCAATAACAATGCCTTTTTGGATGATGTGTTGCGCGAGGTTCCCGCTGGTGCCGCAAGATCTGCGGCCGCTGAACCGTTGCTTCGACACTTGCGGATGGGAGGTAATGCCGATAAGATGAGAATCCAACAGATAGAAAGAATACTGGCCGAAAAATGACTCCGGCACTTCGCGTTTTGGTATGTGTTATTCTCGCATTGGGCGGGGTCTGGGTGTGGCGAGGTGGAGCCGGATGGTTTGGTAGGACCGGGCAGGGGAGTATCCCTGCTGACGGGTTCGAACACCACACGCATGGCGAAAGGGAACGCCTGTCCTCCCGCCGCGCCGTCGGGAAAGGCGGTCCCGAGTCGGCTGCGGAACGGCAAGCTGCGCTGCGGGAGATCATCCGGAAGGGGGAAACCGGTATGTTGCCGATTGGCGATTTGCAGGATCTTTTCAGGTATTGGTTTGCCTCCGACCCGGAGGGCGCACTCGCCGCGATTCTCACGATAAGGGAGGAAAGTCTCCGAGCAAAGGCACTGCTGCAGTCTCTTGAGGTGTATTCGACCGACGCATCGCGACTAGTGGCCCTGTGTGAC
>CAIKDP010000112.1 GCA_903826205.1 Akkermansiaceae bacterium
ACAATCCGGTGGTCCGATCGGACCACCGGATTGTCGCGCTGCTGGATCCCGCGTGGCTGCGACGTCTCGTCGCAGGCCGTACCTGCGGCTTCCAGCCGCTGTCATCCTCTTCTCTTCGCAGTCCACTGATTTTAGAACCACAGGAAACCTTATCTTCAATCAGTGACCTCAGGGGTCATCAGTTCTTTCAGTGGTTTTCTTGGCCCGCATAACCCTCGCTCCTCCCGCGTTGTCACCAACGCGCCTACGAAGAGAACGTCTCTTCCTCCATGCAGGCGCATTCGTTAGAATGCGGGGAGGCGACTCCGCTGCGGGTAATGCTCCCGTCACCAACGCGCCTGTTGAAGAAAAGTCCTAAATTCTAAATTGCCGTTGGCTATGCCATTCAGAGCTTCGCCAGTTTTTCCAAGTTCGCTAACGCTCACCCCGCGTTCTAAACCAAGAACATGGCGTTCATGCTGCTTTCTTCCTCTTCTCTTCGTTTAGAATTTCATGCTTAGGATTTACTGAGGAGTCCTTAGGTTGGAATACAATGGTTTAACCACGGAGAACGCAAAGAGCGCAAAGATGGCGCATTTCTTTGTGTTCTCTGCGTTCTTTGTGGTTCATCTTCAGTAGTCCAAGCTGCCGTCCAGTCAGTAATGTGGCTCTTCCCGGGCGCGCAGCGCCCTACGGCATGAGAAACTCCACCCGCATATAGCCGCTGCCGCTGGTTGTCCAGCGGGCTTCGACGGTTTCCACACCGGCGGCGGTGGCAACGACCGTCTCGACCACGTCGTCCGTCGACAAATCCGTCAGGGAGGGGGGACATTCTTGTCCTCCTCTGCCTGATCTGCGATGGACAGGAATGTCCATCCTGCCTTAAGCACGGGCATACGAGGTCATTTGGGAATTGTCAGCATGCCGCCAACCGATACCTACCCGGCATGGAGTGCGGGCAAGCGTGTCCGCAGGGATCGATGGAAAGAGGTGGGATAATTCCCCGTACTCGTACCGAGACCACGGCACCGGACGTCTCAACACCCGCCCGGTGCCAATCCCAACATTCCCAGTCATGAGTCCATCTGTTAAGTTATCCATTCTCCTGTGTGCTGGCGCATCGCTGGTTGGCTGTTGGCCGGGTGTGGCGGCGGATCTGCCACAGCCTGGCGAGCGCTTCACCCGCAACCCGGTGAGCAGCGAAATCAATCTGCTGGATCGCGTGGATCCCGCCACCGGCGTAGGCATCAGGTGGACTGCCAAGCTTGGCTCGGAAAGCTACGCCACCCCTGTCATTGCCCGCGGCCGGGTCTTTGTCGGGACTAACAATGGCTCGCCCCGTGACCCCCGCCACACTGGCGACCGCGGGATTTTCTACTGCCTCGACGAAAAATCCGGCGCGCTGCTCTGGCAATGGGTCGTGCCCAAAATCGGCGGCGACCCCCATCTGGACTGGCCGCGGGTCGGCATCGCCTCGCCGGCAACCATCGAGGGCGATCGCATCTATCTCCTCAACAACCGCGCCGAAGTCGTTTGCCTCGACGTCAATGGCATGGCCAACGGCAACGATGGACCGTTTACCGACGAGGCGCGGCACCAGACGCCCAAGGGCGCGGATCCCATCCCCACCGGCCCGGCCGATGCCGACATCCTCTGGGTGACCGACTTGGACAGCGCCGCCGGCATCTGGCACCACGACACCGCCTACGGCAGCCTGCTGCTGCACGGTGATTTTCTCTACCTCAATTCTAACAATTCAGTGGACAACACGCACCGGGGCATTCCCAAGCCGGATGGCCCGAGCCTGGTGGTGTTCGACAAACGCACCGGCCGTATGGTCGCCAAGGATGACGAGCACATCGGCCCGCGCATCTTTCACAACACCTATTCCTCGCCAGCCCTGGGCACCGTCAACGGCCGCACGCTGGTCAGCTTCGGCGGCGGCGATGGCGTGCTCTATGCCTTCGAGGCGCTCACCGCGATGCCACCGCCCGGCACCGTCGTCAACCTCCGGCGCGTTTGGAAATACGACCCCGACACAACGGCTCCCAAGGAAGACATCCACAACTATATCAGTAACCGCGAGACATCACCCTCCACCATCGTGGCCCCGCCGGTGTTCCTCGGCGACCGGATCTATCTAACCGTCGGAGGCGACCTGTGGTGGGGCAAGCGGCAGGCGTGGCTCAAGTGTGTCGCTGCCGACCAGACGGGTGACACCACCGCCACCGCCACGCTCTGGTCCTATCCGCTCAAACAAAGTCTCTCGACTCCGGCCGTGGCCGGGCCGCTGACATTCGTGGCAGACACCGGTAACAAAACCCTCAACTGCGTGGAAACCGCCACCGGCAGGGAACTGTGGACCCATCAGGTCGCGGGCGAGATTTGGTCCAGCCCGCTGGTCGCCGATGGCAAAGTGTACTTCGGCACCCGGCGCGGTAAATTCTACATCTTCGCCGCCAGTCGCGACAAGAAACTCCTGTGCGAAACCACCCTCGACGCCGCCATATCCGCGCCCCTGGCCGCCGCCAATGGGGTGGTGTACGTCGCAACTGACGAAACCCTGTACGCCCTGGCCAAGCCGTGAGCACGGCCGCCGATCCATGGAACGACACTTGCCAAGTGGCGTGTAATGGCGGGCGCAAGAGGCGATAGCGGATAGTGGATCGAAGATGAAGATCAGATTCTTCCTTGGCGACCCACAGGCACTGCGCCTGCGGCCTGCGGCAGGAAGCCGCGGCTACTCGCCGCATCCGGCTGAAAGAACCGCAGGCCGCGCAGGGTATTGGACAAACCTATGCGTAAAATACCCCTATCTAGCAAATCAAGCGCGCTCTGGCGCACTCGCGCTCTGGCATTGTGCGCGTATGCGGCGGCGGGAGGCAGCGGGATGGCGGCGGAGCCAAACCCGCCACTGGCCGCGCGGCTGGACGCCTGCGATGTTGTCTGGGATTCGCCGAGTGCGAATGCGCTGGGCTCGATGCCGACTGGCAATGGGGACATCGGCATCAACGCGTGGGTGGATACGACCGGCGACCTGGTGTTTTACATCAGCAAGACCGATGCCTGGGATGAGAACGCACGCCTGTGCAAGATCGGCCGCGTGCGGGTCAAGTTCGAGCCGGCACTCGACGTCAAGGCCGGTTTCCGCCAGCAACTCAAACTGCGCGACGGCGTCATTCAGATAGAATCCAAAATCCAAAATCAACCCGCCAAAATCTCCCTGTGGGTGGATGCCAACCAGCCGGTGGTGCGGGTGGATGTGGACTCGGCCGTGGCGGTGACGTGCCGTGCGGAGGTGGAATTATGGCGCCTGCGCGAGCGGCCGTTCGGCTCTAACGACGACCCGCATTCCGCGGCAGGCCTGAGCGGCCATCCCTACAAACCGACGGTGCTGCCGGACGTGGTGGTGCCCGTCACCTCGCCACAGGTGCTGTGGTATCACCGCAACACGCGCTCGATCTGTGAGCTGACCCTGCAGGTCCAACATTTGGAGTCGCTGACCGGCAAGTTTGCCGATCCGTTGCTCAACCGCACCTTCGGCGCCAGCCTGCGCGGCGAGGGCTTCGTCCCGGATGGCAAGCAGGCGCTCAAGTCGGCGGCACCGGCCAAGCGCCAATCCCTTGCAATCACCGTGCTGACAGCCAATACCGCCACGCCGGAGGCCTGGCTGGCACAGCTTGAAACGCTGGAAAAACAGGCCGCCAAGACTGATCTAACAAAATCACGGCTGGCGCACGAGGCCTGGTGGCATGCGTTCTGGGAGCGCAGTTGGATCTTTGTGGATGGCGGCGCCGAGGCGGACACCCTCACGCGCGACTACGTGTTGCAGCGCTACATGAATGCGTGCTCCGGGCGCGGCGGTTCGCCGATCAAATTCAATGGCTCGATTTTCACCGTGGAAAAACAACCGGGGGCCTCGCCTGAGACACCGGACGGCAATCCGGATTGGCGGCTGTGGGGTGGCAACTACTGGTTCCAAAACACCCGCCTCGCCTATTGGCCGATGTTGGCGACCGGTGACTTCGAGATGATGGATCCATGGTTCCGCATGCATCATGAGGCATTGCCGCTGAGCAAGGCGCGCGTTGAGTCCTACTACAAATTCACCAATGCCGCCGTGTTTCCCGAAACCATGTATTTCTGGGGATTACCTAACAATGGTGACTACGGCTGGCGCAACACCGCGCCCGAGCCCGCCAACACCTACATCCGCCGCCACTGGAGCGGTGGCCTGGAACTTGCCGCCGTGATGCTTGATAGATATGACTTCACGCAGGACCGGCAATTCGCCAAGGACACGCTGGTGCCGCTGGCCGATCCGCTCATCGCCTTCCTCGACCAGTATTGGCCCAAGCGCGATGCCAACGGCAAAATCATCATGGATCCCGCACAATCGCTTGAAACCTTCCAAACCGCGGTCAATCCCATGCCGGAAGTCGCCGGCCTGCACCACGTGCTGCCGCGCCTGCTGGCGCTGCCTGCCGATCTAACCACAGACGCCCAGCGCGCCCGTTGGACGCGGCTCCTGAAGGAGCTCCCGCCGGTGCCGGTTGCCGACGTCGAAGGGGTGAAACTCCTGCGCCCCGCCGCCACGTTTGCCGCGTCATCGAATTCCGAGAACCCGGAACTGTATGCGGTGTTTCCCTTCCCGCTCTATGGGGTCGGCCGGCCGGACCTCGCCATGGCCCGCGCCACTTTTGACAAACGCACCAACCACCACAACCGCGGCTGGTGCCAGGACAGCATCCAGGCCGCCTGTCTCGGCCTCGGAGAGGAGGCCGGCCGTTTGGTCGCCGCCCGTGCCACGATCGTCAATTCCGGCCACCGCTTCCCCGTGATGTGGGGTCCCAACTTCGATTGGATTCCCGACCAGGACCACGGCAACAATATTCTAACAACAATGCAGCGCATGGTGCTGCAAACGGACGGCAACAAGTTGTATGTCATGCCGGCCTGGCCCAAGAAATGGAACGTCACCTTCAAACTTCACGCCCCCGGCAACACCACGGTGGCGGGAACAGTGCGCGACGGCAAGCTGGTGTCACTTGAGGTCACGCCGCAGAGCCGCGCCGCGGATGTGATTAACATGTTGGAAAAATAACAATTATGAACAAGCATCATCTTGCGACGATGGCTCTGGCGTTGGCCATGCCATGCGCGCTGTTGGCCGCCGAGGCGGACAACCTGCCGGCCTATCAATATCCGCCGGAGCCGGTCACTCCCGCCAACGCGGAACATTGGCAATGGATGCGGGCGTTTTACGCGCGCGAAGTGTCGCGGCCTGCCGGCACTGAGGAGACATTGGCGCAAGCCGAGCGGCGTGCGGCCCAGGTGAAGCCGACTCCCGAAAAGCTGGCGTATCTGGACATGGAGCTCATCACCTTTCCGCATTTCGGGATGAGCACGGCGTCCGGCCAGCAACAGGGCACCGGCAAGGAGGACCCGCGCAGTTTCAACCCGACCGCCTTTGATGCCCGCGAGTGGGTGCGCTTTCACAAAGCGATCGGTGCCAAGATGATCGTGTTTGTCGCCAAGCACCATGACGGCTATGCCCTGTGGCCAACGCAACAGAATGACTATTGCATCCGCAGTTCGCCGTGGCGCGACGGCAAGGGTGACATGCTCCGCGAAATCGCCGATGCCTGCCGCGAGGGCGGCCTCAAGCTCGGCCTCTACATATCCTTGTGGGATTTGCACGACCCGCGTTGTTTCAATCCGCGGCAGGGCCCGGAAAAAATGACCCCGGAACAGCGCCAGATCTATCAGGGATACATCGAGCAGCAGCTTAAGGAAACCCTCATCCCTTATGGCGAGATCAGCGAGCTGTGGTTCGATGGCGCGGGCAGTAACGGCGCCGAGGATTGGAACCGCATCTATGAACTGGTGTATCGCTATCAACCGAAGTGCCTGGTCGCCATGTGCGGATTCGGCGCACGTTGGTGCGGCAATGAGTCCGCCGTGGGCGACGCCGTGAATTGGAACGTGCTGCCAATGCTGCCCGAAGTGCAAAAACTCCAGTGGGTGCCGTTTCACTACGGCCAGTTGATCAGCAAGAACCTGCCTTCTCTAACCGATGATGCTGCCAAGCTGCGCGGGCAGGAGTTGTTTTTCATTCCTCAGGAATGCGACACCCGGGTGCTGCAGGGCGGTTGGCATTGGGATGGCACGGGCGAGCCGCGCTCGTTAGAGACGCTGGTCAACGCCTACTATGCCTCGATCGGTTCGGGTGCCACCCTCATCATCAGCCCGTCGCCGGACCCCAGCGGCGTGTTTTCCGCCAAACAAGCCGAACGCCTCGGCGCCCTGCGCAAGTGGATCGACGATTCGTTCCGCGACAACTTGTTAGCCGGGGCCAATCTCACGCTGACAGGCGGACGCAGCGGCGACAATCCGGCGCAAATGTTAGACAACGCGCGCAAGCAGCCGTGCATGGCGGCGGACGCGGCCACACCACTGTCGCTCATCGCCGAGTTTCCCGAGCCACGGACGTTCAACAACCTGGTCGTCGAGGAATTCCTCGAGGCCGGCCAGCGGATCTCCGCCTTTGCGCTGGACGCATGGCAGGACGGGCGCTGGACGCCGGTGGCGGAAGGCCGCACCGTGGGTCACAAGCGGGTGTTGCCGTTCAGCGACACCACCACGGAGAAAGTCCGCTTCCGCGTGGTGGCGGCACGCGATCTGCCGGCGCTGAGGTTTCTCGGGCTGTTCAAGGCACTGCCCTATCGCGAGGCCAAGCGCGAATACGCCGCCGCGGACTATCACCCGGCACTGCCGGAACAAGACAACCTGAAGCCCGGCTTGCGCTGGTCGTTCTATGAGGATGCCGCCAACGGGTTCCTTCCCTATCAGGAAATCTTCAGCGACCTGCGCACCACCAAGGTGACGGCGGTGGCAACCGGCCTGGCCGCCAACCCGCTGGCGGCGGTGGGTGAGGTGTCACAAGGCCGCCAGCGCAAGCAACACTTCGCGATGCGCTTCGACGGGTATTTCCGCGCGCCAACCCGCGCGGTGTACAATTTCCGCGCACGCGCCAACACCGGGTGCCGGCTCATCCTCGATGGGAAACCGCTCATCGAGAACGACGGCGAAGGCGGCGTCAACGGCAGCGCCAAAACCGCCGAGGTGCCCTTGCAAGCCGGCTTGCACTCACTCACGGTGCTTTATTATTTCGGCGCGGCCGGCCAGCCGAAACTCAATCTGGTCGTCGAGTGGCCCGGCAACATCGGCGGCGACGGCTTCGGCTGGTCATCCTATCAGCGCCTGCTGCCCTTGCTGTGGAGCGGGACGGACAAATAGATAGAGTTAGAAAAGATGGTATTTGTCCCTTTGCATCAACCTAAGGGAAGCGTAGGTGATTATGATAACCCACTACTTGACCACTGAAGACACTGAGATCCACTGAAACCACTGATTTAAAGATGAAACCACAGAATATACTCGTCTCAATCCTATTCAAAACCTCCAAGGCATTTCTTTATCAGTGCTCTCAGTGGTATCAGTTCTTTCAGTGGTTTATGATGCCCGGCTCACCATCACAATCCACGCTTCCCGGCAATTTCTGTGTGAGGTTGATGCCAATGGGTGCATGCCTAAGGAGCCACGACATTCCTGTCGTGATGTCAATGCCACGGCGACAGGAATGTCGCCGCTCCTCAGGGGTAGGCAACTCGATCGATGAGCAGTGTTCCGCGCCAATCACGCCGGTCAGGACCGGGATGGTGGCCGCGTTGGCGTGGGTTATGGCATCGCTTCTCGCGGTGGCAGCTGAACAGCCCCAGGCAGTGGCAGCACCGGAACCGCCGGCCGGGCTGGTCCTGGGTTCCGAGCCGCCGGCCGGTTGTCCGTTTGAACCTAGCAAGTCGGTCACCGCGTGTGTGTTCACCGGCCGCCATGCGCAATACACCCAGGCCGACACCTGGTATCCGTCGTGGGCCAGCGACGGCAACTTGTATTCGCCCTACACGGATGGGTCGGTCAACGGCTTGGTGTCCAACTCCGCGGGCAAAGACGCGGCCACCGGACAGGCGACGATCCTCGGCGATGACCCGCTCCACTTGAAAGTGGTGGACCAGGCGGTTTACAAATCCGATCCCGCCCCTTATGCCAGCCGCTATCCCTGCGGCAGTCTGGTGTATAACGGCGTCTGGTACTACGGCACCTACAGCCTCGGCGGCGGACAGGTCGTCAAGAAGGACGACATCACCTACAACTGGCCGTGGTTAGGGCCGTTTGTCGGGTTCCGCTGGTCCACGGATTTGGGCAAGACCTGGACGCAAACGCCCTGCACGCCGGCCCAACCGTTGTTTGGCGAACACGGGCTCAACGGCGAACCGGTCAAGATCGGCACCCCGCACTTCGTCGACTTCGGCAAAAACATGCAACACTCGCCGGATGGCAAAGCCTATCTGGTTGCCCACGGCGCGTCCGATGGCAGCAACCGCCGCTTCGGCTATAACAGTTGGATCACCGGCGATGAAATCTATCTGCTGCGCGTCACCCCGGCCATCGAGAACATGAATGATGCGTCGAAGTATGAGTTCTACGACGGCAGCGGCTGGACCCATGATTTCAGCAAGATCAAACCGATCGCCGCATGGCGCGATCACATGGGCTGCGTGACCATGACCTACAACGCGCCGTTGAAAAAATTCCTGATGTGCGTGACCGACGGTGTCACCACCGGTGCGGCGATGCATACCTATATCCTGGAATCCGACCAGCTCACCGGCCCATGGAAAATGGTGACCTTCATGCGCAAGTTCGGCGAGCAGGGATATTTCGCCAACATCCCGTCCAAGTTCATCAGCGCCGATGGCCGCACCCTCTGGCTGTCGTATTCCGCCAACTTCTTCGCCATGCCTAGCAACCCGCCCGGCAGCCGCTACGGCATGTGCCTGCAGGAGATCAAGCTGCAATCCAAGGAGTGACCCGCGGGTCGGGGGATGCTGGGAAGTGATTTTAGCATGCCCTCACGACGCAGCCAGCACGGAAGATGGGAGGCAGGAAAACTTGGGGCAGGAAAATTGAACCCATAATCCGCAGTTGGGATTGCGGATGAGCAGCGCAAGTGCTGATAATTGCGCGGTTTGAAGACGAAAACATGCAATGAATTGGCTCACCCAGTGGGTGATGGGGACTTGGATTTCAAATTCCTGC